>JBNGDS010000004.1:0-92878 GCA_049975365.1 Desulfomonilia bacterium | reverse complement strand
GTCTATATCCCTGGTCGTTATTTCGGCTTTCTGGATATGCGAATCACTCAGCTCCAGGGGGTATCCGTCGTAGTACATCGCCTCGATACCCTTGAGCCCTCCTCCATTGTTGTTCCGCAGGATGAAGATCTGGCCCTGGGACTGGGAGTTTTTTCCGTTTCGAGAGTTCTCTCCATCCATCTTTATGAAGTATGGTGTTTCTTCCACGAGGCCGTATACCTCGGAAGACAGGATGTAGTGATTCCTGCACAGACCCACATAGATTGACTGACCGCTGCCCTTCAGGGCAAGGAAAAGCTTGCCGGGCTCGAGATTGCTTTCCATGGCAATGGCATGAGATCCTTCGAAGTCATTGACCGCTCTCCTAAATGCCTCTTTCAGGTCATGCCCCTCGATGAGATACCGCTCAACCTGCAGGGGAATGACCTTTGTGTCCGTGGTCACCCGTGAATCAACGAGTTTGGTAACGATCTCAAGAGAATCCTTGAGGCTGTGATAGTTGTCGATGTCACCGTTGAGTGCAACATTGATGACCCAAGACCCTTTCCCGTAAAAGGGATAATTCTTCAGTGGGATTGAGAATTCCCATGTGCCGTTCCTTCCCGAATCCACGGAAAAATTGTTGACAGGGTGAGCGTTGATCTCGTTGATGGCCCCGACAGAGGCCCACCGTGTGTGCGCAAGGAAGAGTTCCGTATGTGCCTGTGATTCGAGAACGAATCGAAGGAGAGAATCCGACTGGACAAAGGCCCTCAATTTCTGTGTATTCACGCCGAGATCCCCGGTAACCTGTGCCGTTTTGTACGTGAATATGAGGCTGTTCTCAGAAACATGAACTGACTTGTTCATGAGATCGCCGGGTTTTGCCCGGTGAATGAATTCCTCGTAGAGTCCATTTTCCTTGATGGGGGCCATCAGGGAGGAAAGTGCATCCGCTCCCTCCAGTCGGATCACAATCTGGACACCGGACGAGTCTCTCCCCCTGACTTCGAGCCTGTCAAGGGCGTTCAGGCAGAAATTGATTCTCTGATACGTGGAAAACGACAGGGGACCGGGAAGTGTGCTTGAACCTGCAAGATCCAGGATTTTATCCTGGTTCTTCATGAGGTCTTCGCTGAGGCCCCAGGAGATATCCTTCAGGACAATGAGCCGGGACGTGATGATCTCGATTTCCCTGGAGGAGAATCGATCGGCATTGTCCTCCAGAAGCGCCTCTTGTGAACCGATGACGGACTGGAGGTCTTCTCGAACCTTCCTGAGTCTGTCCATCCCGTCGCTGACACAGAGCTGATACTGTGCTGACGGATCCTGTTTCAGGGTGTAGAGATCATTCTCAAATTTCTGAAGATCTGTGGGGCTCAGGTAGTCTTCCGGAGACACCCTTCCCGAAATGACATCCTGAATGCCGTTTGAGCGTATTGCTTCAGTGTACCGGGAAAACTTATCAAAAAATACCTCTTCACGGTGTTTGTTTGTCGTCTTGATGATCAGGAGGCCAGCCAGTCCGCAGAAGAGCACACATGGCTGGTACGGAAAGAGGATGATGGAACGTTCCGGCAGAGCGTGGGGGTTCCTCCCCACATAGACCCGCCATGTGCTGAAGAACCTGCGTAGTGTTCTGAGAATCCTCATGTCTGTCCCCTTTTCCTTCCAGGCCCCTCAAGCCGTCAGGGAACCGTTCGGCTCACAGGGCTAATGGCCATTCAGTGTACCTGCAGGCCAGATTTTTTTCTGTGGTGTGAAAGCATCTCCATGAATGTGTCGAACAGGTACCGTGAATCAGAGGGCCCCGGGGAAGCCTCGGGGTGATACTGGACGCTGAACGCATTCATGGATGGGTAAAAGAGGCCTTCAAGTGTGTTGTCATTCAGGTTGATGTGGGTTATCTGAGTATCCGCGGGAAGTGTCTCCGTGACCACGACGAAGCCATGATTCTGTGAGGAAATCTCTATTCTTCCGGTCTTGAGATTCTTGACGGGCTGATTCACCCCGTGGTGGCCGAATTTGAGCTTTTCGGTCCGTGCCCCGAGCGCCTGGCCTAATATCTGGTGGCCAAGGCAAATACCGAATACAGGCTGACTTCCAAGGAGATCTTTCACGGTTTCCACAAGATTCTTCAACGGTGCCGGATCTCCCGGACCGTTGGAGAGCAGAATACCATCAGGTTCCAGGAGCAGGATGTCATGGGAGGATGTAGACGCCGGAACGACGATGACCTCACACCCCCTCTGTTCGAGACTCCTCAGGATATTGAACTTGACCCCGTAGTCGAGGACAACGACCCGGAAACGCTCTCCTTTTGGAGAGAATGAACTCGCCTCGCTGATCGACCCGCAGTTCCACACATAGGGTTGACTGCAGCTGACCTCGGTGACGATATCCCGGCCGATCAGGCCCGGGTATGCCCTGACCTGTTCGAGAAGGTCGTCCACGTGATCGACTGCTGAAGAAACAACGCCCCGCATGGCACCCTCAGTACGGATTTTCCGTGTCACGGCACGGGTATCTATTCCCTCGATGCCGACCTTTCCGTTATCTTCGAGAAAGGCCCGAAGTGTTGTGCATGCCCGCCAGTTGCTGTGAAAATCATGGTACTCCCGGAGAATGAACCCCTCCATATGGATACGAGCAGATTCCATGTCCGAAGTGTTGATGCCGTAATTTCCGATGAGAGGATATGTCATCACGAGAATCTGTTCCTTGTATGAAGGATCAGTGAGAATCTCCTGGTATCCTGTCATGCCGGTGTTGAAGACAACCTCTCCGAACGAGGTTCCATCCCCGGCAAAAACCCACCCCCGGAAGATGCTTCCATCTTCCAGAACGAGGACAGCCGACTTCTTCCTGTTCATCGCCACGACACTATTCCCCCATGAATGGCCCGTCTCCATGATCAAACCGGAAGGGGTGGGGTCACCCCTTCCGGTTCGCCACTGATCTACAGTACAGGGAGATAGGTGTCAATCTCATACTTGCTCACATGTATCCTGAAGGCGTCCCACTCCCTCTTCTTGTTCTCTATGAATTTCTCATAGATGTGATCACCGAGGGCCGATCTTACCAGTTCACTCTTCGAAACCTCCTGGATTGCCTCAAAGAGATTGCCGGGAAGGGAGATGATCCCGGCATCTTCACGGGCCTTCTCGTGCATTTCGAAGATATCCTGCTCGATGGGTTCGGGCAACGGGTATTTCTTTTCGATTCCCCTTAATCCTGCTGCAATCTGAACCGTGAATGCGAGGTACGGGTTGCAGGCAGGATCAGGGGCCCTGAATTCGATCCTCGTCGCATTTGCTTTGCCGGGTTTGTACATGGGAACCCTGACCATGGCAGAACGGTTCCGACGCGCCCACGATACGTACACCGGGGCCTCATATCCTGGAACAAGCCTCTTGTACGAGTTGACCCACTGGTTGTTTACCGCGGTGATCTCCCGGGCATGTGTGAGGATGCCGGCTATGTAGTGTTTGGCCACCGTAGAGAGGTGATACTTGTCGGCCTTGTCGAAAAATGCATTTTCTTTTCCCTTGAACAGTGACTGGTGGACGTGCATCCCGCTCCCATTCTCACGGGCTATGGGTTTCGGCATGAAGGTGGCATATACACCGTGCCTGCGGGCGATCTCTTTGACTGCTGTCCTGTATGTCATGACCGTATCGGCCATCTTGAGCGCCTCCTGATACCTCAGATCGATCTCGTGCTGGGACGGGGCAACTTCATGATGAGAGTATTCTACCTGGATGCCCATTTTCTGCAGGGAGAAGATGGTGTCTCTACGCATATCCGGTCCCTTGTCGATGGGCAGACCATCGAAGTATCCGCCCTTGTCCAGGATCTGTGGGCTCATGTCGTTGGCAAAATAGAAGTACTCGAGCTCCGGCCCCAGGTAGCAGGTATACCCTTTGTCTGAAATCTTCTTCAGCATCCGTTTCAATGCATACCGCGGATCACCGTCATAGGGAGTTCCATCTGGATTCAGGACATCGCAGACCATTCTCGCGACCGGATAATCCGATGGTCTCCACGGGAGCAGCTGAAATGTCGTTGGGTCCGGAAGGGCGATCATATCGCTCTCGTGGATTCGAGCGAATCCCTCGATGGACGATCCGTCAAATCCCATCCCCTCCGAAAGCCCTTCTTCAAGCTCAGACGGCGTAATATTAAAGCTTTTGAGCCTGCCCAGCACATCGGTGAACCAGAACTGGATGAAGCTCACGTTCTGTTCTTTCACAGCCTTGATGACATCCTCTTTCGTCTCACATTTCAGCATACTCGTTCTCCTTCACGCATTTTGTATGTGTTCCCTGCCTTGGCAAGGTTCGTCTCATTCGAGAGACTCGTTCTCTCTCAGTTCCCAGATTCCGCACGGACATGTACCGACACAGAACCCGCACCCGATGCACCGGTCGGGATCAACCACATATTCATACGTCCCGTGCTGAAGACTCCTCCGGGAGATGGCCTGCTGGGGGCAGAGCGACTCGCACAACCCGCAGTCTCTGCATACGGCACAGGAAGCACATTGGTAAGAGCACTGAAGAACATCTTCAGAGTCCCTGAGGGTGGGGTCGTAGTATTCGAGCCTGATCCGCGCCTTGTTCATCACAGGGAGCTGATCGTAGGTTTCTTCCCTGCCCCTGAGACGTGCATCGATGGTATCCGATGCCTTCCTTCCTGCACCGATCGCATCGGTAAGCAGCCCGAGCCGAACGCTGTCTCCAATGGCGAAGACCTTGGCATCGCTGGTCTGGTAGTGTTCATCCACCTTAACGAATCCATGGTCTGTATCTATCTCAGGCGGGAGGAATCTCAGATCGGGTTGATCTCCTATGGCAATCACCACTGTTCCTGCCGGGAGAATCCTCCCATCGGAGAGACCCACCCCCTTTTTCGAGATTGACCGGGCTCGAACCGGCCAGAGAAACCGGGCACCTATGGCCTCTGCAGCTTCTTTTTCCTGTCCATAGGATGCCGGTTTCTGAATATCGATCAGGGTTATGTCTCGAGCGCCATGCCTGTGTGCCTCGGTCGCAACGTCACACCCCACATTCCCTGCCCCGATCACAACAACCTTTTTCCCGACCTTGATGCCGTTTGACTTGGACAGTCTGAGAAACTCGGTTGCCGGAACGGCATTCTCATGCCCCTTGATCTCCAGTATTCTCGGGTTCTGTGCACCCACCGCAATGACAGTGAACTCGTAGCGATCACGGATATCCACAAACTCTCTCTCGGAGAGCGAATCGCCGGAGATCCTTTCGTGGGATATTTTCCCGGTCAGTCGTGCAAGCTCTTTCCTGAAGACATCCTCCGGGATCCGGCTGAAGGGAATGACGCTCCTGATCTTCCCTCCAAGGGTATCTGTCCTGTCAAAGATGACGGGTTCGTGTCCCTTCATCCAGAGCTGCCATGCCACAGACAATCCCGCCGGCCCTCCCCCGAGAATGGCTACCTTTTTCCCTGTTGGTGCCGCCCGGCTTGGCTCCTGTGCATCAACGCTCGCCTTGCCCAACAGGGAGACATCAACGGGGTTCATGTGTTGCATCCCTCTCGTGCAGTTCTCCATGCACAGATTCGGGCACAAATACCCGCATACGGTCGCAGGAAAAGGAGTATAGCGGAGTGCAAGATTGATCGCTTCGTCGAGCTGTCCCGATCGGATCAGCTCCCAGCGTTTCTGTACCGGTATGCCTGTTGGACAGTTCGCCTGACACGGCGGGAGGTACTTCTGGTTTTCCCATATCGGGATAAACCTCCGGAGGTCACCGGTTGGAATGATCGGGACCGGGCTCCTGTCGATCGTGGTAAGATCGCCGATGAGACCCCCCTCTCCGAGCTCCCGCTCCCATATCTCTCGCCTGAATCTGCCCATGGGCAACTTCTTCTCCAGGGTCTTCTCCGCGGGTTGAAGAGCAACCAGGAGCTGCCACCCAGAACGATCAGATGTCAGGACATCGTACAGATCAAAACGGCCGATTGCCTGGAGAAATTCTTCCAGGTTTGCCCTCAACCATGTCCATTCCTCTTCTGATATCCTCACGAGCTTGGCATCGGCCTCACTGTAGTTCTTCTGAGTGCCTCGAAAGAATATCCTTCCTCCCACCATCCCAACACAGGGGCGTTGTCCGAGGATGTTCTTCCTGTAATGTGACCCGATCCCGCAGATGACGGCAGTACCTCCTGCCATGAATTCAGCAAAGGAGTCACCCACGCCACCCAGCACCCACAGCTCCGGAGGATCAAACCGGGGGTTGCACTTTGTCATGGTCATGCCCCTGGCACCGATATCGCCGGCCACGAATATCTTTCCCTGTGCCATGGCATTGCCGATGCCGTTGGTCGCATCACCCCTTATAATGATCGTTGCACCTGCATTGAGCCAACCGACATCATCGGAGGCAGGCCCATACACGTCAATGAGGGTGTGCGGGGAGCCCATAGCCCCTATCCTCTGACCCGGGAGCCCATACACATGCACCTTCACATCCCTGCCACGGGTATTCCAGAGCCTCCCCCCGATCCCGTGCTGTCCGTATGCCTGCACCTCGATATTCAGGTACCCGCTTTCGATTGCCCGTTGAAGGCGTTCTTCCAGGACCCGGGACTCAATTCTTATCCCGTTTTCCTGCCCTGAGATGAGGATTCTGGTATGTTCATCCACGAGTGTTCTCCCCTGTTTCAGACCCATTCGATACCTTCATCCATCATTCTCCACAGTTACACCACATACCTGATTCTGAGCCGCTCGGCGGTGTGGTAGTCATCGATGCCGATCGCATCCGACATGCCGATAGGCAGTGATGTCGATCTGCCCAGAGGCGCCAGAATCTTCTTGAGTTCAGTGTCGAAACTCATAAACACATCAACGACTCTCTGTGCCACATCCTCGGGATCGAGCCGCCTGTAGATCCTCGGATCCTGTGAGGTGATGCCTTTGGGACAGAGTCCGATATTACAGATATTGCACCGATCACTCTCAGAGCCGAGGCATCCTGCTGCAGCCTGCATGATGTACTTTCCGACCTGGATCCCGCTTGCCCCGAGCATGATGAGTGAAGCGGCATTCGCAGCCAGGTTTCCGTTCTTCCCTACGCCTCCACCTGCAAAAATCGGGATCTCATTCTGTTTCCCAATCTTGACCAGGGTAAGGTAGGCATCCCTGATATTGCTCGCAATGGGATGTCCCATGTGGTTCATGGACACGTTATATGCGGCCCCGGTCCCCCCGTCTTCCCCATCGATGGCAAGACCTGCCGCATAGGGATTCCGTGCAAGGTTATTCAGCACGGCTAGAGCAGTGGTGGTAGCTGAAATCTTCGGATAAACAGGAACCCTGAACCCCCAGGCCATGTACATGGACTGAATCATCTTGGCCACGGATTCCTCGATGGAGTACTTGGTCTGATGGGTTGGCGGAGATGGGAGGCTCACCCCCTCGGGCACCCCTCTGATGGCGGCAATGAGTGTATTGACCTTGTACCACATGAGCAGGCCGCCGTCTCCTGGCTTTGCCCCCTGACCGTATTTGATCTCGATGGCACACGGATCTTCCTTCATCTCAGGCAGTGCATGGAGAATTTCATCCCACCCGAAGTACCCACTGGCTATCTGGAGAATCACGTACTTGATGAAACGCGATCTGAGGAGTCTCGGAGGGCATCCTCCTTCACCGGTGCATATCCTCACCGGGAGACCCGCTTCCTCGTTCAGATATGCAACTCCCATCTGGAGTCCTTCCCACATGTTCGGTGACAGGGCGCCGAAGGACATTCCTCCAATGATGAGGGGATAGATCTCTCGAACCGGCGGAATCCATTCATTGGCCTGATATCTCTTGAGCATCTCCTCAGGTGAGAGAATCCTCCCGAGGAGCGTTCTCAGTTCGAATTCATGTCTGCCCGCGTCGAGTGCGGGGTCGGTGAGCATGGATATCCTCACGAACTTGATGCGGTCGAGAACGCTCTCAGGGGCATTCCGCCTCCCGCCCCTGCGGCGTGGTGATCCGTCTGTGTTGATATGGAACCGGAGTTTGTCCATCTCTTCGTTGCGGACAGGAACGATCGCGGAATTCGGACAGACCATGGAGCACATGCCGCACCCCATGCACGCAGAAGCCGGGTCGGTAACCTGGGTGATCCCGTAGTAGACCTGGTAGGCAGTGTCCGGCTTCTGCGCGAGACCGAGGTGGACATCCACTTTTCTCATGCGGTGTACGCCGAGTTCTATGGCCCGCACCGGGCAGACTGCCGTGCACTTCCCGCACAGGGTGCACTTCTCCCTGTCCCAGAGAATCTGCCAACGCAGGTCCTTGGTGCTCAGTGTGGATGGGTGCATGGTTCCCACTGATTCCATCGCTTGACTTCCATCCGTGCTGCATCCACATAGGCTATGTCGTATTTCATAGGTTGGAACTCATAGTTCTTTTCACGCCTCGGGATCGCCTTCTCCAAGCCACACATCTCTGAGGAAAACGCGAACACGCCGGGTTTCCCCCCCACGACCCCGGGTCTCAGTTTCTTGCTGTCCTGAAGCATGAACAGGGTCTTGTCCGGCAGGCACCCGATCACGCAGTTCGGCCCATCAACAGTCAGAGGCCTCATGGAGTGCTTGATGCTCCTCAGGAAAGTGCTGTCAGGGTGTCTCAGGAGTTCTTCATCCTTGAGCGGTGTAACGATATGCTTGTAGGACTCCAGGTTCAATCCCAGCCTGTCGACTGAATAGTGGAGGATATGGGTGAAAACCTCGGAGTCTGATTGATACCCCATGTACCCGGGAAAATCTCTGGACATGAGGAACTCCTTTATGGGCTCGAATGCGGTATTTTCGCCATTCGTCATGGTGGAAAATCCCTGGAGGAAGAACGGGTGGCAGGCGTACAGGGTAATGGCATAATTCGTGTTCTGTCTCCCCTGGGCCAGGATAATCCTTGCCTTGAGACCCTTTCTATCGAGCCCGAGATAGTCTGCAATGGCCAGGGGATCTCCCACTTCCTTGATCATGATGACGTCAGGCCAGAAGGAAAAGACCATCATGGATTCATCCTCTTCTCCCATTCTCCTGAGTTCCACTCTGATCTTCATGAGTCGATCGGAAATCTCCTGGTCTGTAAGTCCTTCCCACTCGTACGGGTATTCGTAGACGCGTATAAGATACACATCCCTTTTTGGCGTACCCTCGGGAGGGTTTCTGGTCGGACGTATGGAGAATTTGTACTTTGTCAGAAGTCCGAGTTCCATCATGTACTTGTCAAGTCTCTTGATCCCATCCTGGGAGAAGATGCCCGACAGTATTGGCGATCCCTTGAATGGCTCAAGATCACCCCCGAGATCTGTCATGAAGATTCCCACACCGGATCCGTCGTGGCCTTCCTTCATCACGTCCAGTGCACGTATGGCCACCATCGGTGAAAGCGGCTCGTCAGAAGTGATGGCGAATAAGCGACACACGTTTGTTCCTCCTTGCCGTATCGTACCTCTAGTAAAGCGAGAAGTATGCCAGAGGGTACCACCTGAAAAGAACAGAACGGGAAGCCGGGTGGTCCGGAAAAAATAGAATGAAATATCTTTATGTTATATGTTCACATGATGAGGCATACATCCGCACTGCGCGATCCTGCATTCCTGAACGAGCTGCTGGAGGTCAGATCAATATTGTTCATCAGGGGTATTTTGAAACAATTTTGTTGAACCAGGGAGAGGTATACTCTCAGGGATTCAGCTCTTCTTTGGCTTGAATCGTCTGGTATCGAGCCCGTATTTTTCGATCTTGTACTGGACTATCCGTTTGGTGGTCCCCAGGAGCCTCGCTGCTTGGCTCTGATTTCCTTTCGCATCCTTCAGGGCATCGATGATCAGGGAACGCTCGTAGGTGTTTACCAGGCTTGCAAGTTTCCCCTGCCGCTTCTTTTCAGGGCTTGCGATCTTCATCTGAAGCGATGGAGGCAGGTGCACACTGTCTATGGTATCACCGCTTGCCAGCAGTACTGCACGTTCAATGCAGTTCTCGAGCTCTCGGACGTTGCCGGGCCAGTGATAGGCAAGCAGTGCATCGATGGCAGGTGTGGAAATCCGTGTGATGGTTTTCTTGAACTGCCGCGAATATTTCTCCACGAAGTAGTCGGCCAGCAGGATGATGTCGCTTCCCCGCTCACGCAGGGTTGGCATGTAGATGGGGAACACATTGAGTCGATAGTAGAGATCCGCACGGAATCTTCCTGTTGCAACATCCTGTTCCAGGTCCCTGTTGGTTGCGGCGACGATCCTCACATTGACCTTCACGATCCGCGTGGATCCGAGTGGCTGAAACTGCCGCTCCTGGATTACCCGCAACAGCTTGGCCTGGGCAAGGGGGGAAAGTTCCCCCACCTCGTCGAGAAAGATGGTCCCCCCGTTTGCCTCTTCGAACCGCCCGTGTCTTCGCTGGTTCGCTCCGGTAAAGGCCCCCTTTTCATGTCCAAACAGCTCGCTCTCGATCAGGGTATCGGGCATTGCTGCACAGTTCACCTCTATGAAGGATCCCCCGGACCGGGGGCTGCTCCGGTGAATGGCCCGCGCGACCAGTTCCTTTCCGGTCCCAGTTTCTCCATGGATGAGCACGGTTGTTGTTGAATCCGACACCTGGGTGATGAGACCGAACACCTCCCTCATCATCTTGGAATTTCCGATGATGTCTTCGGACGGCCGCTGCGACCGCCCGAGTATATTCCTCAATCGACGGTTTTCTTCTTCAATGGCTCGCATGTGCACCGCTTTGGCGATCAACCCTGAGACCTCCGACAGCACCTGGATCTCATAGTCCTGGTTATCCACCTCTTCGGCCACCTTGTCCGCTGACAGGACTCCGATGACCTTTGAATCATAGATGATCGGCACACAAATGAACGCAAGTTCCGATCTGTTGAGCTGCCTGCGTGCACCAGTTCTGTCAAGAAATGCACTGTCCTTGCCAATGTCCTTCACCACCATGGGTTTCCCGCTCTGAGCCACCTGTCCGGTAATCCCCTCTCCGGGCTTGTAGGTAACCTGAAGACCATCGAGATCCACCCCGTGTGCCACATCGAGGACCGCTTCCCCCGTGTCACGATCGAGGATGGAGATCATCCCTCTGTTCATCCCTGTTCGTGCACTGAGCTCATTGAGCACCTTCTCGAGCTGCTCGCGGAGATCGAGCGGGGTCGCCAGGATCCGAGCGAGATCGTGGAGCACCTCGAGATCATCGTATGTAAACGCAATCATATCTCTTGTTCCTTTTTATCCTCATCGAAGAAACTCATGATTTTCTGTGACACCACATCTGCGATGACCCGCAGGCCTTTCCCGCCGATATCAAGAACATGAATCACGTCTGCATATTGGGAGGATTCAGGCAGGACCTTCTCCAGCTCATTTCGGAATCCGGATATCTTCTGTGTCTGCAGCGTTACCCCCTTCTTCCAGGGAAAGATCGCAACGAAAAAGATCTTGTTCTCAACGAGATCCTGGAAGAAATGGGTGCCGTACGAAAGTTCAGGCATGAAATTGCCTTCAATGGAAGCTACCTCTACCATGACTGCTATATTGTTGATCTCCGAGAAATGCACGGGAATTCCCAGGCTCGGGGTTGTCGTACCCCATCTGCCAGGCCCCATGATCATGGTAGGCTCGTGTTCCCGGTCCGTTATCTGCCGGTTGAGCCTGCCGATGATGCGGGCGACTTCGTACTTCTCCTGCAGGGGCAGTGCCATGTAGGCATCCGGTTCAACGTATATCAGACGTTCAATGTCCTGCAAGATGCTGCCACCCATGAAATTTCCCTCCATGGAAAAGAACACCGAATCATCGGGTACACGTTCAGGGAACATAACGGGTTTCTCCTCTCCGATTGTCTGGAGGGGACGGCACTGGACGAGATTGATCCGGAACCCGTTCTGATCCGTAAAATTCACGGTGAATTCGATATCGACCGGATACGCATACTGCTTTTCCAGGAGTTTGAGCATCCTGTGCATGATGTCGACGAAAAGGGAGTTCGTCAGAAGATCATCAAAGGTGATGATCCATGCCTCCTGGTTCCTTTTTCCACGTTCCCTGATGCGCTCGGTTGTTTCATCATCAAACAGCGCAATGCGCTCCATGGGTATACCCAGACGTTCTGACACAAGATCCATGACCGACTTGGTCTCCAGAACATTTTCTATTGTGTTGATGACATCGACGTTGTGCTGGGAAAACGTCCTCAGTTCATCCATTCCTGCGAAGGGCCTGGAGAGGGGGTCGTCGAGGGCCACGACACGAGGATAGTCTCCCTCGACACGGTCCACTGCACGGGTTCCCAGGCCGAAGACCATCCTGATCATTCCAGCGCTGGAATCCATTCCCGTTTTCCAGACAAAGGTGTTGTGTGATACGCCGACGCCCCCGATATCCGGGAAGAAGTAGTGCTTCCTGTAGGACCCTGACACCCTCTGCACCAGGAGGGCCATCTGTTCATCCTGGAATTCCAGACCACGCTGCCTTCGGTATATGAGGGCATCCTCGTTCATGGTGCTCGCAAAGATCCTCTTGACCGCCTCTTCGAATTTTTCGTACCGTTGTTCCGGAGACCCCTGATTCGCGCAGAAAATGCTCTCATACTTGCCTGCGAATGCATTGCCGAAAGAGTCTTCCAGGAGAGAGCTCGATCGGACGATGATGGGGGATTGCCCGAAATATTCGATGACCTGGAGAAAGTGTTCCTTGATCTCATCAGGGAATGTGCCGTACAGCATACGGTCGGCCAGGTCCGGTGCGATGTTGAAATATCCTTTCTCGGTTTTCTGCTCCATGCGTAATTTCCAGCACCCGTTATTCACGAGGTAGGAGTAGAACACATCGGACCCGACATAGAATGAATCGTGCGGTTCGAGGTGCCTGCCCCAATCGATCTCAAGATCTTTGGACAGGATTTTCCGTGAGAGCAGGAGACCGACGGTCTTGCCGCCGATGAACCCGGATCCGATGAGCCTGGCCTTGATGTCGAGCATGTCTTCAAGCACCAGGTGTTCCTTGACCAGGGACGCCATCCGCGGATCTCTCGTCACCATGATTTCGCAGAGCTGTTCTACCATGTTCGCCTTGGCCATCGGATCTGTATCACGCGAGAGCATGTCTTCCGCTTTGATGAAAAGCCTGTCCCAGTAGTCGAGGATCCTCTTGGAGCTGCCTGCAAACCTCGACATGTGAGTGAAGAGCTTTGCGGCATCCACGCTGCTGGTAATGGGGATGAACTGCTGCCCCTTCTCCATGTGCGGCAGGAACATGGTGGGAGAATAGCGCTTCCACACCTTCAGCGGCTGGACATAGAACTGACCGTCGCAGTTGTAGGTATCCAGAAGCACCTGGGTGGTCTCCCGTATGCGTGCGACCGTTGCATACGAATGCCTGTTCCTCACAATGGCAAAGTAGGCAATCGTGTTCAGTTCAAAGAGGTAGGGACAGGTGATGAGGAAAAAATTCCCGATCATGAGGTCCGTGGCCCAGGATGAAAGCAGATCGGAAAGGGAGTCAAACACATAGAACACACCCTGGCCTTCTTCTGTGATGATCGTGTGGACCTGCGTCGAAAAGGTCTCAAACCCCAGGCTTGAGTTCAGTGTGTAGATCGTGAGGTTTTCCCGGGGGCTGAAGAGCGGCTCGTGGTGAGCGAACCGCATGTAGACAACCTTGTGGTTGCTCTCCAGTGCACCTTCAACAAACGGCCTGACAATACCCTTGTAGTCACTGATGTCATCAACCTGCCAGACAACGTTGTCGCCAATACGCAGCCAGTCAATGATCTCATCGAGACCAGACAGCCCTGTGCTCACGTGGGTCAGGGACCTCATCGGAGACCTCTGACCTGAATCACTGAATTCCGTATTCGTCTGTTCATTTCTTGATCTTCCGCACTATTCCTTGATCTTTCTGTTCGGATGATACAATATTGTACTTTACATGTATCATCCTCTATTTTTTCGATAAACACAAGGTATCTTTTCCCATGCCCGTCCTTGGCTGCTGCGATTCATTCCATTCCCATGATCGGGAAGGCGATCGGATACACGAACATCCCGGAACAGCACGCCAACCCGTTCAATGCGCGTGGCAGATGATTGAACGAGAGGAAGAGGATGAGTCTTTTGGGGAGAATCCTTCTGTGATACTCATCGAGTGCTCGCTTCGGGCTTGTATGAACAGTGCATAATCCTGAGCCCGGGCATGCCTCATTTTTGTTCCCTCGCAGGGCATGTTGCACAAACTTGTTCAACCATACACATTTCCTGCGCAGATTTTCTTCAGTAAATCAGCATGTTAACAAAATTTCAGGCTGGCATTGTCTGTGCTCATGCAGGGCTATCCTGAATACGGAGGTTTGAATCATGATCAGTCCTGGTGACACAGCGTGGATGTTGGTTGCAACCGCCCTGGTGATGCTCATGACACCCGGTCTCGCACTCTTCTATGGCGGGCTCGTCCGTTCAAAGAACGTCCTGGCCACGATGATGCAGAGCTTTATCTGTCTCGGCGTGGTCTCGGTCATCTGGGTGATCTACGGGTATTCTCTCTCTTTCTCAGGGGATATCTGGGGAATCATCGGATCACTCTCGTGGGCAGGCTTCAGAGGTGTGGGCCTCGAGCCCGGACCCTATTCAGACAAGATCCCTCACCTGCTCTTCAGTTCATTCCAGCTCATGTTCGCCATCATTACCCCTGCCCTCATCACCGGAGCGTTTGCAGAACGCATGAAATTCTCCTCGTTCCTTGTCTTCACTATCGCATGGAGTACATTTGTCTATTTCCCTATCTGCCACTGGGTCTGGGGAGGGGGATGGCTCGGCAGGCTTGGAGCACTGGACTTTGCAGGAGGAACGGTCATTCACCTCAACTCGGGGACTGCGGCACTTGTAGCAGCGTTCATTGTAGGAAGACGCAAAGGATTCAAGGCTGAGGCCATGTATCCCCACAACCTCCCCATAACGGTCCTTGGTGCATCACTGCTCTGGTTTGGATGGTTTGGATTCAACGCGGGCAGCGCACTTGCCTCAAACGAAATTGCGACACTGGCCTTCTTCACCACTCAGATTGCAACAGGGACTGCAGCCCTGTCATGGACCCTGGCAGAACGGATACTCCGTGGAAAACCTACAACCCTGGGAGCAGCCAGTGGTGCTGTCGCTGGTCTTGTTGCCATCACACCAGGGGCCGGGTTCGTGGGTCCCTTCTCTGCCCTCATAATCGGGCTCGTAGGCGGAACACTCTGTTATCTCGGTGTCCTGCTGAAGGAAAAACTCGGCTATGACGACTCCCTTGATGTTGTTGCAGTCCATGGTATGGGAGGTCTCTGGGGGGCTCTCGCCACAGGGCTGTTTGCCTCCATAGGGGCAACCGGTCTGTTTTTCGGAAACCCGAAACAATTCCTCATACAGATCATCGGGGCCCTGAGCGCAATGGCTTTTTCCGCCGTTGTAACGGCTGTCATCCTGGTGATCATCAAGCACACCATGGGGCTGAGGGTTTCTGAAGATGATGAGGTACAGGGACTCGACCTGAGTCTCCATGGCGAGACAGGCTATTCGATCCGGTAAGATCCGCTTAAAAAAGGAGAAGATTCCATGAAAAAAATAGAAGCAATCATCAAGCCGTTCAAGCTGGAAGAGGTGAAGGAGGAACTTCAGTCCCTGGGAGTAACCGGCATGACCATCACGGAGGTAAAAGGATTCGGCCGCCAGAAGGGACACAAGGAGATCTATCGCGGGGCCGAGTACGAGGTGGATCTCATCCCGAAAATCAAGATAGAGATCGTGGTTGCATCCGAAATCGTGGACCGTGTGGTTGACATCATTCTGAACACAGCGAGGACAGGAAAGATCGGTGACGGCAAGATTTTCATCCTCCCTCTTGAAGACGTCGTTCGCATTCGGACCGGGGAATCCGGTGAAGACGCGATTTGATATGCCGGAACAGGAGCCCGTTCATTCTCTCCTGCCTGAAATTCAAATAGCCCGATCTGCCATGGAAGGCACGTCCCTTGTCAGGGATCGCACATCCATTGCTGACAGAGAGCTCACCTCGCTCTGTTCGCGCTACTTCGATGTCTCAGAGCCCGAGTGGGCTATCATTGCACTCGGAGGATACGGACGAATGGATCTCTGTCCACATTCTGACCTCGATATTCTCCTGCTTGTGGAGAAGCATACTCCGTACCGCGAGATCCGCAGTGTTCTGGAAGAAGTCCTCTATCCTCTGTGGGATGTGGGGTTCCATGCAAGTTACAGTGTCAGGACCATACGGCAGGCCGTATCTGATGCCCGGAAAGATTTCTTTTTCAGAACATCCCTGTTCGATGCCAGGCACATCTGGGGATCGGAAGAATGTCTGAATACCCTTCGAGATGCCCTGGTTCATGACAGGGTGTTGAGCAATGGGAAAAAATTCTTTCAAAATCTCATCTTCCACACCAGGAAACGTCATGAAAAATATGGTGATACCGCCTATATCCTGGAACCTGACCTCAAGGAGGGACTCGGCGGACTAAGGGATTACCACAGCATCCTGTGGGGCCGGAAAGTCCTCGAGGAACAGAATCTCTCCGGGAGCCTGGATCACATCCTTCACGAGATGGACACCTCACAACTCTGCCTGGCAGTTGATTCCATTCTACAGATCAGATATGCACTGCACGAGATATCGGGCAGAAAGAACGACAGGGTGTACATCGAGTATCAGGATCCCCTTGCACAGGCGCTTGGCTTTGTGGACAACGGGGTCGAGTCACCCGGTGAACTGCTCATGAGAACCTATCATCGAAGTGCCCTGGTGATAAAGACCCTCAGCGAACTCCTTCTCTCCACGGCAGAACACTCGCTCGGCCTCTCTTCCATGGGAAAGAATCGCGTAGTCGATGGGCATTTCACCATCATCTCGGGCCAGCTCACCGTGACCAGCAGAGATGACCTGGAACTGAATCCGTTTCTCATGGTCCAGCTTTTCAAACATATAACCCTCCAAAATGCCATTCTCTCACCATCTGCCAGGGTGATGCTGAAGAATACACCGGGCCTCGTTGAAATGGCCCGCCACGACCCCCGTGCCAAGGTATGTTTTCTTTCGCTTCTCAGGCTTCGAGACAGCAAAAAATCGCTGACATCCATGCTCGAACTTGGTGTGCTGGAGCGTTTCATCCCGGAATTCTCCTTCATCAAGGGGAGAACCCAGCCTGACCCATACCACACCTATACGACAGACCTGCACAGTATCAATACCGTAGCAGAACTCACCTCTCTTGAACTGGAGGAGAAGGAGCTCTTCAGAAAGATCGGCGATCCTGATGTGTTGTATCTCAGTGCGCTCTTGCATGACATCGGGAAGGGGTTCGGGAGACCTCATGCGGATACAGGGGCTCCTGTTGCATGCCGGATCGCGAGACAGCTTGACATGACTGAAGATCGCGCAGAACTCGTTGAATTTCTCGTGAGGAATCATCTTCTCCTTGCAAATCTCGCTGTAAAGCGTGATCTCTCCGAGGAACGGGTCGCCATGGAGTGCGCCCGGTGTGTAGGAGATGCACAGAGGCTTACCATGCTGTACCTTCTCACCGTGGCAGATTCACGGGCTACGGGGCCAAGGGCCTGGAACCAGTAGCGTGCCGCCCTCATCAGGGAACTCTTCTCCAAGGTGCTGCATGTCCTGGAAACAGGGATCTTCAAAGACCCGGAAACAAGCATCGCCCTTGAAAAGAAATGGGAGCAGCTCATCGAAGAGGTTCCCCTGGATATCGGCCCATCCCATGCAGGGCGTCTCTGGGCACTTCCACAAGCCTATATTCTTCACTCAGAGGTGTCGGACATAAAAACACACATCGCCCTCAGTTCTCACATTCTGGCCCACGATGACATCAAACTCGATGTCCGGCACGAGGGAGAGCATGTCGTTCTGGCAGTCATTGCCCGTGACCGTCCTGGTCTGTTTGCACTGCTCACGGGAATCCTTGCAATCAACCAGCTTGAAATCATATCCGCAAAGGTATTCACCTGGCTCGACGGTATCGCGGTGGATGTGTTCACCCTGGTTCCGGCATGGAAGAATTTTCATGAGTGGGACAGGGTTGAACTCCAGTTCAGGCAGGCCTGTTCAGGATCTCTGGACATTGAAAAACGTCTTGCATCCATACGGATTCCAAAATACAAGGCCTCAGGAAACACCAGGCGCATGCCCACGGTCATAATCGACAACGAATACTCTGATTTCTTCAGCCTCATTGAGGTGACAAGGCCCAAGAAATTCGCACTCCTGAACCGTGTCGCAACGATCATCACAGGCTTTCATCTGGACATTCACCGGGCATTTGTCTCACACAGTGCCGACCCAAGTTCAGACGTCTTCTACGTGGTAGATGAGTCGGGGGAAAAGATCACGGATCCTGGCCTCATGAAGGATCTCATCACGAGCATCCGGGAAGCAGTTTCGGGATAATCGGTTTCCCTGATGATGTGACCTGCAGCTGTGAAGAGAACATACCCTGTTCTCTCCCTGCGTAAAAAATGGCCCCTCCACCCAGGGCGGGTGTGGAAGGGCCGCATCGCAGGAGGGGGCCTGACAGAGTTCGTCAGAACAGGAATAGCGGGTATGAGTCCGGGTTCTTCCCGAAGCAGGTCACATCATCGATTTTTTCGATCTTCGGTCCCTTGAGCAGCGCATACAATGACCGCTCGACTCCGATACCAGCGCCGAATGTCTCGGGGAACAGAGGGTGCCCATGTGCGTCCTTCATGTTCACAGCAGTGAGGAACGGGCCGTACCCGTCAAGATTGGAGATGTTTTCAAGGACCCCGTCCTTGAACACAGGCTCTTCCAGGATGATCTTGTTGTCGATCAGTCTCTGAACAATTGGTTCATAGAGCCATTCCCGTATGGCACCCGAGAGAATCTCGAGAGCGGGCGTATAGGTGTTGGTCTTACGTATGATGGATTTGGCACAGATATCGTAATTGTAGACCATGTCCGACGTGAATGATGACAGCGGAATTTTTGATCCATCGGGGAGTATGTACGGGTAGATGAGGTCGTAGTTCTCCCGCATCAGGCCGGTTATCCAGAAGAACTGCGAGGAGATCTCCTCTCCGACCTTGGCATCCAGATCCACTTTCCCGTAGAGCTTTACCGCCTCGTCGTGCCGAATACGGGGAAACGGCTGCACCGGAAGCTCGAGTGCTACCCCGAGTGCCTTGAGTTCATCTTCATTCTCCTCGAGGATTGCCTGTAGTGCAGCCACCATCATGCGTTCGAAGAAATCGATGGCTTTTTCCATGTCTTCCGCCAAGATCGCCTTCACCTGTTCCGGTTTGTTCTTGTATTCATCAATACCGATGCCGCGATTGCGACGGATTTCCATGTCTATCTGGGAAAAATCAATGAGGTATTTCCCCCGTTGCTTCCTTTGGGGACTCTCGATCTCCAGTCGTATGTTCGGCGAATCCACAAATATCCCCTTGATCCTGGGATTGAAGCACGCGAGAAACTTGCTGTAGATCATGGAATGCGTCGCTACATAGGGCATGCCCTTGTAGTGAATCGTGGGTACATGCTCGACGTCATGAGCCAGAGGGTCGGTCACCGGGCTCATCTGTATTCGCTCAAGATTCACGAGGCCTTCATTGACGAGGTAATTCTGTATGGCTGAAACCAGGGTTGTACGGATTCTCATGGCATGGTAGATCTCATCGTTCACCCACTTGTTTATGTAGTTTTCTCTTATAAACTCTTCAAAGCTCATGCCTGATTGAACCAGTGTTGCCTGAAAGTGAAACAGATCTTCGCCAATGAATCCCATAGAGTACCTCCTGTTGTGTGGTTTCAGCAGGAAAGAGGATCACGAAAGAGTCCTCCACCCTGACCCCTTTGAAAAGCAACTGATGTGCCAGGAACAGTTCACGGTGACCTGAAGGGCATGAATTTTCCACCTGTTCTGGCTGATCAGGAACCTGAGGAAGGATGACATTTTATTCCTAACTTCCTGTATTCCCTAAATTTCTGGGATCCTCCTCAGGATATGACAGAAGAAACTCTGTCCTGGTGTGTACACGGGTAAGGGGGTCTCAACACCATGGAGGGAAGTGAACAAATTTGTTCAGGTCTGCCAGATATCCAACAAATCTGTTCAGGAACCGTGTTCAGAGATCGATCGATTCTGTGTGTCGTCCTGTTGATCGTCAGATGCGGTACTTGTCAAAATTCTCTGGAACTGGTGTCGGGTATTCCCCGGTAAAACACGCCGTGCAGTAGTTCTGTGGGTCATCGACCGTACTCAGAAGCCCTGGGATGGTGAGATACCCCAGTGAATCGGCCTCGAGATAGTCGCGGATCTCCCCGATCGTCTGATAGCCGGCAATGAGTTCGGCCCTCTTCGAAATATCAATCCCATAGAAGCAGGGGAACCTGATGGGCGGTGAACTGATTCTCACGTGCACCTCACGTGCACCCTTGTCCCGAAGGAGCCTCACGATCTGCCGCATGGTCGTGCCCCGTACGATGGAGTCATCCACAAGCACCACTCGTCTCTGTTGAAGAACACCTGAGACAGGATTGAGCTTTACTTTCACATCGAGCTTTCTCTTGTCCTGGTGCGGTGCAATGAATGTCCTCCCCACGTAGTGATTCCGGATGAGCCCGATCTCGTACTTGATTCCCGAGGCCCGTGCGTATCCGAGCGCTGCAGTGTTCCCCGAGTCAGGCACCGAGATGACGATATCGGCGTCTGCCGGTTCTTCAAGGGCTAGCTGTTTGCCCAGCCTCCGGCGGATCTTGTCCACTTTTTCTCCAAATATGAGACTGTCGGGGCGGGAAAAATAGATGTGCTCGAAGATGCAGAAACACCTCTTCTCTACGCGCGGGAGCATCCGTGAAGTAATCCCCTTCTCATCGATACAGACCACCTCGCCAGGCTCTATCGATCTGATGTATTCGGCACCGATGATGTCGAAGGCACAGCTCTCGGATGCAATGACAATTGCTTCACCGAGTCTTCCGAGATTGAGGGGTCTGAATCCGTATGCATCTCTGGCAGCGATGAGCATTCCTGGTGTGAGAAAGAGAAAGCAATACGAACCGATGAGGTGGCTCAAGGCATCCATGACCGCATCGACGATCGTGGACTTCTGTGAACGGGCAATCAGGTGGAGAACAAGTTCGCTGTCAGAGGTGGTCTGAAATATGGACCCCTTCTGCCGCATGCTCATCCTGATATCCTTTGCATTGGTGATGGTCCCGTTATGCGCCACAGCGATCTTGCCAGCCTTGCACTCGATGGAGATCGGCTGTGCATTGATCAGATCACTTGAGCCCCTCGTTGAATACCTGTTGTGCCCTATCGCCGCACATCCTGACAGACGGGGCATTGCGGTTGGATCCGCAAATACTGACCACACCAGGCCAAGCCCTTTGTGCAGATGGATATCGCATCCGTCTGATGATGCGATCCCAGAACTCTCCTGCCCTCTGTGCTGAAGGGCATACAGGCCCAGGTAGATCTGCTCAGCGGCTCTGGAGTGATTCCATATCCCGAAAACACCACATTCTTCATGCCAGTGATCGTCTTGCAGAGGGTGCATATCAGAACCCTTCACCGCCCGATGTCTTTCTTTCGCTGCACATACATGGTATGATTCCTGAAGCTTTCCCAGTCATGACCGGCAGCACCCACCATGCTCGCGAGATTCGTATGAGGTTCATGTCAGGTGTCCCGCCCATATGTTCTTCAGCAAGCAAACTTGGTACCAACAATTCTCTCATATCTTTAAACCCAGGGTTCAAGGGGCTGCGTGCCGCCCTTTCGTGATCCACACCGGGCCTGGGTATGTACGATCGAGGGGGGAAACCATCTCGGGATGGAACAAAATTGTTCGGCGTAGGCGGGAGCACCGTCTTCTCATCATGCTTTTGACAGACTCTCTCTGCAGCCTTCTCGTTCATGAATCAGCCTCTCCCTCCTCTATCGAGCTGTGAAGAAATATCTCAAAAAAAGCCTCAAGTTACAGACGAAAGAAACCGACGTAATCCATGAGACGTGAACACGTGCGTCAACCCGTGAAACTTTCCTTTTAAGGAGAACGTGGGATGCAGGATTCGGCGTACAACTTTTTTAATGACAGGAGAAAATTCGAGCGCAAACCCCTGAAGATCGATGTGCACCTGAAGATCGGGGTCCACCTGAAAGGCATAGGACTTATCAAGAACGTAAGCAAGAGTGGCGTGTGTATCTCCTCTCCAGAGCTGTTTGCGTTTTTCAAGCCCGAACAGGCCCATGTGTTTCAGAGTGCAGAGATCACTATCTTTCTTCCGTCTGAATCATTCAGCGTCCATGGAACGGTTGTACGGGTCGACACATTCAAAGACGAGCTTGCAGTGACAGTACATTCTACGTCGAACGGACAGAAATGGGAAACATTCACAGAGAAAAAAAATCTTTTCAATAAATAACTCCCCCCTGTTCACCTTTTCCCCCTGGAGGCTATGATACGATTTTCAATACCTTGGGTGCATCTCTTTTTGGAGGGTCCGGGATTGTCTTCGGGTATCCCACAATGAGCGGCGCCACGATCCGGTGTCCTTCGGGCAGTCCGATCTCAGCGAGGAGTTCCTGACTCTGAATATCTGAACCAAGGTCCACCCAGCATGTTCCCAACCCCCTGGAAGCTGCGGAGAGCATGAAATAACAGGCCCACAGGGCGCAGTCGACCTGAAGGCTTCGGACATCTTTCGGCCCCGCAATATAGATCAGGCACGGTGCGTTATAGAAGACGTTGAAGTTTCTATCTTTCAGGATCTCACGGTATTTGTTCAGGTTGGGTGCCGAATCGGTGTTGATCCTCTGTAGAATGTTCTTTTTGCTCTCATCGGACAGGCGCTGGATGAGAGCTTTGTCATGAATGATGATAAATCTCCAGGGTTGAGAGTTCTGGGCATTCGGTGCAAGGCAGCTCTCGGTGATGATTTCCTGGAGAATCGAATCTGAAATTGTCTTGTCCTCGAAATCCCGGATCGACCGCCTGAGTTGTGCAAGTTCTCGGAAATTCTCCATTGGCAATCCTCCAGTCACCCTCCGCCGATCATGTTCGTGGTGCACGCCCGTCGGGATTCACTCCTCTCTTGGTCTGGTTCGATTCGTCCCTGTCTTCGTGTTCATGTGTTCAGGAAAAGAGGGGCTATCGCACATGGCTTCACATCGATTTTTTCCCAGACCCCTCCTGTCACATAGGGTTCCTTCTCCAGGTATTCTTTCAGTTCTTCTTGAGTCCCAAACTCCATGACAAGGACAGATCCGATCATTTCTGATTGTTCGTTGAGCTGCGCAGCACCAAAAAGGGCTTTCCCTTCTTCTTTGAGTGTTTCGATCTGAGAGAGGTGCTGTTCCCGATGGGCAAGCCTTCTCTGTTGGGCATGCTCATCTGTACCATCATAGGCGATAATAAGAAATTGCATGGTTTTCTCTCCCTCGCGAATGTGTGGTTTCTGTATATTCTCTAATTAAGAAGCCTGGGATGAAAAGCAAGGTCTGACAATGTCCCCACAACGTGTGCTATCATCCAGTCAAAAAAATCCCTTTTGACCTGATTCAATCCCTGGTCGATACACAGGGGATATTCTGCGTGTATCGTATGGGAAAAGTGAGTGGAGACAGTGCTGGCATGATTGCCGGAACCTGAGTATACTATCGGGCATGTTCAGATATTTCTCGGTGAGCCAGGGTTCTCTCCACTCATTCAGACATTGACGAACCCTGGTATTCCAGAAACACCTTCATCCCTTGCCCGGTCCGCCACGGCGTGCAACAATCCGGTAGTAGGGGAAGTGCCTGTCGAGGACCTCGTAGTTGCCGGTCTCTTCGCACCAGGCAACAGCCTCCGAAACCGTTACAGGTCTGATGTATGATCCGCCGAACCATGTCTCCACACCGGTGAGTTCGTGGAAACGCGAGTGCATGCCTCCTTCGTACAGGATGAAGTACTCACCCTTCCCGCTCACATACAGGGTCTCCGTGTCGGTCCTGAAGGTACCCGAGAGCTCGGATGCACTCCACTGGGCAAGAGATGTCGACTTGGCCGGGTCGAACTCTTTTTCAAGGAGTGCCTGCTCGGCCTTTTCGTACAGGTATTCCTTCATCATACAATCCTTTATATGTAGTATACCGCATTCTGCCATCTTTGTCTGTGGGAGAACGTCATCCTCTCCTGCAGGATAGTGATTGTTCCACTTCTACGTACGTGAGATCAGTGAAAACAAGAGGTTCACATTCTGGAGAGATTGTGTATAGCAGTATATCCATGCGATTGTCACCTTCATGGGGACGGACATGATACGCAGGTGCAGTGAATCCGATATTCATATCATCCATGAGATCATCAACAAATCGGCACGGGTGTACAACGGCGTAATTCCGTACGACAGGTGGCACGAACCGTACATGACCATGGATGAACTCCTTGGAGAGATCGCCGATGGCGTTGAGTTCTGGGCCCTGCAGAAAGAGGGACAATTCCGTGGTGTCATGGGCATTCAGGACAGGGTGAAGGTGGTACTCATCCGCCATGCCTACGTACTCGAGGAATTCCAGAGGCAGGGAGTGGGAACAACGCTCCTTGGGCATCTGGAAGGCCTAGCGGAAAAACCCATCCTCATCGGCACATGGGCAGCCGCATCATGGGCGATCTCATTTTACGAGAAGAACGGGTACACCCTCGTGTGTGAACAGGAGAAAACCCGCCTCCTCAGGATATACTGGAACATCCCGGACCGTCAGGTGGAGACCTCTGTCGTGTTGAGAAAAGAATAGCGCTCTCCCAGCGACATACTCACTCTTTGATTACACTTAATTTTGAAGTGTTGTGTAAATGTTTTCCACTTTTCGGGCTGTCATCTCTACTGCACGAGGCTTTTGTTTTTCATATAGCTCATTATTTCAATTAGTTACAACTCATTATCTGCATTCACACTCATGGCACGATACATGAATACACTCTCCTGGTGGGAAAACAATGACCCTTTCTACAATGAGAGTATGGGCTCGATCAGGAAAAACATATTTCATGCATGTCTGCCTGATCACCGGCTATCGCGTGCCCTTTGTTCTGTCTCTTCTAATGGGACCATTCTTGAGGCTACAGCCTGCGGGGATTCAACTCAGATCTCAGGAGGTTTCTTGTCGGTATGGAGGCAGGTGTTTCCACCAGAGAGTCCGTCGCACTCTTTAGAGACCCGGTAAACGGACTCACCCACTTTGTCGGTTCCCTTCTGGCATGCATGGGTCTGATATTCCTCATCCAGGAGGCGTCTGACCCTCTCAGGCCATGGCACCTGGCGACATACTCCATATTCGGCACCAGCATGGTTCTCCTGTACACCACCAGCACCCTCTTCCACTGGCTTCCCATCACTGAAGAGGAAACATCCAGGCTCAGAAAGCTCGACCATATCATGATATTCATCTTTATCGCATCAACCTACACACCGTTCTGCCTCATTCCTTTCAGAGGACCCTTCGGGGTGAGCGTCTGTGTCTGCATCTGGATCATGGCATTTCTCGGCTCCCTCTACAAGCTGTTCTGGATCAACACCTCCCGACGGGTCTGCATCATCGTGTATGTATGCGTGGGCTGGTTCGCCCTGATCGGTACCGGGCCGGTTCTGCAGACGCTTCAGCCGGGAGCGATCTTCTGGCTGCTCACAGGTGGCTTCTTCTACAGCACAGGAGCCATTGTCTATGCGACGCAAAAACCCGATCCATTTCCCCTGGTGTTTGGGCACCACGAGATCTTCCATATTCTCGTCATGCTCGGCAGCGGTGCACACTTCTGGGTAATCTACCGGTATGTGAGTGTATTCGAGTAACCTAGAGCAGATATCCGTGCATGAGACTGCGTGTGGCGAGAACCTTCAGGACACCCGCGTCAGTTCGATCCAGACTGCTTTCCCCATGCCAAAGATCTCTCCTGAGCGTGAATACAGGGCTGTCCCAGCAAACCGTTTCCTTCCCTTCCTGGACAACTCCCATCCGACCACTATGTACGGCTCATCCGGAACAGGGAGGCGAATAATCTGCGCAGTCAGCTCCCCGAGAACAACCGGACTGAGGTTTTTATCGAGGACTGCGAACGCACCGGGGCAGTCAAGAGATGCCCAGACGAATTCCGGACGAATCCTTCCTGAACCATCGCAGAGGCTCTTGTCAGGAATCCAGGGGGATGCGACCAGAGATGTGCCGGGAACAGAACTGGGGAATATCCGAAGCCCATCGCCCGCTGTTCTCGCCGGACCACAGACAAAACAGGTGGGGAAGAAGTGCTCTTCCGGTGAGAGGTAGGTGCGGGTTGCCTGCTGCGCATCTTCGAATGTGGGGGGCGCGGGTATCTCCATATCCAGGGATGAAGGCCTGGCCTCGGCGATGATGGAGTCTCGGTCTTTCAGTACAACCTTTCCTCCATCGATCACCTCAACCCTGAGTGCCGTCTCGAGGGGCGGCGGTTTCCTGAGTGTGACTGTGGCCACACCCTGGATATTCCCGGCAAGAAGACCGCACACATACCCGCCGTTACCAGAATCCGGAGGGCCGCAGAACCGTTTCTCAATGATGATCGTGTTGTTCATTCAATGGTATCCTCTGGCGCCCATCCATCAGACAGTGAAAATCCGCGCCGTGTGTTGTCTGAAGATCCTGATTCAGTGGTTGTTTATCTGAATCTGCTGCCCTCGTGTTTTGATCATACCCCTTTGACCATACCAGTCTTTCGTGAACCCCTCAAGACGTTTTCCCGGGAAGGACAGACAGGAGGAATGTGAATGAGGAACAGAATCGAGGTACAGTCAGAATGAGGTTCAGCCCTTTGCGTGATACTTGAAGGAGAGCCTCAGCTTGGTGCGGTAGCTGATGACCTTGCCGTTTTCGATCTGCAGGTCCATCTCAACGACCTCGGCGATACGCAGATCCCTCAATGACTTTGAGGCGGTTTCCACCGCAGCAGATGCTGCCTTTTCCCATGAATCAGGGCTGCTTCCGATAATTTCGATCACATTATAGACACTCTCAGGCATACTATCCTCCTTTGATCAGTAGTAACCCGCATTCTCTGCAGGCCGATCTCAAACCCGTGTCTTCGATTCCCTGCCGACAACAGCCAATGTATGAGCCTGTACAAACCATAGTTCATACATGTCTACAGACTAATAATAAGGAGTTTTTTCGGAGGTGCAATCCCGACACCTGGAGAGTGTTCTAGTTTTGATCTCCCAGTGTAGAGGACCCACACTGGTCGGTCATTTGATCTTCAGGCTTTTTTCCAAGAATGGTATAGATGCTGACTTCCACTTTTAGGAGATTGCTCAGTACGATTTCCCCTATTGTCTCTGCAACGGCGGCGGCCTTGAACATGCAGAACCGCCATCTTCTGCCATGGGTGGGAGAGGACGTCGCATGACAGACCTCGTGGATAATCGACTCGATGAGACGCTGGCGATCCTCTGATACCCGTCTCAAGAATATCGTATTGCTTTGTGCATCGCAGTATCCATGAGCCGTCTGTTCAGGAGCCAGTCGGATTATCCACTTCCCGTCCCTGTCCCAGGAAGGAAAGAAGATCTTTCGGACATACTCGAACGCATTCTTCAACCTCACGTCCATGAACAATACATGGGTATCCCGTGATCAGAAATCAAGGCCGGAATGCAGAGTGAACCCGCTTTTCTGTTTCTCGTGCGACCCGTGTACTGACCCCACGCATCGGTGAGCGAATAATCCTCTACAATGGAAGGGAACGTTCAGCTGTGATAGGACAGAACCATCATTCGGAAGGTGTGCTGGAGCCAACGGACAGATTTGAACTGTCGACCGGCTGATTACGAATCAGCTGCTCTACCACTGAGCTACGTTGGCACCGGAAATGGTTTTTGCATATAGCCTTGGCATTGTCAATGGGTTCTGAAATCACGGCCTGTGGATCTGCAGTCAGGTTCTGAATGATAGACGGATGCTGTGTTTCCTCGTGCCTCAGGTCCCTTTGATGTACTTCACGACCTGCTACAGGATCTGCCTCATGAACTGCTGGGCACGTTCGTGGGTTGGATTCTTGAAGAAGTGTTCGGGGGAGCCCTCCTCCAGGATCTTGCCCTCGTCCATGAAGATGACACGGTCTGCCACCTCGCGGGCGAAACCCATTTCGTGGGTCACCACGATCATGGTCATGCCCTCTTTTGCGAGCTTGATCATGACATCGAGCACCTCACCGATCATCTCCGGATCGAGGGCCGAGGTCGGCTCGTCGAAGAGCATGAGCTTCGGCTGCATGGCCAGCGCTCGGGCGATTGCAACGCGCTGCTGCTGGCCTCCCGAGAGCTTGGTCGGGTATTCGTTGAGCTTCTCGAGGATACCGACCTTTTTCAGAAGCTCTTTGGCGATATTTTCAGCTTCGCTCTTCGGGCGCTTTCTCACCACGACCTGGGCCAGTGTGAGATTCTGGAGCACGGTCTTGTGGGGAAAAACGTTGAACTGCTGAAAGACCATGCCCACCTCTTCCCTCACTTTGTTGATGTTGGTCTTGGGGTCGTTGATCTCATACCCGTCCACGATGATGGTCCCCCTGTCCACCTCTTCAAGCTTGTTGATGGACCTAAGCAGGGTGCTCTTGCCCGAACCGCTCGGACCGATGATCACCACCTTTTCGCCGTCATAGACATCGAGAGAGACATTGTCCAGTGCCTTCAGGGTGCCGTAGATCTTGTACACCCCGTTCATCTCAACCATTTTCCTGCGGATATTATTCTGCACCGATCTTCTCCTCCAGGATGCTCACGAGCTTGGACAGGAACAGGGTAATGATGAGGTAGACCAGCGCCACCACTGTGTATGTCTCGAAGTACGCGAAGCTCTCTGCCGCAAACTCCCTTCCCCTGCGCAGCAGGTCTGCCACCGCCAGGATTGACACGAGGGATGAGTCTTTCAGCAGGGCTACGAACTCATTCCCGACGGGCGGAAGAATGGTCTTGACCGCCTGCGGCAGAATGACATGGTACATGGACTGTGCCGGGGTCATACCCAGTGAGCGCGCCGCCTCGGTCTGCCCCTTGGAAATGGACTGAATTCCAGCCCTGAATATTTCACCCATGTATGCCCCGTAGCAAATTGCCATGGCAAGCACCGCACTGGTCATGGGCGGCATCTGGATGATGCGACCAAGGGCGAAGTAGATATAGAAAAGCTGGACAAGCAGCGGGATACCCCGGATCACCTCCACGTAGAGCGAGGCGATGCCGTTGATGAGGGGGTTCTTGGAGATCCTCCCGAGCCCGGTGAACAGGCCAATGCCCAAGGCAAGGATGATTGACAGGACCGTGACCTGGAAGGTGACCAGGATCCCGTCCGGTACGAATTTCATGATGGCCAGATATGGGTCCTGTTTGAAGATCGCGAGGTAGGCGATGACGGCAATGGCACCGAAGAATGCCACCCGCCAGGCCGTGAAGAGGCCGACATCCTCTTTCTTGGGGATGGCGGCCCCGTCGCCGACATCAATGGTAACTTTTTTGTGTTCTTCTTTCTTTGGTTTGGTCTTTAGCGCAGCCACTTCTTCTCGAGCTCTTTATCGATGCCTTTGGCCTGTACAGCCTTGATTCCCTTGTTGAGGAGGTCGAGGAGTTCCTGGTTGCCCTTCTTCACCACGATCCCGTAGCTCTCCTCGGTGAAAGGCTCACCCACGATCATGAACTTTTCCTTGTACTCTGCCCTCTGGAGCGCATAGTCTGCTGCAACCGGGGTATCACACACGACGCCCTGGATCCTGCCTGAAGCCATGTCCTCGAATGCGAGTCCGATCTCGTCGTAATTCTTGAGCTCGATGCCATCGACCTTCTTCACTTCCATTGACCCTGTAGTGCCGATCTGGGCGCCGACTTTCTTCCCCTTCATGTCTGCAAGGGTGGTCACCCCTTTCAGATCCCTTGGAACAATGAGCACCTGTCCTGCATTGATGTAGGGCAGAGAGAAGTCGAATGTCTTCTGTCGTTCCTCGGTGATGGTGACCGATGAAATCACCGCGTCATACTTGCCCAGGTCAAGCCCCCCGAAGATGCCGTCCCACGCGGTGTTCTTGTACTCGACTTTGAATCCGGCCTCTTTGGCAACCGCATTCAGAAAATCGATATCGAATCCCACGATGTTCTTGTTGGCATCGAGCATTTCCATGGGCGGCCAGGTAGCATCCGTTGCCACCACGATTGTCTTCATGTCTGCAGCACGTGCCTGACCGGGCACCAGTGCCATCATGCACACACCAAGAGTCAGAACCAGTGCGAAAATGAATCCAAAACGCCTCATAGATTTCCTCCCATTCACAAAATTTTTATTGAGATATTCCCTGTGATCCTTGTAGTGAGTACCATACTTTCAATATGTCGTCCAGCGTGGAAAATCAAAAACGAGCGTGAATCAGAAGGGTTAATCACACCCCTGGATTCGTGCACTCACCCGAGGGCCAAAACAGACACTATTCCTTGTTCTTAGACCATTTCAAGATATGTGGCCCCTCTGCTGGGGAGGATAATCTGCCGGATTAATCCGATGCTCCCTGTTCGTGTAGCCGTGCACGGATCGATTGCTAGTCAGCAGCAGGGGATGTCATCTTCCCTTTCTGAATTCCGGAGTGTTTTCAGCTGTATTCACAAGTATTTCCTTGACATGCCAGCACTTTCGCCATACAAAATGACAACAAATTCCGTATATTTGACGTGTGGAAAAAATCATGTCCAGAGGGTCTGAAAAGAGAAAGGAAGAAACCCGGGAAAAGATCATCAACGCGGCCTGCGAGCTGTTCAGCAAATACGGATACCACAACACCCAGGTCATGGATATCGTGAAGGCCGTGGGAATGTCTGCCGGGACGTTCTACAATCACTTCAAGGACAAGCGGGAGCTCTTTGAACAGATTACCATGGAAAGCCTGGAGAGCCTTCGGGTGACCGTGAAACTCATGCGGCAGCCGGTTGACATCTGGAATCCTGATGAGCGGGCCCAGACCTTGTTGAAAACCTTCAATGCAGCCTTCGACTACGTTGACAACAATCCCCAGCAACTCCTCATGATCCTGCGGGGGAGCTACGGGGTGGATACTGCCCTGGACTGGAATGTGTGGAATTACTTCCAGGGGTTCGCCCAGGACGCCGGTGAGGACATCGAGAAATGGATCAAGGACGGCGTCATCGAGGGGATCGATCCCATGCTGTTCGGAACGGCAGTCATCGGCATGAGCCTGCAGCTCATTCACAGCTATCTCATGGAAAAGAAATTTTCCCGCGACGTGATCATTGAAAACCTGATCAAGATGGTGCTCGCCATGTTCGAGGCATACCTCACAAACGAAGGGAAAAAGGTGCTGGAGCAGCACCGACAGTCTCAGGGCATGGAGTAGCGATGCTTTTCCCGGGTTTATTCTCCCTGGTCATCTCGGATCTTTTTCATTTTTTTCAGTAGCTGTTTCAGTATACACCCCCTGAATCACCAGATATAATTCTCTTCCGAGAAATTCCCCTTGACAAATGATGAAGAGTAATTACTATTCTTGATAGTGAATTTTCATTACTCTCTTTGTAACTGACTTATAGTGGAGGGTTTAGCAGTATCGGAATATGTGTACGGGACGGAAGCCTCTGGTATTGTTGCCTGAACCGTTTCCGCATTCTGTCTGGATTTGGTGACCTGCTCGAGCTCATTCAGGAAGTGATCGCCTGAGGCAAACGCTGTTCCTGTACACATATCCGTACACGTCAAAGGAGGAAATACGCGCATGAATCCAGACGATCTGTTTCTTTTCCCCAGGCAGTGGATGGATGATGAATCCAGAAGTGTCTCTGACCTGGTACGGCAGTGGGCGGAAAAAGAGATCCTCTCGAAACGGATGGACTACCGCGAGAACTACGGAAAGCTCTTCCTGGATAAACGGAAACAGCTCAACCTCACAATCGGCCTCCAGAGGCTCACGCTTCCAACAACACACGGCGGATTCGGGTGGAACAGCCCAGCGAACGCACCAGGCGTGCTCACGATTGTAAGCGAGATCGGCAGGGCCGATGCAGCCATGGGGGTTTCATCCGCCATCAAGTATGTGATCTTTGCCACCATCACCATGGGTCACACCCTGAACAGAAAACTCTGCGATGCCCTGGCTCCCCTGTACACGGCGGACGAGATCAAGACACCCACGCTCATCCTGCCCGGTGCGGGGTTCGTTGGACAGGACACCCCCTTGTACAAAGGAAGATCCATTCTTGCCCGTGCACAGTCGGTCAAAAGTGGGTACGTCATCTCCGGGAAAACCCTCAGGCCGCTTGTTGCAGGCGCCCGTGCAGACATGTTCTGTGTGGTCTGCGCCGGAAAGAAGGACAAACCATGCATCGCGTTCATTCCTGGTGATGCCCCTGGTGTCAAACGGGGAAAGACCTTCAAAACAACAGGCCTCAATGCCCTGGAGAATGCCGATGTCACCTTCAGTGACGTGGAGATCGGGAAAGAATTCCTCATCGACCGTGACGGCGTAGTGGAAGAGCTCTTCACCTGGCTCAACCTGCTGCTCTCCGGGGTGAGTCTCGGGGCAGGCATCAACTCCTACGAGATTTTCCGCGACTGGAGCGAGAACAGGGTGATCAAGGGCGGCGGCCTCCTGAAGGAAAATCCTCTCTGTGCATCTGTGCTTGCCGATGCTGCGGACGAGATCGCGACTGCACGGCTCCTGTTGTACAATCTGGCTCACCTCATCTCCAAACCGGATGAATGGGGACAGGTCAGTTTGCTTCACCTGTTCACCTATGCGGAGATGATCGGGTGCCGAGTGCAGCAGGGCATCCTGAGGGCGATCAACCGCGGAATGGAACTCATGGGTTCGGCGGGCTATTCCAAGGAATGGCACGTAGAAAAGCACTGGAGGGATGTCAAAACCATAGGCTCACTGCTGTCCGGTGTGGGAGCAGAGGGCCCGGTCAGAATGGATACCAGCCGGTTTTTCAATGCCTGCACAGAGATCTGAAAGGGAGAGAAGCCATGAACCATATCGATGAATTCTCACGCCCGGATGAATATATTTCCCCGTTCGACAAGCACTTTCGAGCTGTCCTGAGGGGTTTCCTTGAAGAAATCATCATGCCGCACAGGCGCAAGTATGATGAAGACTGGAAGGATCACGCCCTCATCGAACCCGCCTTTGACAGGCTCATGGGAGAGATCGGTCTCCAGAAGGCCCTCTTTCCCCAGGAATACGGCGGGTGGGGTCTCGCCGGTTCCGATTCAGTGTTCAGGGTCGGCTACATGCTCTGCGAAGAGCTCGGCAGGGCAGATACCGGCTTTGCGGTTGCCCTGGGGGTCACATTCTGGCCCATGCTTGTGATCCTCGTCGAACCCTACGTGAACGACAGGCTCATCGCTGAATTCGCACCCATGTTCTGCACCTCGAAGAAAGCGGTATTTGCCGCCAACGCCATGACCGAACCCCAGGGCGGGTCCGATATCGAAAACCTCGGCCTGCTCAAGGGGAAGACCATCCGCACAACAGCGCGCCTGGAAGGCGATGAGTGGGTAATCAACGGCCACAAGCTCTGGCCCACGAATTCAGGGGGTGTCTCGCAGCTCTTTGGTGTTCCGTGCACGACGAATCCCGGATCGGACGACCCGAAGGATTTTGCATTCATCTACGTCCCTGCCGATGCCAAGGGAGTGACCCAGGGCGGGGCATATGAAAAGGCCGGGATGGCCGCTGACAAGAACGGTGACATCTGGTTCGAGGACGTGCGCGTGCCGTCCTGGTACCGGGCCCACGGCCCGGGCAGGGATGCCGAGGCATTCTACCAACTCATCCCGTTCGGCCAGGTCATGAGTGTCGCATTTCTCACCGGTGCCATGATGAACCTCTATGAACGGCTCTATGAATTCGTGTCCACACGAACGTACAACAACCGTCCCCTGAAGGAACACGATGCAATAGCGGCCATCATCGGCCGTATTGCAGGTGATATCGACATCTGCAGAATCCTCGGATACGAGGCGGCCATGATCTGCGACCGGAGGAACAAGCCTTACGGAAAACCCCTGATCAGCGAAGACGTTGTGGGGAGAGTGCGGAACATCAAGGACTTCGTGTCGGACAGGGCGGTGGATGTCTTCGGAAAGGCCATGGACGCTCTCGGACAGAATGGAGCAGATCGCGAGTGGGATATCGAGAAACACTGGAGAGACATCAAGATGGTCCAGCTCTGGATGGGAGGCAAACAGCTCTGTCAGATGGAGGCGGCCCGCTATTTCTTCAACTGCGAGACGCTGTAAGGAGTACAGATCATGCATACCCAGGAACGAGGCATTGTCGATGCAGGCACTCGTATTCTTGAAGAACTGCTGAAAAAGCCCGGTTTCAAGGACAACCTGAGGGCGTTCCTGAAAAACCTCGACCCCCAGGCCAGCCCGGAGTTCGTGAAAACCCTGCTCTGGCAGGATCCCGAGGTGATCCTCGGGCTTGTGGGTGCACTCCCCGCTCTGGCAAACATCGTGATCTGCGCACTCGACGAGCTTGTCAGGCAGGTCACAGAGAAATACTCTCCCGTGCTCCTGAACGGGTTCATCGAATCCCTCCTCGATGAGATCGATCACGAAACCCTTGCCCGGGCCGTGAGCTCGAGCCGAACACTCATCGAACAGATATCCCCGATCGTCGCACAGAAATTCCAATCCCTTGAGGGGCCCGGGAAATCTCCCAGGGAGGTGACGTCATGACGAGCACTCAGAGCAAAAAAATCGATCCCGGTATTCTCACAGAGGTTCTCAGGACACCGGTCTGCAAGGATCAGCTCAGATCATGTCTGAAAATGGCCACGTCCTCTTCGGGAAGTTCATTGGTGAGGAGCATCATGTGGCAGGACCCTGAGGTCTTTCTCTCCCTGGTCAGCGCCCTTCCCTCTCTGGTCAATACCCTGGTGGATGCGTGTGCAGAGATGGGGGAACAGCTCAAGGAGAAGTTTCCACCCGAACTCCTGAGCCATTTCATTCTGAGCATCGCTTCCGAGATCGACACAGAGAGGCTGAAAGCCTGCTCGCACACGTGGTCGGAACTGCTGGGGGGCCTGTGGACATCATCTACCGTTCAGCGGGAGAGTATGAGAGCATCCATTACGAAAACAGGCCCTGTGTCCCTCAGCCAGGGCATCAACTCCATGGCCAGGGTAATCAATGCCCTCGAAACCGCTGAGCCCGGCATCGTCCGCACGTTTCTCTCAGACCTGCTCGCAGGTCTCGACCGGCACGAGATCGGAACGGCAACCCACACCCTTGCCGATGGGCTCCTGGACCAGAAGTGGAAGTTCGGATCATGGGTGCTGGAACTCGTGCGCAGGAGAATCCGAAGGCGATTTGGGAAAGAGACACACCACGTGGACATACGCCGCTGGGAGTGTTCGTGAAATCCGCGAACAGAAAGGAACCAGACATGCCAACCCTGGCCGACAAGAAACGGACCTTTACCAAAGAGGTGATCATAGAGGCTGCCGAGGAACTCTTCAGCCAGCGTGGCTACCACAACACTCAAGTCATGGACATTGTCAAGAAGGTGGGGATGTCTGCAGGGACATTCTACAACTACTTCCAGGACAAACGTGAACTCTTTGCCCAGATAACCAGGCAGAACTTCGAAGACTTCAGGGATCGGATCAGGAAACTCAGAGAGCCCGTGAATATCTGGGACAGGGACGACCGCTACGCCAAACTCATCGAGACATTTACCGCCTACTTCGATTACATCGATGGCCACCGCCAGCAGTTTCTCATCCTCCTGAGGGGCAGTTTCGGGGTCGACGAGGAACTGGACAACAATGTGTGGCGTCATTACAGCGATATTGCCCGGGATCTGGCCAACGATATCCAGACGTGGCTGGATATCGGCATCATCGAGGGAGTGAATCCCCATACCCTTGCCTATGCGGTAGTGGGCATGGCCATGCACCTGGGACACAGCTACCTCATGGAAGAACAATTCACCAGGGAGGATGCGATCAGTACACTCACTGACGGGAGTATGACCATGTTCGAATCATACCTGACCGAAGCGGGAATGAAAGCGCTTCAGAAACAGATACATACAAAAACGGAGGACTCCATTCATGGACACCACTGAACATCTCGGGCCACCCGCTGAAGCTTCGGCAAAGATCGTTGCAGACATCGTACGGTCTCCGGGCACCAGATACTTCCTCTCTTCCATTGCCGGAGAACTGATCAGGGGCTGGGCTTCAGGAAGGAGAACCAGGGAGCGGATCGCCTCCGGTGCGCAACGGATCGTCTCACGGGTGTTAATCCATCCGGGAGGGGTTTCTGGAAGGGGAATATCAGGGCCTGTAGGCAGTCTGCTCACCTCGTGGGCGCGAAAGGTGAACGCAGAGCACGCATCCAACCCGGTGTACCATGCCGCCGGCCGTTCACAAGCTATCGAAGACTTCCTGAAGAACACTGATTTCGGCGAGATCAGGGAGGTTGCTGAATCGTCACAAGGGTGTTTCCTCAAGACAGTAGAGATCTTCAACGAGCACCTGTGGAGATACCCTGCCAAGGTCGGGAGCATCCTGGCAACGCTCCTCGCCCTTGTCAATACCGGCATCAGGTCTGTACGAGAACTCCTGCGCCCCATTGAACAGAAGGTGGGCCCAGACCTGCTCGCAGACCTCACCCTCTCGCTGCTGAAAGGGATCGATGCCCGTGAGGCAGCCACCCTGGTCAATTCGATGAGTGAACTCATCAGGAGACTCCATACAGGAAACTACCTCCTGGCAAAGGCAGGAAAACCACTGTTCCAGCTGTACCTCACCCAGCAGTTCCAGGATGCACTCCCGAATATCGATCCTGTCCTTTTGAAGAAGGCCCGTATCGCCCTTTCCGAAGACAAGGAGGCCATGGTCCATGCGCTGGCAGACTCTCTGTCGGAGAACCCGGGAATCCTCATCGAGCTCGTGTCTGCTTACGGGTCTGTGAAAACACCTGCAATCAGGGGTCTTTCCCGAAAGGTTCGTCTCTTCGAGGAAGTGGACGGAAATGCTCTTGCAGAGGCTCTCGCACACGGCCTGTCCGACCTGGACACCTTCGAGATAGCCGAGGTGATCAATGGGTTTCTCCGCCTTGTCAACACGCTTCATGACACCAGACCCGAGATGCTCACCACCATCGTGAACAGCATCGCTGACTGTGTTGATCCGGATCAGGTCAAGGAGACTGCCCGGTGGTTCGTTCCAGAAATTATCGATGCAGCCCGTCCTGTTCTCGAAGCAGTGATGCCCTCTCTGGTCCGAGGACTCACCGATGTGCTGAGCCCCGGGGAAGGGATGGCAGATGAAGAACACGACCAGGCACTGCAGCGTCTGAGAGAGGTGCTGCTCGCCGCCGGGGGTGAGAGATGATCAACGAACTCAAAGACATCGCCCGGAGCATATCAAACCAGTACGTCACCCAATGGAAGGATGCCGGGAAAAGGGTCATAGGCTACCCGTGCACGTATATGCCTGAAGAGATCATCCACGCAGCAGGCATGCTGCCCTTCAGGATGCGCGGAATCGGGACAACCTCTCTGTCCATCGGTGACACCTACTTTGGTCCGGTTATCTGCAGTTTTCCCAAGTGCATCCTGCAGCTTGCCGGACAAGGTGCGTACACCTTCCTCGACGGGGCGATCATCATGAACGGGTGCGATTCCATGCGCAGGCTCGACGAATGCTGGAGAAAGGCAGGAGACGACTACCCCGGAGTCCTGCCCTCATACTTTCACTACATGGGTGTACCACACAAGGTGACCGACTACAGCATTGCATGGTTCGTGGACGAACTGAAGCTCTTCATCAAGAGCATCGAGGAGCACTTTGGTGTGAAGATCACCAAGAAGGCACTCAAAGAATCCATCAAACTGTACAACGAAGGAAGGAGACTCCTCATCGAGCTCGACGAGATGAGGGCATCTGATACCCCTGCCATAACCGGCGAGGATACCACGGCTGTCATTCTCGCAGGGTTTGCACTGCCGAGGGAGCGCTATACAGACCTGCTTAAGAATGTCATCTCTGAACTCAAAGAGGCCCCCTCTGTTCTCGATGGCAGGAAACGGCTCATGATCGTGGGCAGCACAAACGACGACCTGGAATTTGTCCGCCTGATCGAGGAATCCGGCGGCATCGTGGTGGCAGACACCATGTGCTTCGGGTCGCGGTCCTACCGGGACCTCGTTGACGAGAAGGAAGACCCTGTCTTTGCCCTCGCGAAGCGCTACCTCAGCCACAAGTCATGTCCCAGGATGTTCGGCTGCTACAGAGACAGGCTCTCCTACATCATGGAACGGATAGAGGAGGTCCGCATCGACGGGGTCATCCTGCAGAACATACGCTTCTGCGATCTCCACGGTTCGGAAAACGGCATCTTCGAGCGTGACCTCGAGGCTGCCGGGATCCCTTGTATGCGGATGGAACGGGAATACGGTCCCCTGGTTGAGACAGGCAGGGTTAAGATGCGCGTGGATGCCTTCATGGAGAGGATTGCATAAAAGATAAGGATTGACGCATGAAACGGGAAACCAGAGAGTACAATTACGACTGGAACATCTGGAGCATCATCGAGAACGCCTCTGTTACCTACGACGGTTCATCCAAGGAGTATGAGACGCTGCTCAGTCTCATCCCCCATTTCCGTGATGCCCTTGATGCCATCATTCGCCAGGGAGAACCGGGTATTCTGCTCATGAAACTCCTCGCAAACTATCTGCAAACCATCCTCTCTGCCCATGACAACGGCAGAAAAGTGGCCATGACAACCTTCTGCTTCGCTCCACCGATCCTGTACGCCTTCGATATCGTTCCACTCCTGCTTGAGCCCATGACCGTGTTCGGCACGTTCATACTCCAGCGTGGAACCGGGGAATACCTTGACTACTGCTGCGAGGTGGGATTCACCGAGACATCCTGTTCATCACAGCGCGGTGCCCTCGGCGCATATCTGGCGGGGCTCGGGGTCAGACCTGACATGATCATCTGCGATTCACCCGGCATCTGCGATACGAACGCCAACTCCTACTCGTTCGCCTCCGCGTACCTTGATATCCCCTTCTACCAGCTCTGCTACCCCCCGACTTTAACCGATGAGCGGGCCGGCATGTTTCACAGGCAGGATTTCATGAATCTTGTATCCTTTCTCGAGGAGCAGACAGGGAACAGACTGGATATCGACAGGCTCAGGGAGATCGTTGCCGAGATCGAGCTTCAGACCGAACTCATCAATGAATTCACAGAATTTCAGCGGCTTGTCCCCTCCCCCATCCCCCCGATCTTCAACCTCTTTCTCTACTCCGGGAACTTTCTCATGGGGGGGACGAAAGACTTCACCGATCTGCTCCGGTCCATGCTGAAAAGGATCAAAGAGAACGCCGCCAGAGGGGTCTCCGGCATGAGCACAGGGAGAGAACGCCTCCGGGGGTTTTTTTCCTACATCGATCACTACACCACGGACCTGAGGCTGTGGTCTTTTCTTGACCGCAACGAGATCTCGCACCTGGGCTGCATCCTGAGCACCTTCTGGGAAGACGAGGCACCCTACAGCAGTGAACGGGAAGATGCCGTGTTCACGATGAAACGAGACACCCTCGAGGACATGATCGATTCGCTCGCTATGCAGATGTCACGCATGCCCATGGTGAAATCCATCCGGGGCCCGTATGACGCGCCCAACATGTGGCTCGACGACACGCTCATCATGACCAGGGTCATGAAGGCAGACTTCGTGGCCTATTTTGGGACCATCGGGTGCAGGAACACCTGGGGAATGGTCAAATCCTATGCCCGGGATCTCGAGCGCAGCGGAATCCCGACCCTGATTCTCTATGCAGATGCGTTCGACGACCGTGTCCAGTCATGGGAAGCTGTGACCGACAAAATAAGCGAGTTCATACACCTGCGGGGGCTCGGCACATGACAAGGATGTCGAGCACAGGTGTCATAGGGGCTGAATACACTCTCTCTGATAGGAGATGGAACCGATATCCGAGATCCGGATGTCTGTCAGGGTTGCCTGAATAAGGTTCAGGAGGATGTATGGAGACGGAAAATGAGAAGGAAGCGATCGCAATCGAGGTCTTGAAGAACATTGCCATGGACAGCTCCAGGGTCCTGGTGGAGCGGCAGCGGGCAATCGACAGCCTGACCCTGTTCAGGGAAGAAGCCATCCCTGCACTGCAGTACATCGAGCGCAAGACGGACATGGTTGTGCTGAAAGAGCGCTCGAAGCTCTATATCCAGAGGATCAGGCAGGGTGCACGCATCAGTATGACCCTGTAAGGACGCGTTGATGAACGAGAACCAGGATCTCAGGTATCCGGAGGAGAATATCTTTGGAACCATCATCCATGATGCACCGAACCAGGACCGGCCGGTCTCTGAACGCATCGACCTCATGAGTATCATGCCCAGCGCGGTCCCTGGGATCTGCAACCTAATGCGCTGTCGCGACAGGTTAATGATGAGCGTGATCCTGACAGACACAACGAGCGAATTCTTTCAACTGAGGAGGATAGTCGCATGATTGTTGCCGGTTGTGACGTGGGTTCTCTGACCACCAAGGCAGTCATTCTCAACAATAAACGGGTTCTGTCCCAGGCGATCATCAGGTCTGGGTTCAACCCTGAAGCATCCGCCCGCGAGGTGATGGAAGCCGCTCTCTCGTCTGCGGGCCTTTCCATGGACACGATCACGTTCTGTGTAGGAACCGGCTATGGACGGGAACGGATTCCGTTCGTGAGCACGGCTGTCTCAGAGATTACCTGTCATGCGAAAGGCGCACAATGGCTCATGCCTACAGCGAGGACCGTCATCGATGTCGGCGGACAGGACTGCAAGGCAATAAAACTCGATGCGAAAGGCGGCGTGGTAAAGTTCTTTACCAACGACAAGTGCGCTGCCGGAACTGGCCGGTTTCTCGAGGTGATGGCACATATACTGGGTCTTGAACTCGATGAACTGGGAAGGCTTTCACACCAGGCAAAAAACCCGCTCTCCCTCGCATCGACCTGCACGGTGTGGGCCCAGGCCGAAGTCATTCACCACCTGAATGAAAAACGATCCAAGGCCGATATCGCATCCGCCGTCAACCAGGCCATGGCTGCCAGAGTGGCGATCCTGGCCCGCAGTGTGGGTGTGGAAAAGGATGTCTGCATGACAGGTGGAGTGGCAAAGAATGCCGGTGTCGTTGCTGCCCTCGAGCGGATGCTCGACGTGAAGGTGCGGCGTCTGAGGATCGATCCGCAGCTCGTCGGAGCCCTGGGTGCGGCTGTGTATGCGCGTGAGAAGATAGGAGGGTGAACAGATGTACGTTGCAGGATGTGATGTTGGATCCCTGAGTGCCAAGGCCGTCATCATGAAAAACGGAGACATCGTTGCCTCTGAAGTCATTCTCGCCCGCCCCGAGCCGGAAGAATCTGCCCGGGAAGTTATGGGTGCAGCCCTTGCACAGGCAGGTATACCGCTGAGCGAGATCAAATCCTGCGTCGGAACCGGATATGGAAGAAACCACATCCCATTTTCCACTGCAGTCGAATCCGAGATCGCCTGCCACGGGATGGGCGCCCAGTGGCTCATCCCGGAGGTCCGCATGGTCATCGACATCGGAGGGCAGGATGCCAAGGCCATCCGGCTGGATGAGAACGGGAACGTGATCCGCTATGCCTACAACGATAAATGTGCATCCGGTACCGGGAGATTTCTCGAGATCATGGCAAGTGCTTTGGGTGTATGCCTCGAGGACATGGGTGAACTTTCATTCCAGGCACGGAATCCCGTGACGATCTCCAACCAGTGCGTTGTGTTTGCCGAGACGGAAATCATCTCCCTCATCAACAACGGCAGAGATATCCCCGACATCATCCACGGCCTCCACAGGGCCATGGCGCACCGGGTCGCATCCCTTGCCAAGGGGATCGAGCTCTCCAGAGAAATCACCATGACCGGCGGGGTAGCGAAGAATATCGGCATGTTCAGCGCCCTTGAAGAGGCCCTTGGGGTGAAACTCAGGAAGATGGAGACTGACCCTCAGATCATCGGCGCCCTGGGGGCGGCTGTCATGGCACGTGAGATGGCTGCAAGGGACAGCTAGGAACTGTATCCGGTAACATGGAACTCTTCTTAGACATCATCCACAAAGTGCGTGACTTCATCGAGTCCCGTCCGAATAAACGCTGCTGGTCGGAGCACCCCGCATTCACCTGGCCCGTTGGCGGCCACAGGGGCATCGTGATGAAAGAAGACCTGGGCCTCGAGCTGGGAAGCCCTGATGTGGAATCAGTGAGCAGTCTGCTCTGGTCGGGAGACCTGGCCGAAGTCTCGCACGGACGTATCACCCTCGTCGGTCCGGATTTCACTGAAACCGGGAACCCGGCATTGCCCTTCGGAAAGGTGGTCCTGGCAGGGGTGGTCGGCTTCACTGAAGAGAATACTTACGATCGGCACCGTGACATGGACTTTCTCCGTTACGACCTCGATCTGAAGGGGTTCATGATCAGGGCCGTGTCCCAGTACCAGAAGGAGTGGTGCAGAATCAGCAGGGAGGCGATCCAGTCGGGATTCTCAACGCAGATACTCGCATCGGCACTCATGAGGCTGTTCCACGCCAGGGACTATGTCCAATCCGTGGAAGTGATCATGGTCACCTCGTCACCCGAAGATGTTACTGAGCTGCGCGAAATCGTCGCCCCGGCTGCAAGGATCATTGCGGCCATGGACAAGATGGCCCTCGAGCTCGATTTCGACTGCGAATCCTGCGAATACCAGGATGTATGTGCCGATGCGGAGCAGCTCAAATCCATGAGGCTTTCTATGCAGAGCAAGAAGAGAGAGGCAAGAAATGAGTGATACCACGAGAATCGCGCTGTGCGGCAAAGGGGGTGTAGGCAAGACCTCAGTGGCAGCCGTCATGGTGAAGCTTCTGAGCGAAAACGGGAACAGGAAGATCCTGGCCATCGATGCGGACCCGGCGTGCGGCCTTGCCGTGGCCCTTGGGGTGGTTGTCCGGAAAACCGTGGACGACATAAGAAAGGGGCTTATCTCCCAGATCAGAAAAGGCACATCACAGGGAGCGCCACAGACACTGAGGCAGCTCGACTACGAGGTGTTCGATGCGCTTCACGAGCAGGACGGGTTTGCCATGCTCGCCATCGGAAGGCCGGAGGATGAAGGGTGCTACTGCAAGGTTAATTCACTGCTCAAGGACATCCTTGTAGAACTTGCTTATGCGTTCGATGTGGTCATCATTGACGGCGAGGCAGGTGTGGAGCAGATCAACCGCCGAGTCATGAAGACCGTCGATCACCTGGTACTCATCTCGGACACCTCGGCCAAAGGTCTAGGAGTTGTTGGCGCCATAGCCCATGTTGCGCATGACAACAAGGCCGTTGATTTCAGGAGCCTGGGGCTCGTGCTCAACCGGGTGAAGAGCCAGGCAGAGGTGAATGACATCAGATCGAGGACCGGTCTACCCATCTACGGATGGATTGCAGAGGACGACCTCATCAGGGATTTCGATTTCAGGGGAACGTCTTTAAGGGAGCTCCCGGACACCTCCCCCACCCTGGGCGTTGTTGAACACATCCTCGAAACCATGGGCGTACTGACATAAGGGGAGAACGTAGCTGTGAGGATGCCTACCAAGACCATGCACCTGTTCGATGATCTCCTGGAAAGCCCTCAGAACACCCTTGTCGAACAGGCCTCACAGGACTGCCGCATACCCATTGGGTATTCCTGTTCCTTCGTGCCCGAGGCGCTGCTCATGGCAGACAGGCTCTTTCCGGTTCGTCTGATGGCCCCTGGAATTGCCGGGACCGAGATCGCCGACAACTACATGTCGTCGCTGACCTGTTCGTATACCCGCAGCCTGCTCGAGTTTGTTATGGACGACCGGTACGATCTCATCCAGGGGTGGGTCTTCGTGCCTTCGTGCGCTCACATGCAGCGCCTCATAGACAACCTCGAATACCTCAGGAAGCCGGCTTTCAGTCACGTCATCGACGTGCCGCGCAAGGTGAACGACGTCACCACTTCATGGCTTGCCGATGAACTCTCGATCCTGGCGGAGAAACTCTCTGACTATTTCGGTGTCAATATGGGCACTGCTTCCATCGAGGAGGCCATAGACCGGTGGAACAGGTTCTCCAGCATCATGCGTTCTATAGGCGACCTGAGGAAAAGACTGCATCCCCCCCTGACTGGAGCTGATTTTCACCGGATCGTCATGGCATCCCTCGCATCTCCGAAGGATCTGATCCTCCCCGCCATCGAGTCATTCTACAGGGAGATCGAACACGAAGAAGGGAATGCTGACTACCGTGCACGCCTCATGATGGTTGGGGCGCATCTGCACGATCCTGCATTCATCGCCATCATCGAATCACAGGGAGGGCTCGTGGTGGCCGACCGGTTCTGCACCGGGTCCATTCCCGGGCTCATGCCTGTGGAACAAGGCGTACATCCCATCAGGTGCCTGGCCGAGCACACGTTCAAGAAGACCCTGTGCCCCCGCATGATGGAGGACTTCGATCGCCGGCTGGAAAACATCCTCGACACAGTAGAGGAATACCGTGCAGACGGCGTGGTCATTGAGATCATCAAGTTCTGTGATCTCTGGGGAGTGGATACCATGCCCCTGGTCAGTGCACTCAGAAAGAAAGGCGTGCCGGTCCTGAAACTCGAGCGGGAATATGCCACCGGAGGAGAAGGCCAGCTGCGTACCCGTGTACAGGCATTCATCGAGAGTCTTGGCAAATAAACGACTGAACATGAGGATTCCGGGCGTGAAGAATATGATTGCTGTCATAAAATTCCTGGTCGCCAGTCTGAGGGAAACAGGGATAAAACTCTGGGACAACTCTCTGGCGCAATACCTCGTACACACGCGGAGCCCCAGGGATCTGGCCGTATACATGTGGTACTGGCTTCTCAACTATGCAGTCATCATGAGGTTTCTCATTGAATATATCTTCACCCTCGGCCCGGTAAGATCCATTCGGACCCTCATCCGGAATCCCTGGATCCTGACATTACTGAAGGTGAACGCCCTGGCGAGACGGTTCCTCCAGGCGAGGACCGGCCGCTATCACGATGCAGTCTGCATGACCATGCACACCATTGTAGCAGGAACCGTGTGGCTGCTCAGGGAGATGTTCTTCGACCCCGACCGCCTGGTCCTGAACGAAGATCTGGTCCCTCCTGACATCGCTCATGCAATGGGACTGAGGTGCTATCTGCTCGAGGCCATGGGTATAGTCCTTCCCATGCTGGATCCTGATGTCTGTCTGAAATACATAGACGAGGCGGAGAATGAGGGGATCAATCCGGATTCATGCAGCCTTCCCAAGGTGACCATCGGCATGGTTCTCAAGGGCCACATGCCGGGGGGCACGGCCATCGTGAGCTCCAACCTTCCCTGTGATGCTGGCGCGGCATCGTACTCCTTCTTCCAGAGGGCCTTCGGTATACCCATCTATCGCCTCGACGTGCCGTATCATTTTCACACAGAACGCGCAGTGGACCTCTTCGTTGAAGACGTGAAGGGTATGATCGCATTCCTCGAGCAGCACACGCCCGGCCGCATGGATTGGGATCGCTTCAGGCAGATGTGCGAAAACCGCAACCGTATGCTGGAACTGGAGCTGGAGCTGTGGGACATGCTTCGGGTCAGGCCTGCCCCCCTTGCCTCCGAGGCCGTTTGGCTGAGCCATCTCTGGCACTTCAACGTGACCCCCGAATTCAGGGAGTCGACGAAGCACTTCGAGCGTCTGGTGAAGCTGGCCCGGAAGAACCTAGAGGACAATCTCCCGGCCACGGTGAACGAACGGTATCGGGCAGTGTGCTGGAACCCGCCCTTTCTCCATTTCCCCGACATATTCAACTGGACGGAACGCACTTATGGCCTGACCATCCTGAATGACAGCATGAGCTATAACCACCTCGAGCCCATCGACACCTCGACACCCGAGTCCATGCTGCGCGGATGGAGCAGGATCGTCATGCATGGCCCCATGGTCCGCCATACCCGGGGGCCTGCGGAGAACTACCTGGACGACATCTTTCGCATGGTGAAGCAGTTCGACCTCGACTTGGTCTTGGTTGCCAACCATGTGGGCTGCAAGAGCGGCCAGGCCATGAACGGTATCCTGCGCGAGAAGTGCCGAGAGAAGGGGATCCCTCTGCTCATCCTCGATTACGACCTGAGCGATCCGCGCATCGTATCCCATGACAACATGATGAGACAGGTGGAGCACTTCATGGAGAACGTCATGAAGGCACCCCGTCTCGATCAGTAAGGAGAGACAGCATGTACCAGAACAATGCCTACTTCGGCGGATGTGACGTTGGATCGACGACGGGAAAAGCCGTAATCATCGATGAAAGCGGCACCATCAGGGCCACATCCATTATCCCAAGCGAGATCGATCCTGAACGGACATCCATCCTTGCCCTGGAGAAGGCCTGCTCGCAGGTGCCGGACATGGGCGGCTACAAGAAGCTCGCGTACCTCGTGGGAACGGGTTACGGGAGAAACGAGGTGGTCTTTGCCGACAAGAACATCTCGGAGATCAGCTGCCATGCCATGGGAACCTTTTCCTGCGACCACCGTATCAAGACCATCGTGGACATTGGCGGGCAGGACGTGAAGGCCATTGCCATCGACAGCGACGGATCGGTCCTGGAGTTTGCCATGAACGACAAGTGTGCCGCCGGCACGGGACGGTTCTTCGAGGCCATGAGCAGGACGTTCCGCATGGATCTCGACGAGTTCTCCGAGCTTTCCATGAAGGCGAAGAAGGTCATCCCGATCACCGCCCAGTGCAGCGTCTTCGCAGAGAGTGAAGTGATAAGCCTGCTGGCCAGACGCAACCCTCCCGAAGATGTGGCGGCAGGCATCCAGGCGTCAGTCTCGAAACGGTGCTTCACCCTGCTCAAGAGGATCGGCATGCGACCACAGGTCACGGTAACCGGAGGCTGCGCAAAGAACAGGGGACTCATCAAGGCCCTCGCCAGGATACTCAACATGGAGGTCACACCGCTTCCGGTGGATCCCCAGATAATCGGGGCCCTGGGGGCAGCCATTTTCGCACGGAAGATATTTCAAGAGATACGCAAGGCTTGATTCGGCCGCAGATCTTCCGATCCTCGGCCGAATGGTACGAATTCTGCTGGAATACCGGCTGTTGCGGTGTGCCTGGTAATTACTGTTTTATGATATGATCTGCCCAATGTTGACAAACCTTACCCATACCGCTACACCTGAACTGTCAATCATATCATGCATGAAAAGGGGGAAGCCATGAACCTCGTCTATGAAAAGATCGGGCACATCGCAAAAGTGGGTCTCAACCGTCCCAAGCAGCTCAACGCACTGGATCCCGGGATCCTCCTCGAACTCCACGAGACGTGGAAGGATATCAATGAGGACAGGAACATCAGGGTGGCTGTACTCTATTCAGCCCTTCCCAACATCTTCTGTGCAGGCATGGATCTCAAGACCGCCATCCCGATCCTCACGGGCGCGCGAAAACCGGAGAACGAGGCTGAGGAATGGATCATTTCGGGGTGGGACGGCAGGGGTGTCGGAGAGGCCATGCTCAAGATCAGCTATGCAAACAAGCCCATCATAGCAGCCATCCACGGATACTGTCTCACCGGTGGATTCGAGATGGTCATGGGGGCTGACCTGCGAGTTGCATCAACCGATGCGCTCTTCCAGATGAGGGAGGCAAGCCTCGGTATCATGCCGACCGGTGGCGGCAATATCTTCCTGCCCAGGCACGTCGGCCCCTGCAGAGCGCTGGAAATTCTCCTCACGGCAGGCAACTTCGACGCGAAGACACTCTACGAGTGGGGATTCCTCAACAGGGTGGTTGAGAAGGACAAACTCATGGAAACTGCTCTCGCGCTCGCTGATAAGATTGCGTCAAACGGGCCGCTCGCTACCCAGGGCATCATTCAATTCTCGCGGGAAATGAGGATGCGTGAATTCAGAGAGGCATTCATCCGGGAAGTGGAGATCGGTATGCCAATTTTCTCCAGTGAAGATGCCCGCGAGGGCGTGAAGGCCCAGAAGGAGCAACGCAAGCCGAACTTTCCAGGCACATATTGACCATGAAGAGCACCTCAGAGTTGAGGCCCCTGTTTGAACCGAAATCCATCGCGTTTATCGGGGCTTCGAAGGATATTTTCAAATGGGGGTTCAATGTCCTCCACCACATCGTGAAGCGGGGCTATTCAGGAGACCTCTACCCCATCAACCCCAGAGGCGGCGACTGGTTTGGAAAAAAGATGTACACCAGCCTCGATGAGATCGAGAACCACATCGATCTCGCCGTCATTGTTGTGAAGGATTCCCTGGTTCTCGAAACCATCAAAGAGTGCATCCAGAAGAAGATCCCTGCGGGAATCATCATTACCGCAGGATTTTCCGAGACAGGAGAGAAGGGAGCGCGCAGGGAGCGTGAGATCGTGGAATTGGCACGGTCAGGCGGTATGCGCCTTATCGGGCCGAACACCATGGGGGTCTTCAGCGCGTACCCTTCAATCATGCACGCTCTCATGGGCTCCATGCAGCTGACACCCGGCGGTATCGGCCTCATTGTCCAGAGCGGAAACCTGGGGACGTCCATATCATACCGCTTTCTGCGCAGGAGAATAGGCATCAGCCGCCTCATCAGCTCGGGCAACGAGGCCGACCTCACCACCGAAGATTTCCTGGAATACCTCGAGCACGACGAGAAAACACGGGTCATTTGTCTGTATGTCGAGGGACTGCGGCAGCCCAGGAGATTCTTTGAAGCGGCACGGAGAATTTCCCCACGAAAGCCCATCATCCTCATCAAGGGAGGCAGAACAGACAGGGGGGCAGTAGCTGCCATGTCCCATACCGGCGCAATAGCCGGCAGTGACGAGATCTTCACATCCATGTGCCGCCAGGCTGGGATCATCCAGGTGGAAACCATGGATGAAATGGTGGACGTGGCCGGCATGTTCATGCAGCCACGGCCCACGGGCAACAAGGTCGGAATCATCACTCTGGGGGGCGGCTGGGGGGTCATCGCCACGGATATGTGCATCCACGAGGGCCTCTCTGTCGAACCCCTTGAAAAACCTGTTATCGAGATGCTTGACAGGATCCTTCCTGCCTACTGGAGCAGGGGGAATCCCATCGATCTCGTGGCACCAGGCCGGGTGAGCGTCATCACAGACGCTGTACAAATTCTCATGGAGAATTCTCTCACGGATGCTGTGTTCCTGATGGGACTTGGGTACATGTCTCTCCGCGCACGAACGTGGCTGAAATCGGAGGCTATCCCAACCGATGCTGTGAAGGAATTTGCAGACATCATGATCTCTGAAGAGAGAAAGCTTTTCGAGCTCATCGTGGACCTGATCCGCAGGTACGAGAGGCCCATTATCCCGGTTATCGACATCATGGGGTTCGACGTTGTCATGGACGGGAATCCAGTGCAGTTCCTCGATGCACACGGGATCATGCCCTACCCGTCTCCGGACCGGGCTGTCCACGCCCTGGCAAAGGTGGTTGGCTATCAGCACCTCATCCGTGGAATGGAGAACAGCCTGGCGTGGCCCGAGGCTTCCTGACATCGCTCACCGATCTTGCCTGGTTTTCCGTACGAACCAGGATTCTGGGGCACAAGATCCCCCTGATTGCAAGCTTCAAGCTGACCTACCGGTGCAATCTTTCCTGCAGGGCCTGCCCGTTCCACACGCGATCGTCTGAGATACATTCGCACATTGACTGGGAAACTGCCATGAGATCACTGCGTGAGCTCAAGAAAAGAGGGTGTCTTATCGTGATCTTTGAGGGGGGTGAGCCCTTTCTGTGGTCGGATGGGGACCACACGTTCCGTGATCTCGTCACCTCGGCACGCGAATTGTTCCCCTGTGTGGGGGCGACAACGAACGGAACCCTCGGATTCGATGTGCCCGCCGACATCTTGTGGGTGAGCGTTGATGGGCTGGAGGACACCCACAATTTTCTGAGAAGCAATTCCTACCAGCGTGTTCTTCACGAAATCTCCTCCTGCCGGCATCCGAACCTCTTGGTCCACTATACCCTGAACAGGCTCAATTGGAGGGAGTTCGGTGAGTGTGCGACCACAATGCTCTCACTGACTGCTGTAAAAGGAATCACCGTGCAGATATTCTACCCCTATGGGCAGGGTGAAGACGACCTGACCCTGAGCACTGATGACAGGAGGCAGGCACTGATGTCTGTCATGAATCTGAAACGGTCAGGGTACCCCATCATGAACTCTGCATGGAGCCTCAATGCCATGATGACCGGTCACTGGACATGCCACGACTGGCTGCTGGCAAATGTCAACCCGGACGGATCCATAGACCAGGGGTGTTATGTCAGGGGTCGTGGAAATATGGACTGTTCACTGTGTGGATTCACCCCTGTTGCAGAGGCATCTGGTGCGTTCTCGCTGGTTCCCGGGTCCCTGAAGACAGGATGGTCCCTGTTTTTTTCTCGCTCCCGCTCCCGCATCAAGTATAAAACACTATAAAAAGAAAAAATTGTTTCATATGTCATTGTAATTGTTCAGTTTTTGAATATTTTTAATTCCATAGGAGAATAGTGTTATTCATACCCAAGGCGTTTTTTGATAGCCTGTAATCCCTTATCTGGAGCTGTTTTACAGGCAGTTCGCTCATCTTTTTTTTGTTCCGGTATCACCCGTGAAGATAGAGTATCTCCTGCATCCTTTTAGAGAATAAACCATCTAAAATAACGTATACCACAAGACGTTTTTTAACCTCCTCTTAGGGGTGGCGCGTCCTATGCCCTAACCGCCATCCCATTTTTTTTGCTCAAAACAAGAATTTGAATTGTCTTCATTTCAGCTTGTGTTTGACATTCCGGCAATATGGGGTAACATACAATGAGAAAACAGCCTTCCAGGCTCGTTTGGAGTGTCGTTGTCCCGGACATGGTCCGGGTATGGAGAGGGGTGGAACGCATGACGAGTTTCGACAAGACTATGTCGGCTGGACAGGGATCGGGCGTACACGATCACTCCCGGAAGATTGCGGAGCTTCTTCCCGACCTTGTCTGCATGTTCACTCCCCATGGGATGATCACCTATGCAAACGCATCGTACTGCTCCTACCTCAATAGAGCATCCAACGAGATAACCGGGACGAGCATCTATGATTCCATTCCCCGGGAAGACAGGAAGGTCCTTTCGAATTATCTGAAGCTGCTTGCCCACACAGACCCTGTGCAGAGAACGGTGTTCAGTTTCATCAGGGCCGATGGATCCCCACGACCCCACGAGTGGGTTATCCGTGGAATTTTCGATGACAGCGGCAGGATCACTCACTATCTCTCCACCGGGAGAGACGTCACAACAGCCAAGTACGTGGAGAACAGTCTCATCCAGGCGCTCGAGAAATACTCCTCTCTGTTCGAATCATCCAACGATGCGATCATTATTCTGGACCGCGATCGGGTCATAGACTGCAATTCTGCCACGCTCAGGATCTTCGGCTATGATGAAAAAATTCGACTGTTGAATCTGCACTACAGTGAGTTGTCTCCACCCCGGCAGAAAGATGGCTCTCTCTCGGATACCGCACTGGAAACCCACTTCAGGAATGCACTGTCAAAAGGGGTGGAAAAATTCCAATGGCTCTGCAGAAAGCAAGACGGTTCCCTTTTCCTCACGGATGTGGTCCTCAGCCCATTTCATTTGGAGGAGAGAACGCTCATTACGGCAATCGTGCGGGATATAACCCATCAGAACAAGACCGAAGAGGCGCTCAGGAGGAGTGAAAAGAACTTCAGAGAACTCGTGGAGAACATCAATGACGCCCTGTTTTCTCTGGATGAGGACGGCCGTATCACCTACGCAAGCCCGGTCATGAAGAAGATCCTCGGGTACACCCCGGAAGAGATGACCGGACGGCACTTCACTGATTTCATCCACCCCGATGATCTCAATGGCTTGACGTCACGATTCACCGATCTGCTCACAGGCAAGATCATGCCGTTTGAATACCGCATCATGAGAAAGAACGGTTCATTCTGCTGGGTCAGCTCATTCAGCAGACCGGCGATCGATGGTGATAGAAAAAGAATCTTCGGACTGCTCACTGATATCACGTCGCGCAAGAAGGCTGAAGAAGCCCTGAAAAAGGCCTACGACAGGCTAGAAGAAATGGTCCGTGAGAGGACATCTGCCTTGAAGCAGACAAACCGTCTCCTGAAGAATGAGGTCAAGGTACGGACGCAGGCAGAGAGCGACTTGAAAAAGAGTGAAGACCGGTACCGGCAGATGGCCCAGGAGCTGAACGTAGTTCTCAACGGCATTACTGACAACATCACCCTGCAGGATGCAGATCTCAGGATCGTCTGGGCAAACGATGCGGCTGCTCTTTCAGTTGACATGAGTCCTGCAGAGTTGATCGGGAAGACCTGCTACGAGCTCTGGCACGCGAGAAAATCCCCATGTGAAAATTGCCCCATGGTGAGGTCCCTGCAGGATGGCCTGGTTCACGAAGGAGTCCAGACCACTCCTGACGGGTTTCTCTGGGAGATTCGTGCATTTCCGTTGAAGGACACCGGCGGCACCGTGAGGGGCGCAATCGAAATCACCAGGAATGTCACGGAAAGAAAGATCCTCGACGAGGAACTTCAGAGAAGGGAAAAACTCGAGGCTCTTGGCATGCTTGCCGGGGGTATTGCCCACGATTTCAACAATCTCCTGACAGTGATCCTGGGGAATATATATCCCTTGCCAAGATGCTCCTTGACAACTCGGACAAGGCGTATAAACGCTGCATAGACATAGAAAATGCCTCGCTCAAGGCAAAAGACCTTGCAAGTCAGCTCCTGACGTTTGCAAAGGGAGGAAGCCCCCTCAAGAAGAAGATCCCTGCTGAGGTCTTTCTGCGTGATACTGTCACCCGATCGCTGATCGATACGAACGTCAAGGCAGAATTCTCTCTCCCAGACGGTCTCTGGAGTGTTGAGATCGATGAAGTACAAATAACACAGGTAATCGGCAACATTGTCGCCAATGCGGTCCGGTCGATGCCAGACGGCGGGGTTGTCATGATCAGGGCGGAAAACACCGTGCTGCCGAAAAAGAGTTCCTTGCCTATGACGGAAGGCCCGTACGTGAAAATTGCCATCGAAGATTCGGGGAGCGGAATGCCGAGCGAGCACCTCGAAAAGATCTTCGACCCGTTCTTTACGACCAAGAAGCAGAGCTACGGTCTTGGCCTCGCCACGTCATACTCCATTCTCCAGAAACACGGGGGCCATATCACTGCCGCGTTGAACCCGTCCAGGGGAATCACCATCACCTTTTACCTGCCCGCATCTCCCGGTCAAGAGCCGGAGAAAAAGAAAAGACACCAAAAATCAATCCACAAGAAGCGATCAATTCTCTTCATGGATGACGAAGAGTTCATCAGAGACCTCGCCCAGAGCATCTTTACCCACCTCGGGTATGAGGTCTCGTTCGCCAAGGACGGTGGTGAAGCCATCAGGCAATACCAGACTGCATACCGGCAGGGGAGACCATTCGACATCGTGATCCTCGACCTCGAGGTGAACAATGGCATGGGAGGCAGGGAATGCATCCAGGAACTTCTGAAGATCGATCCCCATGTAAAGGCCATCGTGTCCAGTGGATACTCCCCTGATCCCATCATGTCCAACCCGCGGGAGTACGGGTTCAGGGATGGTATCGCAAAACCCTACAGGATCCAGGATCTCAGCATGATCCTGAAAAAGATCATCCGGGAGGACTGATGAGAGATGCTGATCCCCAGTAAAGAGCATTTCGCTGGCTGCCTGATCGGCCAGTGCCTCGGAGATGCCCTGGGGTTTCCGGTGGAAGGATATCCACGAAGCGTCTGCTCCCGGTATGTCGAAGAACTGAAGGCAGGTGCTTCTCCACAAGGGAGATATCCGTTTCCCTTCGGCCAGTACACGGATGACTCTCAGCTCGCACGTGAACTCATGATCAGCATTGTCGAACGAGGTGAATTCGACCCTGCTCGCTACGCAGACAGGATTCGTGAGATGTTTTCACACCATCGCGTGGTCGGTGGGGGCAGAGCAACAACCCAGGCTGCACTGCGTCTTGCGCAGGGGGTTCCATGGGAGAAATCCGGGACCCCGAGACCGTCTGCGGGAAACGGGAGTGCAATGAGAGCTGGTCCCATAGGATTATTCTTCTTTGATGATCCGGGTGCCCTCACCTTGGCTGCGCACGACCAGGGACGTATAACTCACACAGATTCACGGTGTTCTGCAGGTGCAGTGGCAATAGCCTGTTCGGTTGCTCAAGCACTCCAGGGAGATCAGATCGTTCCCCACCGGTTTCTCGGAACTATCTCGAACCTGGCCAAGAAGATCGATCCATCGGTTGCACAGGCCGTTGAACACCTTGATGGCTGTGTGGCTCTCGAACCTCACGATGCGTTCGAGACGCTCGCCCGGAAAGGCTATGTCCCTGAATACTCTGACGACTGGCTGGGGATTACCCCGTTCGTAACCGGCAGTGTCATGTGGAGCATCTACGCGTTCCTGAAGAACACATCCAGCTATCTTAACACCATTCACACTGCCATTGCAGTAGGTGGGGATGTCGATACCACCTCTGCAATGGCCGGTGCCATCAGCGGTGCCTACCTTGGCCTCGAAGCCATTCCTCCTGCCCTCGCAGAACACATCACGGATCAGGGTGAGTGGGGAATTCACGAATTGAAAAACCTGGCGTATTCCCTGTACGACCTGAAGGTGCGATCCCTGGTGTGATGCATTCCAGGACAGCTCCTGTCGAACTTTATGCTCCAAGAATTATTTTTTTCTCCCCCCTTTGATTTTTCCTTCAGAGCTCCTATACAAAGAAGAAGAATGACTGGAGGGGGATACAGATGAAGCTCAGTGAATACTTTGAAAACGTGAAAGGGAAAGGGGTTCTTGCCACCTCAGATTCACAAGGAAAGGTTGATGCAGCTGTGTATGCACGCCCTCATTTCATGGATGAAAACACAATCGCTTTCATCATGGCGGAACGGTTGAGCCACGAAAATCTCACGTCGAACCCCCATGCAGCGTACCTCTTTTTCGAAGATGGTGACAAGTACGTGGGAAAGAGGCTGTATTTGACCATGATCAAGGAGGATCAGAACAGCGAACTCATAGAGACCTTGAGGAGAAAACGGCACTATATACCGCACGACGAATACTACAAGGAGAACAAGTATCTCGTAACATTCAGGATCGACAAGGTTCTCCCTCTTATCGGCTCATAGAGTACTGCCTCCCTTACCGTGGGAGCACCGATATCCGGATCCGATGAATCGGATCCGGTTTTTTTATCATGTGGTTCCCTGCGCACAGTGGAGTATGTGCGCGCCTCCCTATCTTTTAGAGAGCCCTCCTGTGGGAAAGAATACCCTGGATGACACCCCCGAACCCGAAGAGCAGGACAAGGATCTTCACGATCCACCCGAATACGGGGATGAGCCCGATCAGCCATAGCACAATCGTTCCGAGCAGGGTCTCTACAAGAATCGTTCTTCCCGGTCTCTTCACTGCCACGGTGATCTTCTTCCCGATGAGCTGCGCAACGGATATGGAGCCAAGGAGAAAAGCAGCGGCCACGAGAATCAGTTCAACGGGAATCAGCACGATACCCACGATGGATACGGCGAGAATGAATGCCACGGGAGCGATCAGGACCATGCCCAGCACACCCCACAGAAACACTCTTCCCGTGTTGAATTCAATCTGAAACGAGACATACCCGACAGTTCCGGGGATGATCAGCACGACAAGGAGTGCAAGGGCCAGGTACCCGAGGAATGATATGATGCTGAATCCCCTTGGTATCTCGGGCATACTGGGCATGTGTTCTTTTGTGAAGAATGAAAAGAGCCCGGACACGTCGGAGGTGTCGAACACCGTGATCTTCCCTCCAACCCTCGATCCTTCCTGCCTGATCACAGATCCCCCGATCGAGATGATGTCCCCGTGGACTGTTGCCTCGGGTCCAAGGAATACGGACCCCCCGATAGAGACGACATCTTCACGGACTGTACCGTACACATTCACATCCCCGCCGATGGCTACGGCACCCTCGACAACCTGTTCTTTCTCCACGGTAACGGTGTTCCCGAGACTCACGAGACTGTTTTCATCCTGGCTGTTTCCCAGTACAGGCGAAGACAGGATCCCCAAACTGAGAGTCAGAAAGACCACCATGGTGCTCAATGCCCTGGTCACAAATCTGTTCATCCGCATATTCATCAGGTTCATTCATCACCTCACAGAGTGTTCACTTCACCCACACTCTTCCATAGTAATCCCGTGAAGCGAAAATACCAGGTGCAGGCACTGCTCCACCGTGTTGGTCCATGCGCGCGACATTTCACCAGATCCTCGGGGCAGACAGTGGAGCGATTACAGTCGCCAGCTGCGCACCATCCGCACTGAAATCACCACAATGAGGTAGAAGGCACCCGATAATACGATGGTCGTCGCTCCCGGGGGAAGATTCGGCCCATAACTGAGGGACAACCCTGCTGTTGTGAGGAGGATCGTGAACAGTGTTGCCAGGGCCATCATGTGCCAGAGCTTTCTGGAGAAGTGACCGGCCGTTGCAGCCGGAAGGGTCAAGAGGGCGATCACCAGAACGATGCCCACAACACTGACCAGCAGGACAACCGTCAGGGCAGTGAGACACAGGAGAAGGAGATGGTAGAACTCGACATGAATGCCCCGGAGGCGTGCAAACTCTTCATCAAAGCACACGGCGAGCAGCTGGTTGTAGAAGAGCAGGCCCACGACGATTACCAGGGCGTCAAGACCCGCGATCATCCAGAGTTCGTTGGGAGAAACCATCAGGATATTCCCGAAGAGATAGCTCATGAGATCTTCGTTGTAGCCCGGTGTCCTGAAGATAAAGAGAATGCCGATGGCCATGCCGATCGCCCACACAGCTCCGATAACTGTGTCTTCCCGCTGCCGTGCCTTCAGGCTGACGATTCCGATAATGAGAGCAGATATCAGAGATGCGATGACGGCGCCGAACATCGGTGTTGCCCAGTCCCACCCGAAGACAACCTGAACATACCGTGCCGCCCCCATTCCACCGAGTACACTGTGGGCTATGGCGCCAGCCATATAGGTAATACGCCTGGTGACCACATAGCTCCCGATGATTCCACAGGCAATGCTCGCAAGGATCCCCGTGAAGAGAGCATACTGAAGGAATCTCAGCTGCTGGAGGTCGGTCACAAACTCAATCACGAGGGCTCTCCCTGGTGGAAATGGCATCATGCCTGACCATGTGCACATGACTTCCGTAGATTTCATGGATCATCTCACCTGATATGTCACACGTCGGGTGCTCGAGAACTCTGCGATTCACACATGCAACATTCGTCACGTACCGTGAGACGAATCCGAGATCGTGGGTAACCAGCACGATGGTCATGTCTTTGTTGATCTCCTTCAGGATCTCGTACAATTCGGTCTCGACAGCGATATCAACGTTTGCCGTGGGTTCGTCAAGAATCAGGAGATCCGGGCTCGTTGCCAGTGCCCTGGCAATGAGCACCCTCTGCGCCTGCCCTCCCGAAAGCTCTGAAAACGGCTTATCGCGTGCATCCAGCATCTCGACTTTCCTGAGCGCATCCTGGGCTGCCTTCTTGTCTTTTCCCCGGTAAAAGCCCATGTTCATACCATGGCCCAGCCTTCCCATGAGCACCACATCCAGGACATTTACGGGAAACATCGGGTCGAGAGAAGCGTGCTGGGGCATATAGCCGATGCGCACCCGTGCCTTGACGGGTGAATTCCCGAAGACCTTCACGGTCCCATAGGTGGGTTTGATGAGTCCGAGAACGAGTTTCAAGATGGTTGTCTTCCCTCCCCCGTTCGGCCCGACCAAGGAGAGAAATTCTTTCTCGTGTACCGTAAGATCGACATTCTCCAGCACAGGCGCCCCATTATAGGAAAAGCTGACCTGTGTGAATTCGATTACCGGGTTCATACCACCTCCTCCGGTGCGTCAAATCCCTAAATCACCGCGATCTGCAAGTGCTGTCTGAATGGCCTGAGCCATATCCCGCATCTGTGTGAGATAGTCTCTGGGGAGGGGATCTATGGGTACGACTGCTCCATCGATCGCACGTGCGACGGCCTGGGCGTTTCTGCGGGAAAATTGTGGCTGCACGAAAATCACCTTCACACCATCCGAACGTGCCTGCTCGATGAGGTCTGCAAGTTGCCTGGCGCTTGGCTCTTTGCCTTCACTCTCGAAGGCCACCTGGATCAGGCCGTAGGAATCTGCGAAATATCCGAACGCCGGGTGAAAGACGTAGAGCTTCGTACCCCGATACGGGCTGAGGGAACGACTGATATCACGATCGAGCCTGTCAAGATCCTCGAGGAATCCTTCGAGGTTCTTCCTGTAGAGACCTTCATGATCCGGATCTATCCGAACAAGTGTCTGAGCAATGGTGTGTGCCTGGATCTTCACCCGCTTGGGATCGAGCCAGATGTGAGGATCAGGGGCCCCGCCTTCGTCTCCATGATGTTCATGGCCATGTTCCTCATGGTGCTCAGTGTCAGTAAAGAAGAGCATGTCCACGTTCTCACGGGTATCAACAATGGCAAGATCCGGGAACATATTCCTGATCTTCGGGATCAGACCGTGTTCGAACGGAACTCCCACGCGAAAGTACATATCTGCTCTCGAGATGTCCGCCATCTGCCGTGCCGCAGGTTCGTATGTGTGAGGCGACTGACCGGGACCGACCATCACCGATACATCGACACGATCCCCACCGACACGCTCAACGAAGTAGGCCTGTGGGAGCACACTCACGAAGATCTTGAGGGTCTGTTCCCTTTCATTCCCGGATAGGGCCTGGGGCAGTCCGACAATGAGCACACAGATCAGAGCAGATGCAACTGTCACAATGCTTCGCAGCCCTCGTGAATGCGCCAGTGATAGCCGATGCTTCCTTCCGATCATTGATCACCCCTTGATTCTCGAACACGTGATGTATCGCTCGTTGCATTCATCACAGGTCTCGACGGAATGCATTGTGGAAAATTCATCCCAGTGCTCCTTCTGTTTGGGGCTGAGCATGCCCGACCCGTTGCACAGCGGACAGGTGCTTCCCATGGCAGAGACGATGGCTGCCCGGATGAATTCCGAACGATTGGGAAGGTCCTTGATGGCGTCGAAGAGGTTCTCGTCCACCTTGAAGCTGATGATTTCATGCTTTTTCATGACAGTCTCCTCGTTGGTACTACAAAGTATTACCATTGCTATAGTAGTATCGCGCCCTCATGTGTCAAGGAATTTTCGCTCAAAGAGTTTTTCTCTGACATGCCAAAGGACACTCCCTGATCGGAATCATGGCTCCACCGAACATTCGCTGTCATGTACCAGTGGAGGGGTTCCTCTCTCATGGAGCGTTCGTGGCCTAAGCCACCACCCTGAGTCTTTGTCCACTGAGATATCACCATGAAAATGCGGCCTCACGTGAGCAGGAATCCTGCACCTGGGCTCAGTGAGGCCGCTTTTTTGTTCCGGTCTACTTTCTTGGACTCATGAGGCGGGAATAGTACTCCGAATCAGTGCCAAGAATCACGGTAGCGTTTTTGAAACCAGTCTGCCGGTAGGTCTCCAGGGTCTTGTAGAAGGTGTAGAATTCAGGATCCTGGCCATAGGCCTGGCCATAGATCTGTGTGGCTTCCGCATCCGCCTTTCCCTTTATCTCCTCGGATCTTCTGAAAGCCGTGGAGCTGATTCCAAGAAGATCCTTTTCCATCTGTCCTAAAATTTCAGACTTTTTCCCTTCACCTTCGGATCGGTACTGTGAGGCGATGCGTTTGCGCTCGGAGATCATTCGCTCAAAAACCTTCTTCTGAACACTATCAACATAGTTGATGCGCTTGAAGCGCACATCCACGAGTTCCATTCCGAAATCGGGCATTGCTTTTGCAGCCTCGGCGAGAATGGCCCGGCTAATCAGCTCTCTTCCAAATTCGATCTTGGTCTCAGCATCCTGGTCAGGGAACACGACATCTGAATCGGTGCTCTCATCAATGACGGCAACATTGAGTTCGCCGTTTCTGACAAGTTCCACCAGATTGTTCGAGGACACATAATCCTTTACCACCGAGTCGATGGTGTCGTCGAGCCGGGCATAGGCCTGTTCATAGGTGCCGATGACCTGCAGAAACCGCATGGGGTTCACGATTTTCCACCTAGCGGTGGTATCCACCCAGATGAAGCGCTTGTCCCGTGTAGGGACTTCCACCGGGGCACCATCCCATCTCATGATTCGCTTGTCGTAGCGGGTAATCGTCTGGATGAACGGGAGCTTGATCTTCAGCCCTGTATCGGTGACAGCCCGCACTGGCTTACCGAACTGGGTGATGACGACCTGCTCGTATTCTGGCACGGCATAGAACATGCCGGTGAGAACGAAAAACGCGCCAATGACGACGATGATGATGGCTGAACTGAATGTCTTCACTTGGCACCCCCTTCCATCAGGTTCTGTTTGTCAAGGTTGAGAAGTGGAAGAATGGTTTTCTGGTCACTGTCGATCACGAAGATCTCTTTTGCATTGGGGATAATCTCCTGGAATGTCTCGAGATAGAGTCTCTGCCGGGTCACCTCCTTGGCGGACCGGTACTCTTTCAGGACATCGGCAAATCGTGAGGAGTCACCTTTTGCCCTGTTCACACGCTCGAGGGCGTACCCCTGGGCATTGTTGATGACGCGATCAGCCTCGCCTCTGGCCTTGGGTATCTCACGGTTGTAGATCTCCTGGGCCTCGTTGATGAGTCGCTCCCTCATCTGCTGGGCCTCGTTCACCTCGTTGAACGCCCCCCTGACCGCGTCAGGCGGAACCACGTTCTGCAGCCGTACGTTCACAATCCTGATGCCACTCTCATAGCTATCCAGGATTTCCTGGAGTTCTTCTCTGAAAGTACTGTTCACCTCTTCCCGGTTCTGGAGGACGTAGTCGAAGCTGCCATCCCCCACGATGCGGCGTATGACAGACTCGCTGATGTCACGGATCGTCTGGATGGGGTCATTGATGGCGAAGAGGAACCTCCTCGGATCTTCCCTGCGATACTGGACAATCCACTCCATGTCGATCACGTTCAGGTCTCCCGTGAGCATGAGGGCCTCCCGCAGGCTTTCAGAATCCTTCTCGAAGACGCTGCGTATTCCGGGCTTCACGGTTCTGAATCCAAAGGATTCGGTATCAACCTTGTCCACATGAACCTTGAAGACCTGGTCTACCCCGAAGGGGATCTTGAAGTGCAGTCCCGGCATCACCATGTTGGTGAACTTCCCGAACCTGAGCACAACACCTCTGTGTCCGGCGGGGATTGTGTATGCGGAGGTCAGGATCGCTCCTGCAATGAGGATGATGAGAATCACCCAGGGCCAGTAACTCATTCCGCTGGATTTCATCCCCTTGAATCCCGCGGTAGCCTGACGGATGATGTCCCCGATATCTTTTTCGTTCCCCTGAAAGCCTCCTTGATTCCGCGGATCCCACGACATGTTCACAACTCCTTTCTGAAGCTCTGAAAATAAAAGCGCCTCTCTTTTGATGGTAACCTCTGGGACCCTCGATGTCAATGTTTTGAACTCTCAAGGAGTCGAGCGCTGCTTCCCAAGAGAGATCGCGGTTGTAAACCACACACCCAGCCTATAGAATACACCTGAGGGAGACCCGGACATGCCTGGAATAGATGAATCCTCCAGCAGTGCTGGTACACAGGATCCTGATCGTACCTCTGGCCCGAACCATGCAGTGCCCCTGAGACGAGTACGCACTGATCTCCGTGCTGATTCGGCATACCTGAAAACAGTGCACTCTCAGTACTGCTCAACAACTGACTGGAACATTCACTTTCTCCATGAAGGATCGGGGAAACCCCTCATCATGGTCCACGGCGGAGGCATGTGGCTCTATTCCTTCAGAAACAACCTTCCACAACTGGCACGGCAGTTTTCAGTATATGCGCTCGACATGCCGGGATACGGGTATACGTATCCTCTCACATCCAGAAGTCATGAGGGCCTGGATACGATGCGGCAGACGCTGCTGAGTTTCATGGACGCTCATTCCCTCGAGAGTGCAACGCTGCTCGGCCACTCCTGGGGAGGCGGATGGGCCCTCTCGTTTGCATCCTGCCATCCCCTCAGGGTCGAACGGCTCATACTCATAGACTCCAGCGGTCTTGACGTCCCGGATGTGCTGGAGTGGGAACTGCTGAAACGACCTCTGATCGGAACGTTCCTCATGGCGTTCATTTCACGACGGGGGGTGAGGAAAAGACTCAGAAATTCCTTTTTCCAGCCCCGGCTGGTAACCGAGGACATGGTCAGGGAGGTCTATCTTCCGCTACGCTTTTCCCATAACCGGAAGGCGCAGCTCGAACTCGCCCGAAGGCAGAGCTGGAAGGAGACAGAATCAGTACTGTCAGCCCTTGCTCACAGCACCCTCCTTGTCTGGGGCAGGAACGACCACTACCTCGATGTGACACTCACACAGCGGTTCAAGGGTCTTTTGACGAACATTCGAGTGGAAATTCTCGAGAACTGCGGACACTCATCCCACGAGGAGTATCCAGCCGTGGTCAACACCATGGTCGAAGAATTTATGAACAGTTGAACAGGTAATCATACAGTCTTCTGGCATTGGTTGGGAGCAATCGCAACGGGAATATCAGGTTTTACTCAACACCAAGAGCTGTTTTATCGATACCCGATGGGCATGATGAGCAGCGGCCTGTGGGTCGGTTTGATCCTCATGACCCGGATGACGTCATCATCGTTGAATGCACCCACGATTCCTGCTTCGAGTTCCAGCGCCTGGGCTTGAAGAAAGATATTCTGAGCAATATGTCCCGCCTCGATCATCGCATATCGCTCCCCTCGCGATCCATACTTGGGGGTGATGCGTTCATACTCGGCACAGATGACTATATTGACAGGCGCTTTCGCCATCCATGTCTGCGAGAGTGATGCCCTGGCAAGCTCATCGCGGTGATCGCCGCCGAGTGCAAGCGAGAGGACATGACTCCTTGGTTCATAGTGATAGAGTCCCTGGCTGAACCCTTCTACACACCCGGTCCCCACAACTGTGTACAGGTCCATGGGATAGAGAGCTCCAGCAGAGGGAGCTGCCCGCTTGAATCCTGCGTCATCGGTGATGCCCTGCGCAGCCCAGAGAATCTGGGAAAGCTGTTGGGCACGGATTTCCTTCCCGGAGAACCACCGAACGGTTCTCCGGTCTTTTATCGCCTTTTCCACTGAAATGGACCCGTCTATCCTGGGATCTGGGAGTTTCATTCCATCCTCCTTGGATTTTTCGTTCCTTGAAGACGCCATGATTCGAATGGGAAAGACCGAAACGAAGGCCATGCTCATGAAGAGATCCCTTCCCTTCCTGATGACCTGCCTCCGTGTGAGCCAAGACCGAAAATCTTCCATGTTCAGCTGTGTCCTGATACGCTAATACAGAACCATCTCGATGAGATTCGGCCCCTGGGCCTCCAGGGATCGCTTGAATTCTCGTGCAAGGTCTTCAGCCGTCCTGACCGAAACGGACGGGATGCCGAAACCCTCTCCAATCTTCACCCAGTCAACCCTTCCAAGGTCCATGAGATGTGCTGAATTCACAGCAGGTTCGAACACGCCCAGCCTGGTCATCTCCAGCTTCAGGATATCATACCTGTTGTTTGCACACACCAGGGTGATCACGTTCAAAGATTCTTTTGCCTGGGTTCCCAGGGCCTGGAGTGTATACAGTGTCGCACCGTCCGCCTGATAACTGATGACATGTCTGTCCGGGCACGCGAATGCCGCACCCACAGCACAGGGAGGTCCCTGCCCGAGAGATCCACCGGTGAGCGTGAGCAGGCTGTGTGGGGGTGCTCCTGAACTGAGGGGATAGTACATGAGAGAGTTCGTGATCGCCTCTTCCACGACGATGGCGTTGTCTGTCTGCAGGGCAGCAATCACGGAACAGATCTTGTCACCTGTGAGTTCACCGGAGGGGATTTCAGGCCTTTTCAAGGGTGCGAGGTGAACCTTTGCCGGAGAGTGTGGGGCTGAAACTGCTTCTGCAAGCGCCTGGAGCACATCTTCCATGTCATGCCGGCCATGATCGATGCGGAGCCTCTTCTGGTTGTCCCTCAGCAGTGGACCGGGAATTCCCTCATAGCCGAAGAACGATATTGGTTCTCGTGCACCTGCAAAGATAAACACTTCATAGCGCGAAAGCATGTCAAGAGCCATCTCAGGAAGGTACGGGATGCGGATGAGATCGGGCAGGCCCGCCCCCCTCTCCATACGGGCAGGAAAATTCTCTGCAAGGAGGTCGCAGCCTACCCCTGTCCTGATTCGTGCTGCGTGGAACAGGGCTTTTTCTCTCAGTGCTGTGCCACCAAGAACAAGTGCGCATTTCTTTCCGCTTTTCAAGAGTGTTGCTGCAGTGTTTATCGGGCCCGTCTCAACCGGATCACTGGCGGGGATCGTTGTCGCCGGTTCACTGGCCGTGGATGTCTTCAACTGGAGGTCATAAGGGATAATGAGCGTTGCTACCTTGCCCATCAGTGCCGCAGAAATCGCATCAGCAGTGTCTATGGCAATTTCATCCGTCTTTGTGCAGGTTCTCTGCCAGGAAGAGACTGTGTTTGCCAGTGACTCGATATCCATGGCGAGGGGCGGGTCAAGGATCCTGTGCCATGTCGCGTGCTCGCCCACCACGTTCAAGACCGGGCTCGAAGCCCGTCGTGCGTTGTGGAGATTCGACAATCCATTTGACAGTCCAGGCCCGAGGTGCAGCAGCACCATTGCAGGTCTGTCCAGCATACGCGCGTATCCGTCCGCGGCACCCGTGCACACGCCTTCGAAAAGCCCTAACACTGCCTTCATGCCCGGAACCGTGTCCAGGGCAACGACAAGGGGGAGCTCGGTAGTGCCCGGGTTTGCAAAACAGTGCCTCACCCCTGCCTGAAGAGCTGTTTTCACCAGGAGCTCTGCTCCATTCATACATCCTCCTTCACACCCTTTCGGTCAAAACATCTCCCGGATCGGCATGTGCCAATGCAGGCTCACCCTCAAGGATTGACGAGAGAATCCGGCTCTTCACCCTTGAGCACCTTCGCAATATTGGCTGTTGCCATGTTGATGATCCGTCCAGCTGCTTCGTCACTCACTCCTGCAGTGTGTGGAGAGAGCAGAAACTTGTCGCTCTCCACATCGAGAAGTGGATTGTACAAGCGCACAGGTTCTTCGGAAAACACATCGATGCCTGCACCGGCTATCGTCTTGGCCATGATCGCCCTGGCGAGTGCTTCTTCATCCACGAGCTCAGCCCTGGCGACATTGATGAGGTAAGCGGTGGGCTTCATGGCGTGAAACGCATGCTCATCGATCATGCACCGTGTTGTCTCTGTAAGGGGGGCATGGAGGCTCACAATATCAGAGAGCTGTAAAAGGTCTGGCAACTCGCAGAAGGTTGCATCGAGTTCTTCTTCCATGTTTCTGGGCTGCCTGATGATGTCATAGTAGAGAATTCGCTCAAGTTCAAACGGTCTCAGCCTGGCTGCAAGGGCCTGGCCGATCCTTCCAAATCCCACGATACCCCAGATCTTGCCCTTGAGCTCCACTGGCTTGACATTCATCTGCTCCCACCCTCCCAGTTTGGTGCTCGTGTGAGCAAAAAAGAGATTCTTCAGGAGGCAGAGTGCCCATGCGATGGTATGCTCAGCAACGCTCACGGTGTTCGCGCCGGCTGTATTGGCAACCCTGATTCCTTTGAGCGTGCATGCATCAACGTCGATGTGCTGATACCCGACGCTCGGCTGCTGGATCATTTTGAGCCTGCCGGCGGCATTCACGATATCTGCAGTGATCTTCTTGTTGAACGTGTAGTCTCCAAGCACAACATCTGCCTCGGATACAGCCCTGAGAAGATCCCCGTCCTCCAATTCATGACCGCTTACCACCTCAAAATCAGGTACGCCCTGTGTCTGCTGAATCAGGAGCTTGACCAGGTCACCGGGAAGTGGTGCAAGCGAGAGAACTTTCAGTCCCATAGATACCCCCTCTGTCTATGGACCATAATAATATGCACTCCCGGTCGTGCCAAGGTGTTCACTCTTTTCTCCTCCTGTTTCCCCTTTCATCTTCAGCGTCAAACAGGTATGGTTGTCAGGGAAGAGGTGAATGAATGACCGTTGCCGACATCGGAAAGAGGGTTTCTCATTACGAGGATGAACTCATACGTCTCCGGCGTGATTTCCACAGACATCCGGAACTGGGGTTCGAAGAGAGGAGATCCGCTGGCATCATCTCCGATTACCTCAAAGGGCTTGGTCTCGAGGTCCACGAAGGGATCGGCAAGACTGGCGTGGTGGCACTTCTTGCGGGAAATCCTGCTGGGAGGACTGTCCTCCTGAGGGCAGACATGGATGCGCTGCCCATCCAGGAGATGAACCTCACGGAATACCGCTCGGTACGTGAGGGCGTCATGCATGCCTGCGGTCACGACGGCCACATGGCCATACTGCTTGTCACCGCGCGAATACTCGCTGAGCTCAGATCTGAATTGGCCGGCACAGTGAAATTCGTGTTCCAGCCTGCCGAGGAAAGCCTTGGCGGGGCCCGATACATGATCAACGACGGGGTTCTGGAGGATCCCAGGGTGGATGCAGCGTTCGGGCTCCATATCATCAACCAGATCCCTGTAGGTATGATCGCCTTCCGCAGCGGCTCCATCATGGCAGCCATGGATTCCTTCACCATACATATCAAGGGAAAAGGAGGCCACTCCGCTATGCCGGAAGGCGGAATCGACGCGATTGCCATCGCTGCACACGTAGCCATCAACATCCAGGCCCTTATCCAGAAGGAGATATCACCGCTGATTCCATTGATCGTCAACATTGGGACATTCCATGGCGGCACGGCATCGAATGTGATCGCGGAGACCGTCGAGTTGACAGGGACGGTCAGGTGCCTCGACGAACAGATCAGGAAGACTATACCTGAGCGCATGAAACGGATTCTCGGAGGCATCACGCAGAGTTTGCGGGGAGATTTTGAACTCGAGTATGTTCCAGGCTATCCCGTGACAGTGAATGATGCCCGTATGACCGATCTTGTGGAGCGTATTGCCGTGGATGTTGTCGGAACAGAGTCGGTGTTCGAGGTACCAGCGACCATGGCAAGCGAAGATATGTCATTCTACCTCCAGCGGATCCCGGGTAGTTATTTCTACGTCGGGGGAGGCAACTTCGAACGGGGGATCTGCGAACCCCACCACAATGCCAGGTTTGACTTTGACGAACGTGCCCTTTTGATCGGCACAACAATGCTCTCCAGGATTGCCCTTGCCTACCTCGATCAGGAGAAGAAATAGCTCCTTTCCTCAGAGTCGTTCTCCCGCGTTCACTGCGTGGACAGGGATGCATGGAAGGATGATCCCCTTTCCCTTGCCCTGGGATGGAATTGCATGGTAACAGCCTGCACCCGAGGATAACCGCGCATGACAACACTTCTGACACACGAGGCATCCATAGGCTATGAGGTCGAGGGCAGAGGAAACCCTATCATCCTCCTCCACGGGTTTGCGAGCAACCGCACGGTAAACTGGAAGATCACGTCCTGGTACAAACTCCTGGTGAGATCGGGAAGAAGAGTCGTTGCCCTTGACCTGAGAGGCCATGGAGAAAGCACGAAATTCCATGAACCCGAGGACTATGCACCCGAGAGGATTGTAACCGATGTGATCTCACTCATGGACCACCTCGCCATCGATGCATCCGACATCATGGGGTATTCCCTGGGGGGATGGATCTCCACACACCTCATGGTATCACACCCTGATCGTGTACGGTCCGTGGTTCTCGGTGGTGTCGGGGCACACCTCCTCGACTACAGGGAGCGAGCACGAATGATCGCGCTTTACTTGCCTTCTGAGAATGCGACCTCCATCCACGACCCGTTTATCAGGGCACTCAGAGAATTCGCCGACTTTCACAGGAACGATCTCATGGCACTCAGCGCGTGTATCAGCCGTGTGTATAGAGACGATCCCCCTGATTTCAGGATGAACACGAAACCGGTACTGGTTGTTTCGGCACGGGATGATGGTGTTGTCGGTGATGCCTACGGCTTTGCGCGAACCATCCCCGGTGCAAAACTCTCGATCATCCCCGGCTGCGACCACCTGACAGCCCTCATGAATCCCAGGTACAAGGAGGCTGTTCTGAACTTTCTCTCTCAAGGGGAAACACAGAACGTTCCATGACCCTGCTTCCCGTTCATCGTAGGAGCAGGGAATGTTCATCTCTCGCCAAAGGGCCTCCCTGTTCTTTTGTATCTTGGTGAATGCGAACTCTCCTATATTTCCCATTCCGTATTCACTATTCAGGAATCTTGGTGAAGGCTTTGCGCCATCGTGTTTCTCTAGGGGTCTGACCGTTCCTGAGAGTTTCCAGACATGGTTGAATCTTACTCCTTGTTTCCTTTCCATGAAAAACCCAAGCATCACGGGATATTGGGATTGTAGAGATTATAACATATTGTTTATATTATTTTAATAAATATTGCCTGAGATCTTGACAGCCGTATTTTGATTCGTATACTGTTTCCTGTCAGGAAATATATTTCATCCATGAGGGGGACATTGTTCCATGGATGTGTCACACGTATACAACCTGGATACTTCATCGATATCCTGTTCATTTCATTTTACACTCCCGTCCCTGGTGAGTGCTCTCTCCAGGTGAGAATCCAATGTACGATACGTATGAAAATATCGGTCTGAAGATTCGATCCATCAGAAAGGGCATGAAAACCACCCTGGACACGCTTTCGGTAAGAACCGGGTTTACCAAGGGGTATCTCTCGAAGATCGAGCGCGGCCTCCAGAGCCCGCCGATTGCGACCCTGAGCAAGATAGCCGATGCGTTGAACGTTGAGATCGCAGACTTTTTGGAGCGCAAGGTGAACAACCTCAAGTGTTCCATTGTCAGGAGTACAGAGCGGAAGCCCGTTGCACAGCGGGGAAACATCTTCGGCTATTTCTATGAATCCATCGCATACAAAAAGCACAACAAGGTCATGAACCCGTTCATCATCACCCTCATCCCCCACGCTGACGACCGCACGATCTTTCGCCATGAGGGACAGGAGCTGATGTTCGTCCTGGAGGGAAGCATGGAATTCTGGTACGGCGACGAGCGCCATGTTCTCGATGTCGGAGACTGCGTGTTCTTCGATTCCGAGGTGCCCCATCGAGGTCAGTGTATAGGTGATACAGAGAGCAAGGTCCTGGTTGTCATCTATTCTGAAAAACCCGGAAAGCAATAACCCTCGTGAATGAATATACGGAAATGTGTCTGAAAGGACAGAGTTCTCCTAAGCGGAACAACCTGGTTCAGAAACAAAGAACCAGAAAATACTTGAAGGAGGTAACGCATGTGGTTCCATAGAAGCACAAAAATCATTGTATGCCTTTTCATCGCACTCGGGGTTCTCTGGACGACCGTCCCTGCTCCTTCATCAGCAGCGGACAAGGTGATCAACTGGCGTATGCAGATTCTCTGGGATCCTGGAACGCTCCCATACAAGGTGGAAGAGCAGTTCGTGGCGCGGGTGAATGAACTCACCGGAGGTCGTCTTGTCATCAAGATCTTCCCTCCCGGCTCCCTCGTGCCCACCAACGAGATGCTGGACGCCATCCAGGCCGGCATGTTCGAGATGATGAAGCAGTACGAGGGGTACTACATCGGAAAGATGCCTGAGGTTGCCTTCACAGCGTCACTGCCCTGCGGGTTCACCGATCCATGGCAGCTTGAGATATGGTTCTGGGAGAAAGGTGGGGTGGACATGCTGCGCGAATCGTACGCCCCACTCGGTGTATACTACCTGGCGCCCACCATCTACGCTGAAGAACCTCTCCACTCGAAAATACCTATCCGAAGCATTGAGGATCTCAAGGGAAAGAAAGGCCGGTTCGTAGGTCTGGCCGGGCCGGTTCTTGCCAAGATTGGGGCTGCAGTCACTCCGCTACCCACGGCAGAAGTCTACTCCGCCCTTGAAAAGGGTGTCATCGACTTCGCTGACAGAGGGTCTCTCCAGGCCAACTACGATGCCGGTTTGTACGAAGTGGCCAAGTACATCATCCTTCCGGGATTCCACCAGCCGGTTACGTCCACCTGCTATGCCATCAACATGGCAGCGTGGAACAAGCTTCCCAAAGACATCCAGGCCATCCTGGAATCTGCTGCTCGTGAGATATCTTCCGAGCTCTTTCATCAGGAGTATATCAATGGCATGAATTCTCTGCCGAAATACAGGCAGAAAGGAGTCGAAATCATACGTCTGCCTGATGAAGAGGTTCGTAAGGCCAGGAAGATAGCCATGGAAGTGTGGGAAGAGTACGGCAACAAGAGCGAGAAGGCCAGAAAGGTTCTCGATTCCCAGAAGACATGGATGAAAGAACTCGGACTGATCGATTAACAGCGGTTTTTTCTCGATTCAGTCCCAGGAGATAGTCTCATTCAGGGGGGGAGTGCACGACAGCACCCCTATTCAGCCTGCAAACTTATTTACACAATGATTTCGAGCGGATTCACTCAGCTCCCCGGGAGAAGATCATGAAAGGGTTGCGGAAAATCGTATTCACCATAGACAAGATCAATGAGTGGGTGGCAAAGATCCTGAGCTTTGTCATTATCCTGATTACCATTGCAACCGTGTATGAGGTCGTCATGAGGTATTTTTTCGATTCCCCCACGATCTGGGCATTTGAGTTCAACTATCTTCTCTATGGCCCGTACTTCCTCCTCGCAGGAGCTTACACCCTGGCCATCGGCAAGCATGTGAATGTCGACATCCTCTATGGTCGTCTCTCTCCCCGCAGGAGGGCCATTGTCGATCTCATCACAGCGCCGGCATTCTTCTTCTTCATCTATACCATGCTTGTCTACGGGTGGAGATTTGCCTGGAATTCTATCCTTGTGAGGGAGACCCTGTCCTCTGCCTGGGCACCGCCAGTCTACCCCATCAAGCTGTGTATTCCGATCGCCGCAGGGCTCATCCTCCTCCAGGGAATCGCCAAGTTCATCCGTGACTTTCACCTCGCAGTCACGAACAGGGAGTTGGAATCATGAGTATCGAATTCACTGTATTTGCCATGTTTGCATCCCTGGTCATTCTCCTCTCCACAGGCCTTCCCCTTGCCTTTGTTCTGGGCGGGCTTGCAATGTTTTTTGCCTATTTTCTGTGGGGTCCGAATTCCATGCTCCTGGTCGCCGTGCAGTCCTGGGGCGTAATGACTTCCTACTTCTTTGTCGCCATTCCGCTGTACGTGTTTATGGCAAATGTGCTGGAGCGCTCGGGACTCGTGGAAGACCTCTTCAGCTTCATGGAGATGTGGTTCGGCCCCCTGCGTGGCGGGCTTGCCATAGGCACCATCGTGATCTGTACCCTCATGGCGGCAATGACAGGAATCGTTGGCGCCGCCGTGGCCACCATGGGGATCCTTGCCCTGCCCGCCATGCTCAACCGCGGCTATGACAAAGGCATGGCCGCAGGCAGCATCTGCGCAGGGGGCACCCTGGGAATCCTCATCCCTCCGAGTGTCATCACCATCGTGTATGCAGTAACAGCGGGCGTCTCCATCGGCAAGATGTTCATCGGGGGGGTCCTGCCCGGCCTGCTCCTGTCGGGTCTCTTCATTGTATACATTGGGCTGCGGTGCTGGATTCAGCCCGAAATGGGACCTGCACCTTCCAAGGAAGAACGGGCGAAATATTCGTTCATTGACAAGGTCATTGCATTCAAAACCGTGATTCTCCCAATCCTGCTCATCCTGGGGGTGCTCGGTTCCATATATACCGGGATTGCAACACCGACAGAGGCGGCAGGAGTCGGGTGCATTGGAGCGATCATATCCGCCATGGTCTACAGACGCTTCAACTGGCAGATGCTCAAGGAATCTGTGTTCAACACAGCGGTCGTCACCTCCATGATTCTCTGGATAACCATCGGGGCTCGCTGTTACATCTCGGTCTTCTCCGCCGTAGGCGGTGATGAGCTCATCCAGAACTTCGTCCTCGGGCTTGAAGTGAACAGGTGGATCATCTTGATCATCATGCAGTTGATTCTCATTGTGCTTGGACTTTTCCTCGACGAGATCGGAATCATCCTCCTGTGTGTTCCCATCTTCCTCCCAATTATCCAGTCAGTCGGGTTTGACCCGGTGTGGTTCGGAATCCTGTTCCTGGTGAACGCACAGATGGACTACATCACCCCCCCGTTCGGGTACACGCTCTTTTATCTCAAGGGGGTGGCTCCCAAGGGCATGACCATGGGCGACATCTATCGGGGAGTATTCCCCTTCGTGCTCCTGCAGGCACTCGGGCTGATCCTGTGCATGATCTTCCCGGAGATCATCATGTATCTCCCGGATCTCATGGATTAACACACTCGTGAATACGTATACGTGCAACGAGAGCACATAGAAAGGAGAGCGAACTATGGCAAAATCATCTCGGATATCAGGGTTTCACAAGCTCAGCATTGCTGAGAGGCTCAGCAAGGTCAAGGAGTTCGCCGACCTCACGGACGAGGAAGTGTCCCTCTTCCAGAAGCAGGCCCTGGACGTGCAGACGGCGGACAGAATGATAGAAAACGTGGTGGGCACGTTCCAGATCCCGGTCGGGATCGTGATCAACATGATCATCAACAACAGGGAGTACCTCATTCCCCTGGTGGTCGAGGAATCTTCGGTGGTGGCGGGTGTCTCAAATGCAGCAAGCATGGCGCGCAGCGGCGGGGGATTCTTCACGAGCAATTCCGGCCCGATCATGATTGCCCAGATCCAGGCCGTGAAGCTGACCGATCCCTACGGTGCCAGGCTGAAGATCCTGGAAAACAGGGATGACATCCTGAAAATTGCAAATGCCCAGGACCCTGTTCTCGTGGACATCGGCGGTGGGGCGAAGGACATCGAGGTACGGGTGATCGACACTGCTGCAGGTCCCATGGTGATCTCCCACCTCCTCGTTGATGTTCGGGATGCAATGGGGGCCAATGCCGTGAATACAATGGCAGAGGCGCTTGCACCGACCATCGAGCACATTACCGGCGGGAAGGTCTACCTCAGGATCCTGTCCAATCTGGCCGACCGACGCCTGTGCAGAGCCCGTGTCACGGTGATGAAAGATGCCATAAAAGGTGCCGATGACATCGTTGACGGCATTATCTATGCGTGGGCTTTTGCCGATGCGGATCCTCACCGTGCGGCAACCCACAACAAGGGGATCATGAATGGCATCACCCCTCTTGTCATCGCGACCGGAAATGATTTCCGCGCCATCGAGGCAGGTGCGCACAGCTATGCTGCCCGCTCAGGCCGGTACCGGTCCATGAGCAGGTGGGAAAAGACCCCCGAGGGGAATCTCGCCGGCACCCTTGAGCTTCCCATGGCTGTGGGCCTAGTAGGAGGTGCAACAGCGCTCCACCCCCTTGCCAAGCTGACCAAAAAGATCCTCGGCATTCAGACAGCAACTGAACTCGGAGAGATTATCGTTGCCCTTGGTCTGTGCCAAAACCTCGCTGCACTCAGAGCCTTGGCCTCCGAGGGCATTCAGCGGGGTCACATGTCATTGCACGCGAAGAATATCGCTGTCATGGCTGGTGCAGAGGGAGATCTGATCGACGAAGTGGCCAAACTCCTGGTGGAAGAAGGCAAAATCAGGGTAGACCGTGCGCAGGAAATCCTCGCCGAACTGAAGAAGGAGTGAGAACGGCTGGCCGGACCGTGAAGGCCGATTGCAACGGAAGGAAACGGCAGAACGGATCGTGTACCGGGAGATACTGATCTCCCATGGTTCCATGATATTCACGACAAGGCACTCTGGACAAGGAGATTCCACAGATGAGAAGGAACAAGGAAACCATAATCGTAGCAAACGCGAGCGGCTTCTGGGGCGATGAACTGGCGGCGATAGAACGGCAGGTCAAGGGGGGGCCTATCGACTACCTGACTATGGACTACCTCGCCGAGATCACCATGATCATCCTGGCTCGCCAGAAGGCCAAGAATCCTGAAGCAGGATATGCACGGGATTTCGTCTCAGCCATGGGCAGGCTGCTGTCATATATTGCCGACCACGACATATCCGTCATCGCCAATGCAGGGGGGATAAACCCAGTGGGGTGCGCCCGCGCCCTCGAGGCGGTGATGGAAGAGAAAGGTATTCGTCTCCCGGTTGCAATCGTCGACGGTGATGATCTGATGCCGAGACTGAAAGAACTGCACGAGAACGAGTGTGAATTTACCCACCAGGATACCGGTGAATCCCTTGGCCCCATGATCGACAAGGTCATCTCTGCAAATGCCTATATCGGTGCACATCCCATTGTCGCCGCTCTTGAAAAGGGAGCCCGCATTGTCATTACAGGGCGGACCTATGACGCTGCAGGAGTGGTTGCTGCATTCGCCCATGAGTTCGGATGGATGTGGGGAGACTACGACAGGCTTGCCTCGGCCCTGGTCGCCGGCCACCTCGTGGAGTGCGGAACACAGTCCACCGGGGGCAACTACACCCTGTGGAGAGAAATCGAAAGCTATCACAACATGGGCTACCCCCTCGTAGAGATGCATGGCGACGGGTCGTTCGTCCTTACCAAGCACCCCGGAACTGGCGGTCTTGTGAGCACAAGGACTGCAAAGGAGCAGCTCCTCTACGAGATCGGCGATCCTCAGGTCTACATCTGCCCTGATGTCATTGCGGATTTTACCTCGTTTTCCCTGGAAGACGTCGGGAAAGACAGGGTGCTCGTGAAAAACGCCCGAGGCCAGAAGCCCACACCATATCTCAAGGTCTCCGTGACGTATGAAGCAGGATTTAAGGTGATAGCCCCCCTGGTGCTCAGCGGGCCTGATGTCGTGGCCAAAGGGAAAAAGTTTGCCGAGATGTTCTGGGACAGGGTATCGGGAGATTTTATCGAGCATCGCACCGACTTCGTAGGGTACAATTCCTGCTGGGGTGAATCCGCAGCCCCGAAGGTTGAACCCAACGAGATCATCCTGAGATTCGCTGCCCGTGCAGAAGACAAGAAACCTCTAGAGGTCATGAGCAGGGAACTTTCCGGTCTGATACTCGCCGGCCCTCCCGGTGTGACGGTCATGGGTGGCCGTCCGGACGTGGTCCCGGCCTTCGGGTTCTGGCCTGCATTGATCCCGAGAGATCTTGTGAAGGCTCGCATGGTGTTCAATGACACCGAGGAATTCTTCGAGTGTGCTTCCGGCGAGGCTGGAGATCCTGTCACCCAGCCCGAAGGACCTGATCCGCACACAATGGGGTCAAAAAAACACGTCAAGGTTCCTCTGTATAGGATTGCCCATGCCCGGTCAGGTGATAAGGGGGATATCTGCAACATCGGTGTTGCCGCACTCAAACCGGAACTGTACCCTGAAATCGTCAGAGAGCTCACTGCTTCCAGGGTTGCCGAATTCTTCAAGACGAATGTCAGGGGGCCTGTACGGCGGTATCGCCTGGATAACCTTCACTCTCTCAACTTCCTGCTGGAGGGTGCTCTGGACGGGGGAGGCACCGTATCACTGCTCGTGGACAACCAGGGAAAAACACTCTCCCAGGGATTGCTGACCATGGAGGTGGAGGTCAGCGAAGATCTCCTCACCGACTCCTGATCATTCCGGGAATTGGTGACTGGCGAGATGTGATCGTTCTCTCGACAGGTCTTTCCCGGGGACATTCTGTGATGGGTCATGGGAAAATCGGTATGTTCAGTGTGAACAGTCCCTTGGGTAAAGGGACTGTTCTTCACACTTCCGGCGCCCTGGTGGGGCGTATCTCCTGGCGCTTAAACACCTTTTGCCTGTCATTGTCAAGGGGTTCATGCGTGTTTCTCCCGGGAGAGAAAAAAAAGGGGCCGTACGGCCCCTGATACGAAAGCATAAAACGATAGCTTGTATGTCCTCCACGTGAGAACACGTGGTTGCAGATTGATCTGCAATATCAGATCCAAAAAAACATTTCTCCTTCTTTCAAGGGGTTATTGTGTGAAGAGGATCTGATTGGTCGTGAATTGTAAAGATATCCGACAGACTACTTTCGATCTGATCCCCTTGAGAAGGCACGTTTCTCATAGCTCTGTATGTTGATACTCGTTGAAAAATCAATGTAGTATCGAGTTGCGTTCGGCGGATACCTGCGTGTTTGTCCATGTAAAGAATTCCGACAGAACACTCTTGCTGTGCACGAACCACCTCGTCTTCAGAGATTCAGATTATTTCTTCAGGGCCTTCAGCGCATTGGGTACGGTATCCCCCGGGCTCACCTTGTACCATGCATCCAGCACCTTTCCCTTCTCATCAATCAGGAAAGAGGACCGGATGATCCCCATGTACTTCTTTCCATACATGCTCTTCTCACCCCAGACCCCGTATGCTTCGGCTGTTTTGTGCTCCCTGTCCGACAGGAGGGGAAACCTGAGCGAGTTCTTTTCATCGAATTTTTTCTGGCTCTTTTCATCATCAGGACTGATGCCCATGACAGCCACTCCTGATCGGGCCAGCTCTTCTTTTGCATCCCGCACAGCCTCGGCCTGAACAGTACATCCTGATGTTCCCGCCTTGGGGTAAAAATAGGCAAGCACTTTCTGTCCTTTGAAATCGGAGAGTCTCACGGGCGATCCATTCTGATCCGTGAGAACGAAATCAGGCGCCTGATCTCCCTTCTTCAATTTTCCCATATCACTCCTCCTGTGACTGTCATCATCTGGATGAATCCCTCTTTTTTTACCTGAGAATGCTATCGAACCTCTTGAGTTCACACATATAATAGGAGCCCCCTATGGGAAAGACAAGGTGCTCACTCCCAAGGAATTTCATCAGGGAAACAGATGTGTACAGGTCCTGGAATTCAGGAGATACATTCCTCCCGCATCTTTTCACAGACCCCTGGGCCTGTTGAGCGACCTGCACTCGCTGGTAGGGATGCGCATGTCCATATTCGTGCCGAAGTCCTGGTGATCCAGAAACTCGGCTGCGCCCCCTGCCGCCCTTCCCAGAGCGAACACGATAAAGGGGATGTCCATGGCCCTCTGAAGGGTCATGCGCTTCTCCCTCAGGTGCCTCCAGCAGATTCCAAGCCACACGCAGGCAAGGGCAGCATCAACATTGACCGCCATCACCTTGTTTGTGACACCGTTATCCTTGAGGGCCTGGACCAGCGTATGGTAGAACTCCAGGAAGATATTGCATCTCCCCTGGGAAGTGATGAATCCGTGGATGACCTGCTCCCTGGGATCATAATTCACCGGGTCTTTGTTGAAGATCGGGTGACCGAGACACGGGATCCGCTCATACTCGAGGGATGCCTCCTTCGCAGCGATCTTTTGCCGTTTGAAATCATCCGCAGCTTTTTCTGCAACGGTCTTCACGTCTATCGAGTCGTCGTAGGGGTCTTCAATATCGGTGTCGGCAAAGACATCCAGCAGGAACCTCACGGCCTGGGAACCGTTTCCCCCGTGAATGCTGCCCATTGCGGCGAGTGTCCCGATCATGGCGGTGTTCGGCGAGTTTCCTGCAGAGCAGGACAGCTTTGCACCCTGGGCCGAGATGGTGCCGGGTCCGTTCGTAAGCGAGGCGATGAATGTCATCTGTGCAAGGTTTTCCTCGAACTCATCCCGTGGAAGCTCCCCTGTCAGCGAAAGAATCAGGGATGAGACAAAGGATTTTTTTGTCATGATGTCCATGAGGGAATATCCATAGATCCTGGGAGTGACCCCATCGTTGGAACTCGCATGCGAGGCGTTTCTCATGGACTGCCTGGCCATGCTGATACCGAGTCGCGCCTGTTCCTGCTCCTTCACCTGCGAAGCGTAGGGCTCAGGAATCGTGCCCTGTGCCAGGTCCAGTTCGTGGGGAATGTACTTGGCGACATCTCCAAGGTTCACGAACCACGGGTTCAGCTTCAACGGCTTGGCGCTGCTGATATCGCGCTCGATGCCGAGAGTATCACAGATAAGCCTCACCGCCTTGGGGATGTGGTGGAGGGATGCCACACGAATACCCCTGTTCAGAGCGTCTGAGAGCTGTTCTGATTTCTTGTATCGCCTCTCCGGGGAAAATCCATCGATCCCGAAGTACGCATCAAACTCACGCATCTTTGCCGATGCAGAGGTGAGGTTCCCTTCTACAACGGCACCGGCATGTCCCAGAGACACATTGTACTTCTCTGCAATCTTCCCGGCGACATACACGACGATGGGCTTCGAGAATCCACGAGACTTCATCATTTCGATGGCTTCATGCTCATACAGCCCACCGGGTTCAATGTACAGCACGATCAATCGTGTCCGCGGGTCTGTCTCAGCCAGGGTGAGAAGTTCCTGTACGGGAGTGAGGATGAGGAGATCCTTTCCGGTTGAGATGCCGAACGAGATCCCCATGCCTGAAGCCAGCAGGTAGCTCGCGATGGTGTTCACCATATTCCCCGAGTTTGACAGAATGGTTACAGACCCCGGGATGAAGGTCTCCTGGGGTGAATCGCCACCCACGGCACCAACCCGCACCCTGTCGTGAACATTGATCATTCCCAGCGTGTTGCAGCCGATGACATCAATGCCTGCATACCGGCAGATCGCATGGAGCTTCGATGTCACCTCGATGGACACATGTTCGGTGATGACGAAGATCGTCTCGACGTTCCCTTTGCCGTGATCGACCACTTCCTTGACCTCCCCGTACACTGCAGGTGGGGGGGAGTAGATGATGATCTTGTTGGGATGCATCTCGGGCGGTGTCTGCTTCATGAGTTCTTCAAAGGTCGCGTAGACAGGGATCGGGCCCTGGGGTGTCTCGATGGTCTGTCCGCTCTTCCCGAGCGCCCATCCCCCTACGAGATTTCTGCAGTATTTCTGGCTTTCCTCTGATACCCGAGAGGCCTCTCTTCCCGTAATATTGGAAACTGCAACCCTGTCCCCCTGTTTCAGGAGATCGGCCAGTGTCTTCGCTCTCATAATTTCACCTCGCTTTCATCTGGCAGGGCGTTCACCAGCTTGGCTGCGTACTCTGCGACGAGTGTCACCGGTGTGTCAGGACCGAAGATGACATAGGGCAGCCTCAAATATTCGAGGGCCTGCTTCAAGGCAAGCAGCCCCTTGACAAGCCGTGGACCTCCTCTGCCCACCACAACGGGAAGTGAAAGGGGCCCATGTTCTTCAGCATAACTCAAGAGCGCATCTGCGAGTGCACTGAATGTGACATCGATATAGGTGTTGTTCGCCTTTCCCCCGAGTATGAGCAGGAGCTTCGCACCGGCAAGCTTGTGATCGAAACAGATCTTCGCCGTGCCACGCATCCGCTCGTATGGGGGATTCCCCCCGAAATCAGAGAGGAACATGGGATCACCCCCGGCAACCTCAAGGGTCTCGGTGATGATCGTGGAGGCCCCTCCCCCGAAGAGAATGGGCAGGATCTTTTTCCCACCGAGTTCCGACACATGGGCCTGGCCCTGGTGGCTCGATGCACTCCATGCCGCCATCTCTTCCTCGAAGGGTGAGATCACCTCGGGATAGTCTGGGAACTCGATACCGGGCACCTTTGCCTTGAAGTTGGCCTCGTCGATGATTCCCTTGAAATCGCAGGCATACGCATTCCCGTTTGGTGTCACTCTCCAGGGATTGATCTCGGCAGATGTCATCCCCGTTGAGATGAAGAGATCCCAGAACGAGACCATGTGCCGCGAAAGAGGGCTGATGAGATCCTGCGGGCAGCCGAGTTCTGCGAGCACCTCCCCCGCCTGGTAGGCATCAAGCCCCCGGAAGATATCCACCGGGATAGTGGACTTCTTCTCCTCCGGCACATCCTCGATATCTACTCCTCCTTCAAGGGAGACGGTGAATGTTGGAGAAAGGTATGACGAGTTGTACGTGATCGCTGTAAAAATCTCGAGGACTGCAGGGATCTTCTCGACGAGATACGCTGTTCTGGGCATGTGTGAATTGATCTCCATGCTCGAGATGTGTTTGATCGCGTGGATCGTATCCTGGACCGTGTTCACTTCAATCACTGCACCGGCCCTGCCACGTTTTCCCGTGAGGATGTCTGGTTTGACGAGCGCACTCCCTCCCCACTCGCTCAATGTCTTCTTGAGCCCCGACCTGCTCACCGTACCCTCCTCCACATGCCGTGGAACGGGAATCCCATACCGTGGGGCAAAGTGTTCAAGAAATGTCAGTTCCGTTATCCTGATTGTCATGGACAACCCTCCTCTTGTCTGAATCATGCGGATGCCGTAGACCGGGCACCATTCCTGTACCAGGGAGATCCGGCCAGGCCTTACAAGTACTATTCATTTCCGAACCCTCTCTTCAGTTCCAGAAGTGCAACCTTGAGGTTGTTGACGGATGTCTTGTCTGGACTGAAGACAAATTCGATGACCCTTGTGCCAGGCTTCACAGCGCGGAGAACACCTTCCTTCTGATGAGGAGAAACGAGTACAGCGGAGCACGTTTTCACGAGGGCTTCGATCTCACCAGGGTCATGTGAATGTGTCTCGAGCAGGGAGTCGAAATGGATTCCGGCGTGGTGCATGATCCCGCGGATCTCTGTTCGAAACTGCTCACTGCTGGTGACAATGCCGACCGTGGAATAAGCCGGGATTTTCGCGATCTCGATCAATGTCTTCATCTCGGGTTCAAGATTGATTCCGATGATAGGGACCTCGATATTTCCCAGTCTCTGGCGGATCTCATCGAGGTGGTAGAAGCTCGTGACGATGATGTCTGAACGATGGATTGTTTTCATGACCTGTTTGTCTTTTTTTCTCAGGTCTTCAAGCAGGACCGGGATTCTCTTCAGGTGGCGGTCGAGATTCAGATGCTCGGTGAAATACGTGAGCTGTTCGATGTTACACTCGATGAACACGAGAGAGATCTTCTGCATGAGTTCCTTTTTTTCCGTGATGTACTGCCGGGCGGCCTCTTCAAACTCCTCGAGGGAGAATTCAAGAGAGAGGGCTTCTTCCACTGACCGTTCTATGGCCTTGCGCAGAAGTTCTGCCCGGGTCTCCCGCTGTAGCCCCTTCACATCCGTACTCACGAAGGTGCCCCGTCCGACCGCAGGTTTCACCATGCCCTCCCTCTTCAACTCCTGGTATGCCCTCTGCACGGTATTCGGGTTTACCCCGAAACGCTGTGCCATCACCCGCACAGGCGGAAGCTGCTTGTCTTTCACCTTTCCCGCGTTGATCTCCCCCTTGAGGTAATCCTTGATCTGTACGTAGAGAGGAATGCCTTCCTTTATGGAGAATACTGTCTGTTTCATCGAGAACCACCTTTTATATTAGTACATTTAGATCGTTCGTTTAATACAATTAATCGTGTTTTGATCCTCTGTCAAGTATTTGAACGCCTCATATTCCTCTCATATCGTCCTCAATCGAATAGTACTGTATTACTATTTTAATACATTTTACTCACAGCGCTGCTGCAGGATATTCCACAGGCATGCGCATCCCCCTCAGGTGTCTAGTGCAAAGCCTCCTGCATTGCCTGCAAAGGGAGAACACGTTATCATATACCCAGAATCATGCTCCGTAGACAGATCGATGCAGGCATGTATGTCCACGAAAGGATAGATGCCATGGTGCAGGATTGGACTGAAAGTGCTCTGAGAATCCTCGAGAGCAGGTATCTCAAGAAAAATGACGAGGGTCTCGTGATCGAAGGGCCTGAAGAGATGTTCAGGAGGGTTGCCCACCACGTTGCACTGGCCGAAAAGGCGTTTTCCTCCAGCCATGAGTATCGTATCCACGAAGATCGCTTTTTCGATGTCATGGCCTCACTGATCTTCCTCCCCAACTCGCCGACACTGATGAATGCAGGAAGAGACCTCGGTCAGCTTTCAGCGTGTTTTGTTCTTCCCGTGGAAGACTCCCTGGAATCCATCTTCGAAGCTCTCAAAAACACAGCCCTCATCCACAAGAGCGGCGGTGGTACTGGCTTTTCATTCAGCAACCTGCGGCCAAAGAATGATTATGTCTCCACCACGAGCGGTATAGCAAGTGGTCCGGTGTCATTCATGGAGGTATTCAACAAGGCCACCGACATCATCAAACAGGGCGGAACTCGTCGCGGGGCAAACATGGGTATACTCAGGATCGATCACCCTGACATCGAGGAGTTCATCATGGCAAAGAGAACCCCCGAGAGCCTGACGAGCTTCAATCTGTCCGTGGGTGTCACTGATGAATTCATGCGTGCCCTCGCGCAGGATGCGATGTTCAGCCTCATCAATCCGAGAAATGCCGTGTGTGTGAAAAAAGTTTCTGCCCGCCGCATCTTCGATCTCATCATCGAGTCCGCATGGGAAAACGGCGAACCCGGGATTCTCTTCCTCGATGAGATCAACCGTCACAATCCCACACCGAACCTCGGGACAATCGAGAGCACGAACCCGTGCGGTGAACAGCCGCTGCTGCCGTTTGAATCCTGCAATCTCGGGTCCATCAACCTCACACAGATGCTGAAAAGGACGGAAACTGCCTGTGAAATCGACTGGGACAGGCTCGAGTCGACAATTCACCTCGCAGTGCGGTTCCTGGACGATGTGGTGGAGATAAATCACTACCCATTGCCGCACGTCAAACAGATTACCAGGGGGAACAGAAAGATTGGACTCGGAATCATGGGCTTCGCTCATATGCTTATCATGATGGGAATTCCCTATTCCTCGCACACCAGCATTGACATCGCATCCAGGATCATGGAATTCATACAGCAGAAGGCCCATGAGGCATCCACAGCCCTGGCAAAGACCAGGGGATCATTCCCGAACTTTCCCGGGAGCGTCTATGACAAACAGGGAAAAGCGCCCATGCGGAATGCCTCGGTCACAACTATTGCGCCAACCGGCTCACTGAGTCTGATTGCGGGATGTTCATCCGGAATAGAGCCTCTTTTTGCCCTCTCCTATACCCGGATCATTCCTGGCTCCATTGGTGTGGCAGAAATGGACCCGGTATTCAGGAGAGTGGCCGAGGAAAACGGGGTTCTCTCTCCTTCCCTGGAAGATCATGTCAGGGAAAGGGGCTCGCTTCCCGAGGATGCACACCTACCGGCCTGGTTCCGTGATCTCTTTGCTACGACCTTTTCCATCCCGCCTTCCCAGCACGTGAGGATACAGGCGGCATTCCAGGCTCATACAGACAGTGCGGTCTCCAAGACGATTAACTTTCCCTCCACGGTCTCACCTGAGGTCATCAGGGATGCGATTCTGCTCGCCTATGAACTGAAATGCAAGGGGATTACCTTGTATCGCGACCAAAGCCGGCCAGGTCAGATCCTGACCTGCGGAATGAGCGCATCGTGCTGAAAGACAGATGCATCGGACCCGCACCGAGGTGTCCGTAGACTCCCCTTTCCTGTCCGAGAGAACCTGTGGATACCCGAGAAGTTCCGCGGGGGGTTCAGATTCACTGTGAAGCCGTCTCACGTGCCAGAAAACACATGTCTCAGTTTTTTCTCCACGTTGTCCTGGATCCAGTGAGGGTCCCACCACTCGATGGGATTCACGTAGCGACTTCCAACCAGGATACTGAAGTGGAGGTGGTCGCCACCGGCAAATCCCGTAGCCCCGGTATTCCCGATGAGACTGCCTTTTTCCACTGCCTGACCGACCTGAACCCCGATGGCACTCAGGTGGGAATACAGGCTCATGATACCCTGGCCGTGATCGATAACCACCGAATTCCCATATATTCCAAGTGGTTCCGCAAAGATTACGGTTCCGCTGTTGGAGGCACTGACCGGTGCATGCATCGTTGATGCGAGGTCAATTCCGTAGTGGATGCTCTCTCCTATGGGTTTTCCCTCGTACGTGTAGGTTCTCCTGTCCCCGAACCGTGACATGGTGGCTGCATTCTCCATCCGTGAAAACGCACCGTGCCAGAGTTGCCGTGTGTCGGTTTTCTCGCAGATGGACCTGATTGCCGCATCGTTCTCTTCCCTCAGCGTGGTATTGATGTGGACGAACATTTCCAGAGGGGATTTCCCGGACAGGGTTGCGTCGCGCTGCTGGAATTCCACGGCCTTCTGCGTGATGAATGATGTACTCACCGATACCGTGTCGCTCCTGAACGTGTGGGCCTTCCTCACATAGAACGGGATCCCGACACGTGTCTCGTTTCCTCCCCTGTCCACACCCATGACTGCCATGGGTGTAGCCCTCTCCACGTCCATGGGTATTGCGAAATAGCAGACATAACTCTTCTTCCCCGACTCCTCCACCAGGTATCCGTGGAAGAACTCCCCGTCACAGAGAACACCGCTTTTCACCACCTCTTTCGACACGGTGTAGAGTACCAGACACGTTCCCCCGGGGTTGACGTTGTGAGCCGACGTCAGGAGAGAAATCTGTGGCGGGATGGAATCGATCCCTACCGCAACCTCGAGCACCGTGGTATTCTTGAGAGGAGAGAAATCAACAGCCTCGACCCTGAACACAGCATCTCCATCCTGGATCTTCAACTGTCGTGGATTGACCTGTATATCTACAGTCTTTTCATAGAGCCCTGAATCAGGGAACTCCTCTGTTGCAACCACGGTCCTCTGTTCATCCTGGACAATGGACACCGTATACATCCTGATGCCGCTCTTGAGGTCTGTGAGGGTAATGGTGATATCCGTGTGCTGCCCGATCATCTCAAGGGGCGTATCAAGCTTCACTTGGGGTTTTTCCCATTCGAGGTAGAAAAATATGCTCACTGCAACAGCAGAAAGAAGGAATGCAACCAGTAAGACCCTGACCGCCATGCCTGAATTATTCATATGCATCTCCTTATTCACGGGCATCTCCGACCCGGTGACTCCCGTTCATCCGTACTAAATCGGGCAGGCTTTTTCAAGCCCTCATAGAGCATTCCATCCACAAACACACGCACGTTGTTTCCTGATGGTGAACACCATCTGAGGAGTGATCCCCTGAAGGTGCGCACGTTTTTCTCGAATAAAACTCTCCTCCCCCGTTGCCTGAACACAGACTGTGTTTTACTATGTACTACATGAAGGAGCTCTCGAGAATGAATCAAGGATATTTTGTCGTCGCCTTTGGTGTATTTTTCTCCATGGCGGTCCTGACACCGGCAGTGTCGCCGGGGGCATCGCCCTCGTCGAAAGAAATCCTCGAACATGTCGATGACCTCTTCCGGGGGGATTCGAGTTACAGCATTCTCACCATGAAGGTAAAAACCAGGCACTATACCCGCGAGATGAAACTCGAGGGATGGACACAGTCAACGGAGTACTCCCTGATCAGGATCCTGGAACCCCTGAAGGAACGGGGAACGGCAACACTGAAGGCAGGCAATAACATCTGGAACTATCTCCCGAAGGTTGACCGTGTCATTAAAGTCCCATCGTCGATGATGGGTGCTTCCTGGATGGGCAGCCATTTCACGAATGACGACTTGGTCAAGGAAAGCCGTATGTCGGAAGATTACGACCACCAGATCTCCTTCCAGGGTGAACGGAATGACATCCGTGTCATCGAACTCAGCCTGACGCCGAAGCCCCAGGCCGCGGTGGTATGGGGAAAGGTCGTGGCCACCGTGAGGGAATCGGACTGGATTCCTCTGAATATCGAGTACTATGGTGAAAAGATGGACCTGAAGCGGACCATGACCTTTTCAGACATCACTGAACTCGGCGGCAGGCTCCTTCCAGCCACCATGCACATCACCCCCTCGGACAAACTCGAGGAGTATACCGAGCTCACCTATCAGAAGATCGAGTTCGACATCGGGTTGAAGAAAGACTTTTTCTCCTTGAGAACGTTGAAAAACCCGGAGGATCTGTGAACACCTTCAGGATAGCATGGAGGAATCTCTGGAGAAACACCCGGCGTACGACAATCACTCTTATCGCCATGGCCTTGAGCACAGCGGTGCTGATCATTACATACGCACTCATGCTCGGCATGATCCAGGATATGGAGCGCAGCGTCACCGACGTGACCGTGGGGCAGGTTCAGGTGCATCACCCCGACTACCTCTCTGAACGCTCGATATACGACACCGTATCCGATCACGAAGCCATTCTGACCAGAGCACGGCATGAGGGTATCTCAGCGGCACCGAGAGCCTTCGGCTACGGGCTGCTCTCCAGCGGTACCAAGTCTGCAGGGGTGCAGTTCTGGGGAGTGTCACCCTCCAACGAGCGAGAGGTGGGAAGCATGCCGGAAGCCATTTTCAAGGGCTCCTATCTCCCTGATGCAGCCGGGATGCAGGTGGTTCTCGGCCGGAAGCTCGCCAGAACCCTGGGTGCAGAGATCGGCACTGAACTGGTGGCAGTGGTCCAGGCAGCCGACGGGTCTTTGGGCAACGATCTCTTCACCGTAGCGGGAGTCTTCAAGAGTATCGGGGAAGGCCTGGATCGAAGTCTTGCTGTTATCAAGTCCCAGGACTTTGCAGATCTGTTTGTGCTCTCCGACCAGTACCACGAGATCTCCCTGAACTCGCACGGAGCACTATCCCCGGAAGAAGTAGCCACCACCATCGAGGATGCTGCGGGAGACAACGAGGTCGAAACCTGGCACCAGATCATGCCTGCCGTCTCTGACATGCTGAAGACCTTCGACGGCACAAGCAAGCTTTTCCTGGGTATTTTTTTCCTTGCAGCTGCCCTTGGCGTCCTCAACACCATGCTCATGGCCACCTATGAACGGATCCCCGAGTTCGGTCTCCTGAAGGCAATCGGCTCTTCTCCCTGGCGCATCCTGAGGGATGTCCTGGCCGAAACGTTTGTCCTCGGGGTCATCGGCAGCCTGATCGGTGGCCTACTCGGGACAGGCGTTTCTCTGTACTTTCAGGTTCACCCCATCGATCTGAGCGGTTTTGCCGAAGGATTCAGTACCGCCGGCATCGCTATGAGCCCTCTGTGGTATGCTGAACTGACTGTTGATGGCGTCGTCTGGCCTGTGGTGATCCTGTGGATCGTCTCTGTTCTGTCCGCACTCTACCCTGCCCTCAAGGCTGCCCGACTTGACCCGGTCGGGGCACTGACCCACGTGTGAGGAAGGCAATGAGTATCCCTGGAACGACGCTGATCAAGATGTCCTGGAGATCTCTGTGGAGAAACCGGAGGAGAACCCTGCTCACTGTCAGTTCCATTGCTCTTGGGACGACACTTTCCCTCTTCTTCATCAGTATGGCGGACGGGATGTATAAAAAACTCATAGACGATGCAGTCCGCATGAATGCAGGTCATGTAACCATCGAAAGACGGGAATACCACCGTACACCCTCCGTGGACCTGGTTGTCCCCTCGGTTTCGCGTGTCAAAGGTGCTGCGGTCAAGGTCCCCGGGGTACGCACGATCAAACCTCTCATCCAAGGCCAGGCCATGGTCTCAACCGGGAGCGGGTCGGTGGGAGTCTCTCTGGTCGGCGTTGATCCCCTCGTCGAAAAGAGCCTCTCCCCCATTGCATCTTCGATCGTCACAGGGAGATACCTGTCCCGCTCGGATGTCCGTGGTGTGGTAATCGGTTCGGGACTGGCACAGCGCCTTGATCTTGAACCAGGAATGAAACTTGTCCTGACCTGTAATGACAGTACAGGCGAGCTGGTCAACGAGATGCTCAGGGTGAGCGGCATCTTTACTACCGGCATGGAGGAGGCTGACGGATTCCTGATCCAGGTGAACCTGTCCGTGGCCCGTCGGATTTTTCAGCTCGGCCCGGATGAAGCGACCCAGGTCGGTCTTCTCCTGGAACATCCTGACGAGCAGGATCGTGTGATTACAGAACTCGAGAACGTCACCAAGCAGGCTGATCTCGTTGTCCTGCCCTGGCAGGATGTGCTCCCCGACCTCGCTGGATTCATGGCAGTGGACAAGGGATCCAATTACGTGTTCCAGGCCATCATACTCTTCCTGTTGAGCTTCACGATCCTCAACACCATCCTTATGAGCGTGCTCGAACGAACCCGGGAGTTCGCCACTCTGCTTGCAATCGGCACGTCTCCTTTCCTGTTGAGAATCCAGGTAATTGTCGAATCCGCACTGCTCGGCATCATTGGAACAGGTATCGGGCTGGTCCTCGGAGGATGCATCAGTTACTACTTCCAGGTTCAGGGCCTGGACCTGCGTTCGCTGTTCGGGAAAAACCTTACCATAACCGGGGTTCTTGTCGACCCGATCATCAGGAACGAAGTGAGCCTACATCTCCTGCTCTGGCTCGGGACTCTCGTGTTTGGGCTCACCATGATCATCGGTCTCTACCCTGCACTCAGATCGACACGGATCTCACTGCCGGACATTCTCAGAAACCGGTAGGAGGAAGCGAGCATGACCGATCTTATCAGGCTGGAACACGTGGAAAAGGAATATCGGGACGACGGGGTCCCCGTTCACGCACTCAATGGTGTGACTCTTTCCATAGAACGCGGCGAATTCACTGTATTGGCAGGTCCTTCGGGATCGGGCAAGACCACACTGATCAACCTTATCGGTGGTCTCGATCGTCCGACTTCCGGCGAAGTACAGGTTGCGGGGAAAGATACCCTCAAGCTCTCCGGCACCGAGCTCAGCAGGCTCAGGCTGTACAAGATCGGGTTCGTATTCCAGGCCTACAACCTGATACCCGTGCTCACTGCCTTCGAGAATGCCGAATATGTGCTCATGCTCCAGGGCATACCCTCGAATGAGCGGAAGCACAGGGTCATGAACCTCTTGAAGGATGTCGGGCTCGAAGGGCTCGAGAAGAGGTTTCCCCGGGAGCTCTCCGGTGGACAGCAGCAACGGGTCGCCATCGCCCGATCCATCGCCCCTGAGCCAGAGCTCATCCTCGCCGACGAGCCCACAGCCAACCTTGACACCAGAACGTCCGCATCCCTGCTGGATCTTATGATGAAGCTCAATACTGAAAAGGGCATCACGTTCCTCTTCTCCACCCACGACCCTGAGGTTATTCAACGGGCCAGGAGGATCATCCGGCTGCGAGACGGCAGGATCGTCAGCGACGGGAAGGAGCCAGGAGGAGCAGACCTATGAGACAGGTGATCTGTGCATGGGGTTCTCTCCTGATCATTACCCTGTGCTGCCCAGATATTCACGCTGCATGGTCCTATTCGTCGGATTTCTTTACCATGGATCTCTCAGGGAGCTTCAGATCCGTCAATGCAGGCATCCGGAACTACGAAGACCCGGCATTGTTCGGTGAAAACAACACCTATGACGGATTCTCCCAGTCCATACTGCGTGTCACCTCGGACGGGATCGTGAAGGAAACCGTGCGCTACGAGATTCACGTGGTCAATGAGATATACGCCGCTCCTTCCTCCTCGTTTCTCCTCCCTGGTTCAACACAGTCACGATCTGCCACTACACGCTACAGGATCACGAAACCCGCATGGTACCTGGCAGAAGATTCAGACTTCAGCGTCACCATGAATGCCGACAGGATGAACATGCAGGTCTCCTTTCCTTCTGTTGACTTTACCCTTGGGCGCCAGGCAATCAACTTCTCCCAGGCATACTTCTGGAATCCGCTGGATGTGTTTCTCCCTTTTGCGCCGGAGTCCTTTGATCGTGATTACAAGCCGGGGGTGGATGCCCTGCGGGCAGATATCATCCTGGGGAGTTTCAGTTCACTGAGCCTCGTGGGATCCACGGGCCGAAGACTCTCGGTTCAGATATCAGATGGAGAGAGTCATGTCACAGCCCAGGATTTCGGTGAAGACCTGTGGTATGCAACGGCCCTTGTCGCACGGTACCGTACAACCCTTGAGGAGTGGGATCTTTCGATTCAGGCAGGAAAAATCTACGGAGGCTACCAGATAGGGACCGGGTTCTCGGGAGAAATCGGGCCAGTGGGTCTCCGCGGAGAGGCTTCATGGTTCCAGGCGCGTGATGACAGCAGTATCCTGATCCCCGATCCTGATTCGCCCACAGATCTGCGCAGTGTCGATCTCGTGAAAAACCACCTCTCCTGCGTGATCGGGATGGACCACCGTTTCGAGAACAGCCTGTACCTCAACCTCGAATACCTGTACAACACAGCGGGAGATGACGACCACCTCTTCGATGCCGTGCTCAGGTCCGCCATCGGGGAAACTGTCAGCCTCTCCGAACACCTCACAGGACTGCAGGCAACCTACGACATTCATCCTCTTCTCACCGGTGGGTTTTCCTTGATCTACTCCCTCTCCGATGCGTCCAGCCTTCTCTCTCCATCGCTGAGCTATTCCGTGGCAGATGAATCCGAGTTTCTCGCAGGTGCTCTCCTTGGCTTCGGGAAGCGTCCTGAACCCACGGTGTCTTCTTTCCTCAATCCGGAAAGTGAATTCGGTACCTACCCGAACATCGTGTATGCGGAGTTCAAGTTTTATTTCTGATGCATTCCATGGCATGCCGGTCCATGTTCACAGTGCATCCAGAGAAAGACTCCACCGGATGACCCCCATCTCCCACCGGAGATCTTCCGCTCACACATCACGACAATACTGATCTCAAAATGGAATGGCCTCCTTGACAACCGTCTCCCCCACCGGTAGAGTTTCACTATCTGGTAGAGTGAATTCCATTCTCGTGAAAAGGAGGGATCGTGTATGGGGTATGAAACTCTGATACTGGAGCCGCGGGAAGCTGTTCGCATCCTGACACTAAACCGTCCACCGAACAATGCGGTGAGCTATGCCATGTTGCAGGAGCTTGACCGTGTGCTGGATGAAGTGGCCTCTGACACCGACGCCCGTGTCCTGGTCATCACCGGGGCAGGAGACAGGTGCTTCAGTGCAGGCATGGATGTGGCTGACGCCGTCAACCACCCGGATATCGGGCAGGTGGGTCGTGCGCTGTGGACCAAGGTGGACAGGTTTGAGAAACCGGTCATAGCGGCCATCAACGGCCATGCATTAGGTGGTGGATGTGAACTGGCTCTTGCCTGTCACTTCCGCTACATGGCCATGAGTGAGAAGGCCAGGATGGGCTGTCCAGAGCTCAACCTTGGCATCATTCCTGGATGGGGTGGTACGCAGAGGCTGACACGCCAGCTCGGCAGGTCAAAGGCCCTGGAGCTCATGATTTTCAGCAAGCGGCTCCCCCCGGAAGAAGCCCTGGCCATTGGGTTGGTGAACGGTCTCTATCCGGCCGACGAACTCATGCCAAACGTGTTGGAGATTGCGCAGGAAATATCCACAAAGGCCCCCCTCGCTGTACGGGGAGTCATTCGCGCTGTGCAGGCTCATATCGACACAGGCATCGACGAGGGGCTCAGGGAAGAGAACGAACAGAGCAAGATCTGTGCTTCTTCCAAGGACGCTATTGAAGGGTTCACTGCGTTCATGGAGAAGAGAAAACCCGTGTTCAAGGGCGAATAACCGGATTCACAGGAGGATTTCATGGACGTGAAAAAAATCGCAGTAATCGGTGCAGGGGCCATGGGAAACGGGATCGCTCAGGTAGGAATCATGGCGGGCTTCACCGTCTCCATGCACGATATCGAGCAGCGGTTCGTGGACAGGGGTGTTGCAGCCATCAAGGAGAGCATGGCCAAGTTTGTCAGCAAGGGCAAACTCACCGAAGAGCAGAACGCGAATGCCCTTTCCAAGCTTTTTCCCACAACCGACCTGAAGGCTGCTGTACAGGACGCAGACCTCGTAATCGAGGCGGTTCCTGAAGACCTTGACCTCAAGAAGAAGACCTTTGCCCAGATCGACTCCCTTGTCCCAAAGCACACGATCCTTGCCAGCAACACATCATCCATGAGCATCACGAAGATCGCATCTTCAACACACAGGCCCGAAAAGGTCGTCGGGATGCACTTCTTCAACCCTGCAGTACTGCTCAAGCTCGTTGAGGTCATCTATGCCGAACACTCATCTGACGAGTCCATCAGGACCACGGCAGAGGTAGCCAAACAGATGGGGAAGATCCCCGTGGTCGTCCAGAAAGACTCCCCGGGATTCATCTACAACCGTGTGAATGCACCGACAGGCCTCCTGCTGCAGCTCATCCTCGATGCAGGGAGTCCACTGCCCGAACAGTTCGATGCGGCATTCAAAGCGGTCATGCCCATGACCCCCTTTGAGCTCATCGATTACGTGGGCCTCGACATAGTCCTCCACACTCAGAAATACTACTCAGAGACACTGTCCAAGGACTACACCCCGCGTAAGGCGTTGAAAGACCTCGTCGTGTCCGGCAACCTCGGCAAGAAGACCGGGAAGGGAATCTATGACTGGTCTGCAGGCAGGCCGCAGATCGACACCTCGAATCCCACCACGGAGTACGATCCCACCCACATGGTTGCACTCCAAGTGAACGAGGCCACGAAGCTCCTGGAAGAAGGTGTTGTAGCAGACCCAAAAGACATTGATATCGCCATCGCGAACGGCGGAGGGGGAATCGGGCCCTTCACGCTGGCCCAGAGCATTGGCTATGACAAGCTCGTTGCCCGCTGCAACGAGCTTGCTGACAAGTTCGGGGTCGAAACCTTCCGGCCTACCAAGACCATGCAGGAAGGCAAGATAACGGTATAAGTCTCATCCCGAAGATTGTGTAGAAGACGGGCTGCCTCTTCAGGCAGCCCGTCTTCATCCATGAATGTTCACGTGATAAGAAACAGACCTCGTAGATACGGATGCGTACCCAACGAGGAAAAGAGCGGCCTCAGTCAAAGGCCATTGAGGTCTTCCAGAC
>JBNGDS010000003.1:42930-94361 GCA_049975365.1 Desulfomonilia bacterium | reverse complement strand
TACCAGTATAAGCCTGCTTGTGAGCAAGTCAATGATGAGGGATGACTCACGAACCACTTAAGTGTAACCTTCCTATCGAACAAAAAAGAGTGTCTCCAAACTTGGATATGCATGTAAGGAACAGGATTGCGGCGTTTTTCCCCAGGCAGTTGCATCGCCGTCTCGGAATGTATTACAAGAACAGAGGGACGATCTGAATGAGACATGAAATTTTCCTGATGAGAGGAGGAGAATCATGAATATTCTTGTTCTCGGCGGTGCAGGAGACATGGCCAGGGACGCCTTGGATGAGCTTGGCAGGGAGACGATGGATCTGGGCGTAACCATTGCCGATATCAACCTCGACAAGGCGAAGCAGGAAGCGGCACACAGGGGATCCCGGTTTTCCGCTCAGGGAATCGATATTGAAGACCACGGTCGTCTGGTGGAATTCATGAAGCAGCACGACATCACCCTTGGGTTTGCCGGACCGTTTTACTTTTCTGAAAAGCGATGTGCTCAGGCTGCACTTGATGCGGGAAGACCATATGTCTCCATCGCAGACGATTATGAGGCCTATCTTGATGTCATTCCCCTCGATGAGACTGCACGGACCAAGGGTGTACACATCCTGACAGGGTGGGGGAATTCCCCTGGTATCACCCAGGCCCTTGCACGCAAGGGCTATAATTCCATGGATGATCCCAGGCGCATCAATGTGCACTGGGCTGCAGGATCAAACGAGGCAGCCGGCCCTGCCAACCTGACGCATCTCTTCAACATATTTCATGGGACCACACTCCAGACCATACGCGGCAGAGAGATCAGGGTTCCCACCGGGGGCGGCAGGAAGGTCGTGAGGTTCCCGTTTCCCATGGGAGAGCTGCCTGTGTACTATACCGGACATGCGGAGAGCGTTTCCATTCCCCGCAACCTGTCAGGACTTTCCGAGGTGACCCTGCATGGCGGTGTACAGCCATCCTACATCCCGCTCCTCATCATGCTCGTGGACAAGACGGGTCTTTTCAGCACGCACGCCCGAAGAAAGAAGGCGGCGGAGTTCTTTTATACAATCGAGAGCATCTTCGGCGCAGGCGGGCTGGACAAATCAGTGGGACGGGTGGATGTATACGGCCTCCACGGGGGAAAGACCGCACACCGTACATACACCTACATCGGGCACATTGGCCAGATCACATCCATTCCCTGTGTCGTGGCTGCCCTGTGGGAGCTCGACGGCACATTCAAAGATACTCCCGGGGGGGTCTATTCCGCGGAACGGCTGCTCCCAGACCCTGATCCATTCCTGGCAGAAGTCATGCGACGGGGTGTGGAGATCTTTTTCCATGATGACGGCCTTGAGTAGCACAAGGGGTGAAGGGATCAGATCACCCGTGAATGGAATCACACAGCAGGGAACCGAGAACGATCTCGGCGTGTGGATCAGGGCTTTGGCTTCTCCATCTTTTCCTGCAGGAACTGGAACCCGGGGGTGATGGTTTCGGTGATGTCCATCGGCAGCATGGTCTTGGCTGGGAATCCCATATTCATGACCCCTCCTGCCTTGAAGAGGTTTTCCAGCAGCACTGGTACGAGGCGTGAGGGCATACCGATAGCCAGTTCGTTCTCCCCGATGCCGGAAAAGGATCGATCTCCCATGCCCGGGAGAACAACCTGGGCACTATCGATGAGGAAGGGCAGCAACCCTCCTTTGATGCACGACTCTCCAAACCCTTCGAAGAACGAATGCACAAGGTCTGTATACCCGTAGCAGATCGCATGGATCATGTGGGTGATCTGCACGCCCTCCCCGAAGATGAGCACGGTATGGGGGAGCATCTGCGCATCTTTCAGGGGTGAACAGACAAACCCGCAATACTCGTTCACTGCGTTTCCCTGTTTCGACCGCAGCAGCTGCCATACCCCCGCAATGCGTCTCTCCTCAGCCTGACGGTCCTTGTGCCAGCCCTGCCTGACCTGGCTCTCGATGAGATCTTCCATGGATATGTCCACCCACCCGTGGAATGCAGTTGCCGGGGTGCAGAAGTTATCCTCTGATGTCATTGCCACCTGCATACCCCACTTCCTGCTCAAGGTATAGGCCTGGCACAGGGAGAGTTTCTTGCCGGCTGACGATGGCCTGAATGTCCCTTCAGGGATCTCGTCTTCATTCTGTATGTACGTAATGGCTACGGGGTAACTCGACAGGTTCAGCCTTCTGTATATCTCTTCTCCTGCCTTCCTGAATTCATCAAGACTCTGCATGGAATCCCTCCTGGAAAACGATTGAAGTTGGTGAATGCATGGAGCTCATGTTCATTCAAATCATTTTCAAGAAACAGCATTGTGGAGAAAAAATCAAGGCTCGGTTCTCATAAACACGATACTTTCACCATCCGCCAGATGCCTCGTGATGGAATTTTTTCATGAATGTTTCTGAGAAGTCTGAGGTGGGCTGTATCATATCGTCACGGGACGACGGGAAGAAATCTGGATTCATTCGCAGTTTCCAATTTTAAACCAGTCATTCTCCTGATAATACACATATTCGAATGGTGCAGCAGGAACCGATGGGACAACCCCAAGAATCGGGTGTAACTCGCCCACAAACAGCCTGGTCAAAGTGGCTGAAGTTGTTTCCCGCTCTCCTGGAGCGGGACTTCCGAACCCTCTGGCTCGGTATGCTTCCAGGTATCCTTGCCATTCAGATGTATTTTTTCACCAACGGCTACCTGGCCTTCGAGCTTACAGGAGCGGCCAAGTCGATCGGGTACATCTCTCTGGGATTCGGTATCCCCATGCTCGTCTTCTCTCTGGTGGGGGGCATGGTGGCAGACCGGTATTCAAAACGCACAATCCTCCTGATCAGCCAGATCACCATGGTTCTCTCCGCAGTGATTATGGCTGTCCTGGTCCTGACCGGCGTCATACAAATCTGGCACATGGTTGTTATTTCAGGTGTCATAGGAATAGCCTTCACCTTTCACATGCCGGCCCGGCAGTCCTTCATTGCAGAGCTGATATCTCCTGCCAGGCTGGTGAATGCGATTGCGTTGAACAGTTCGGGACTGAATGCATGCAGGGTTATCGGCCCCCCTTTGGCAGGCTGGCTGATCAGCAAGTACTGGGTGGGCATCGGTGGGGTATTCGGGATCATGGCTGCCATGCTGGCTATTGTGGTTGTGAGCCTGCTCAGAATCGCTGATCGTGGAGCTCACGAGCATGCAAGAGATTCGAGCGGCTCAAGGGCGGTACTGGACGGCATCCTCTATATCCGCGGCAACCCTGTCCTGCTTGTCCTGCTGATATTGAGCCTCGCCCCCATCATCCTGGGCATGCCGTTTCAGGCATTGATGCCGGTCTTTGCAAAAAATGTGTTCGGGGTGGGACCAAAGGGGCTTGGGCTCCTGATGATGGCAAACGGCATTGGGGCCCTCGTCGGGTCGCTGGTCGTTGCCTCCATCCAGCAGTTGAAGCGGCCCGGAATGGTGCAGCTGGTCCTGGGGGTGCTCTTCGGTCTGACCCTGGCGATTTTTGCCTTCGGGTATTCATATTCCCTGGGGCTGGTGATGATGGTGATCGTCGGAGTCGTCTCATCTTCCTATCTGGCGCTCAATGCCACCCTGATCATGGATGCCGCAGACAAACGCTACCACGGACGTGTCATGAGCGTGTACATTCTTACCTTCTCAGCCCTGCCGTTCGGCAACATGATATTGAGCGCCTTTGCAGATGCCTTCACCGCACCGGTGACGGTCGGGGTCGGCGGGCTACTGCTCGCGGCTTTTGTCCTGATGTTCGGCCTGCTCAGTCCCTCTTACCGCCGACTGACGTACGGCTCTTCTTCGCCTAGTGGATCCGCACGTTCAACCCCCTGACCGCAAGATCGTTCACTATTGGCGGAAAGCATATGTATGTTTTTCCTGGTGAGATGATGTGTGCACGTGTCCTCACTTTTTGTGTTCATGGCAGTACGTAGACGCGTGGCATAAAATACATGTCACTGAGAATATGTATGGTATGATAAGATACCGCCTATCATGAAGGAGGGAATATGATCACCACGTCAAAATCTATTCTGATTGTCTGTATCGCAGGGTTCCTGATTTCTATCATGACCAGCTGCAGCGGGGGCAGTAGTGGAGGCGATGGTGGAGGATCCGCTCCCGAAGCTCTGTACACGGGACTGAAGACACCTGCAGCACTCACCCAGAGCAACTCGCAGCAGATCATAGAAGAGGCATTTCACGGGAGTGTTGTGAGTTCCGGCGTCGCGTACCCATTCCTTGCAATCGATATGGACGGAAGGAATGGGAACGTACCGCCGCTTATCACGTGCCAACACAGTCTGACAAGAATGCTTATGGACGCCCTAGGCAAGATTCCTGAAACGAACATTCCTCTCGCAGTCAGTGCTGCGTATACTGAGACCATTGATGAACAGGGGGAATGTGGAGGGACCCTATCCGGGTCTCTTCAGATCGATGATGAATCAGGTGATTTCACAGGGAACATAGACCTCCATAATTTCTGCGAGAGTGGCATAGTGTTCAATGGTTCGGTGAATATCCAGGGGAATATCGATCCTGTTACGGAAGACATGAGCATCACTATGCATTTTACCGAGTATTCGGTTGCATTTGAGGGGATATCCCTGTTCATCCATGGGACCGAATCTTTGATAGAATCAGGAAATGATATCTCCATGAATATCGATTTTCTTGTGAGGGACAACGTGTCTGGATCGACATCGTGGATACATGGATATACTGTTCTATTTACGGATTACGATGGATACGTGGCGATTCGTATTTCCGGCCGGTTTTATGATCCGAACTACGGGTATGTTGTCCTCTCAACGTCGGAGGCATTCATAGAATATTATGGAGACGAGTATCCATCATCAGGTGTTCTTGTTGCGACAGGTGCCATAGGATCTGCCGGCGGCACTACCATGGCCAGACTCACCATCCTCTCTTCCACATCATACATGGTCGAGGCTGACACGGATGGGGATGGAACGTATGACTGGAGCTCGGGAGAGGTATACTGGGAATAGCGGTATGTGCCGTACAATCAGAGTTTTTCACCATGCGCAGACAGGCATCAGATCAGAGGGTATCGTTCGGTAGTTGATCAAATAGTAACACTACCCCGACGCGTGCGGCGAGGTAGTGTCTCTGCACCTGCGCAGTTTTCAGCAGTGTTCAATGTTATTGATCCTCCCAAAGGCTCCCAGCGCGCCAGTCGAACTGATCAGATACACCTCGAGCACACCCTCCGCTGAGGCTGGAACACCAGGCGCTGGCATTGTTGTAATACCCCCCGCTGACGCTGGAAGAATTACCGAAGGCTGTGTTATTCTCCCCCCCGCTGACACTTGCATAATGTGAGCTGGCTGCATTTAGACGGCCCCCGCTGACGCTCGAACAATATCCACTGCCGGTGTTTTCACGGCCCCCGCTGATGCTTGAGGCACTTCCTGCAGCTATATTTTGATGACCCCCGCTCACACTGGAATACTGTCCGCTGGCATCATTGAAATAGCCGCCAGCTATGCTGGCGTGTTCTCCCCATGCCTCGTTGCGATATCCTCCTACGATAGTCGCTTTCTCTCCAATGGTATGATCCCCGCTAGAGACATCTCCAACAACATTCTCACTGCCGCCGAGAATCGCTGAAAAGCGAGAAAAGGCTTCATTGGGGGTTTCGTTTATGTATAAACTTCCTCCTCCACCGACAAAGGACCAGCCTCCACTGGCAATATTATGGATACCTCCGCTGACAATCGAATAGTCGCCGCTGGCTGTATTCTGCTCGCCCGCGCTGATCGTTGAGCAATTTCCACTGGCGGTATTTGAAGCTCCCCCGCCTATGCTGGACCCTGGGCCGCTCGCTGTGTTCGATGCTCCGCCGCTGATGCTTGAGCCATACCCGCTTGACGTGTTTCCTGAGCCCCCACTGACGCTGGCATATTCGCCATTGGCTGTGTTTAAAAGGCCCCCGCTGACGCTGGCATACAATTGAGAAATCGAATTCAGATATCCAGCAATAAAACCGCCATACGAAGAATAGTTGTTCCTTGATCCAACCACGATGGTATGAGATCCGCTGCGGTCATCCCCTGAACCTCTGAGTTCATTGTACCCCACAATCAGATTGCCAAGACCATTGACCACTCCATCAGTGGAGCCCGACCCGCTCACGATGTGTACGTTCACACCGGAAAAGGTGATCGCTGCATACCCATTGATATCATCCCCCACGGAGACGCTCGCCAGCTTGGTCTCGAGCTCTGCGATCCGAGCAAGCAGGGCATCGAGCTCTCCCTGCGTGATGGGACAGGAACACGTGCCAGGTTCTCCCTGCGGCCCTTCTGGCCCTTCTGGTCCGGTTGGTCCCTGCGGCCCGGCTAGCCCTCGTTCTCCCTGAATCTGAGAAAGGAATGCCTGATCTGATTGCAGTGCTCCAATCACTGCCTGCAGGAATTCCTCATACGTGATGTCCTCTGGGTTCGGCTCCTCGGCATCCTGTGCATACGCCGTTGACCAGAGCGCTGGGAATGCATCTTTCCATGTCTGCACATGGTCACTCGAATTGCCTCCGCAACTGAGTACCAGTGCTGCATAGATCACACAACACACAGAGGTAAAGAGCGCATACCTCATTCTCCTCACGTACTTTGCCTTCATGGATTCCATCCCCCTTTCACCTTTCTGGCTTCCTGGACAAACCCTGACTAGTGTCAGGAATATACCCACGCTTCGTGGATGAAGCGTTTTCATCTCTATCATTAGGTGAAGGTGGTTTTTCTAAAAGGATGACGAGTGGTTCTCTCTGTAAACTAGTGTGTATACACTATCACTACGAACCATTATCGACAAGAGAATACTATGCAGGGAAAGATTGAAAATCATGTACAGTAAAAAAAGCGGTGAGGAGCGGGCTCCTCACCGTATGATAGTGCCTGGTCTCGTGTACGTCTATTCAGGAGGATACAAGGACTCTATATCAGAGGAGTACTTCTGATTGATCACTCGCCTCTTGAGCTTCATGGTCGGGGTGAGCTCTCCGGTATCCTGCGACCACTCATTTTCAAGGAGCTTGAACTTTCTGATCTGCTCAACGCGGGCATAGTCTTTCATGTACTCCTCGATCTCTTTTTCATAGAGCTTCTGGACTTCGGGCTTGCTGATCAGGTCTGTCCTGCTGGCAAACTCTAGGTTGTTGTCCTTGGCCCAGGTCTCGAGGGTGGCAAATGAAGGCACGATAAGCGCGGAGAGGTATTTTCTGTTGTCTCCGATCACTGCCACCTGCTCGATGAGGGGTGAAGTCGCGAGGGTGTTTTCGATGTTCTGCGGGGAGATGTTTTTCCCTCCGGATGTGACGATGAGGTCCTTGATCCGGCCCGTGATCTTGAGGTAGCCGTCTGCATCGATCTCGCCGATGTCTCCGGTGCGGAAGAACCCGTCCTCTGTGAACACTTCCTTGGTGGCAGCCTCGTTCTTATAGTAGCCTTTCATGACCTGTGGCCCCTTGACGAGGACTTCACCGCCTTCACCGATCTTGATGATGGTATCCTTCACCGCGGGCCCCACGGTTCCCGGTTTGATCTTCTTTGGCTTGTTGCCGTTTGTTACAGGCGTTGTCTCGGTCAGACCAAATCCTTCACAGACCTTGATCCCCATGCCGAGAAAGAATTCGGCGTCTGATACCGAAAGGGGACCGCCGCCGGAAATGGCTGCATGCAGCTTGTCCATGCCCAGAGCGTTCTTAAGCTTGCTGAAGATGATCTTGTCTGCAAGATTGTATTTGAATGCAAAGAATCCCGTTCGATCCTTGTCTTCGCACACATAGGGCAGATTTTCCTTGGCAATGCCCATGGCCCAGTTGAACAGGGCCTTCTTGATTGGAGGTGCAGTAGCAACCTTTGCGGTGATGCCCGAATGCACCTTTTCATAGATGCGGGGAACGCTGACCAGGAATGTCGGGCGGATCTCCTGGAAGTTCTCCAGCAGTTTCTCCGTGCTTTCTGCAAAGGCCACCTTGTGCCCGAGGAAAATCGGTGTGTAGTAGCCGACTGTTCTCTCCAGGGAATGGGCCAGGGGAAGGAACGAGAGGAACATGTGGTCACCTTCCAGGAATTCAGGATCTACTGCACGGAGCTGGTTCACGTTTGAGACGAAGTTCTTGTGTGTGAGCATCACGCCTTTCGGTGCCCCGGTGGTTCCCGAGGTGTAGATGATTGTCGCCACGTCCTCGATGTTGATAGGTCTGAGCCTCTCGTCAAACTCGTTCTTGTTCTGGTAGGCCTTCCCCGCCTTCATGGCATCCTTGAGCGAAATGACGCCGTCGGGGCACTTCTCGATCTCGTCAAAGACGACGACATCGCCGAGGCTCGGCAGCTTGGACTTGACCGAGAGGATCTTGTCCATGTGCTCCTGCGTACCGACGAAGCACATCTTCGAGTCTGAGTTCTCGAGGATGTAGCGCGATTCCTCTGCAGAGTTCGTGGCGTATATAGGGACATTGACTGCACCGATGGACAGGATCGCGAGGTCCGCCACCCACCACTCGTATCTGTTGGGAGAAAACAGGGCAACCTTGTCGCCATACTGAATGCCCTTGCTGAGAAGGAACAGTCCGACATCGCGGACCATCTCGTTCATCTTGTTCCAGGAAATCTCTTCCCAGACCCCCTCCTTGTTTTTGAACAGGACAAGTGTTTTGTCGCCGTACTGCTCGACACGATTCTGAAAGATTGCACCCATGGATGTTTCTTCGAATTTAGCCATCGATTCCTCCTCACACTAATCGTTATGATGATAGTCTTGAAGCTGTGAAAATCAAGTATTGAGGAATTATAATGAACATCATAGGTTTTTTCAATAGAGAATGGAATCCATTGAAAAATCGATCAGCATAGATCGAGCGGATTCTTAAAAGGAATTGATGAGACAATACACACGGGGACGAGTTCATCTCATCCCCGTGTGCCGTGTGCTGCTAATCAGGAGGATACATACCCTCGATCGCGTCCTTGTACTTCTGGTTGATCACTCGTCTCTTGAGCTTGAGGGTAGGGGTGAGTTCGTCCGTCTCCTGGGACCACTCGTGGTCGAGGAGGACAAATTTCCGGATCTGCTCCACCCGTGCATAGTCTCTCATGTTATCCTCAATCTCTCTGGCATAGAGATCCTTCACCTTGTCGCTTGTTATGAGATCCTTGTGCGAGGCAAATTCTAGGCCGTTCTCTTTCGCCCATGATTCGAGTTCGTCAAAGGCCGGAACCACGAGGGCCGACAGATACTTGCGGTTGTCCCCGATCACTGCTATCTGCTCGATGAAGCGTGACGCCTTCAGACTGTTCTCGATGTTCTGAGGAGAGATATTCTTGCCGCCCGAGGTCACGATGAGATCTTTGATCCGACCCGTGATCTTGAGGTAGCCGTCAGAGTCGATCTCCCCGATGTCGCCGGTACGGAAATACCCGTCGTCGGTGAAGGCCTCCTTCGTGGCGGTTTCGTTCTTGTAGTATCCCATCATCACCTGCGGGCCCTTGATGAGAACTTCTCCGTCAGGCCCTATCTTGACGTTGGTGTCCTTGACAGCAGGGCCGGTTGTTCCGGGCTTGATCTTGCTGGGAAGGTTTGCGTTCGTCACAGGTGTGGTTTCAGTGAGTCCGAAGCCCTCCACAACCTTGATGCCCATGCCCAGGAAGAATTCCGCGTCTGACACAGAGAGCGGACCACCCCCCGAAAAGGCGAACTCGAGCTTGTCCATGCCAAGGGCAGCCTTGAGTTTGCTGAAGATGAGTTTGTCCGCGAGGTTGTATTTGAACGCAAAGAATCCTGCCCTCGGCCTGTCGTTGCAGATGTACGGCAGATTTTCCCGGGCAATGCCCATGGCCCAGTTGAACAGAGACTTTTTCACTGGCGGCGCCGTGGAAACCTTAGCCAAAATCCCTGTATGGATTTTCTCGTAAAGCCTTGGGACGCTCACAATACATGTGGGGTGGACCTCCTGGAAATTCTCCAGGATCTTTGCAAAGTCCTCGGCAAAGTATACCTTTATGCCGTAGGACATGGGAAGGTAGTACCCAACGGTGCGCTCGAACGAGTGGGCGAGTGGGAGGAACGAGAGATAGGTCAACTCGTGTGCCCGTGCGAATACGCCTGGATCGACGGCATAGCACTGCCTGACGTTTGCGAAGAAGTTGTTGTGTGAGAGCATGACACCCTTTGGCGGACCCGTAGTCCCAGAGGTGTAGATGATGGTCGCGAGATCCTGTGCCTTGATCGCATTGATCCTCTCATCGAACTCCTGTTCACTGGGGTGAGCGGCACCTGTTGCCATAGCATCCCTCAACGTTATGACTCCATCGACTGGGCTGTTTAACTCATCGAAGATGATGATGTCGCTCAGATTCGGGAGCTTGGGCTTGACCTCCAGAATCTTCTCCATGTGATCCGTTCGCCACGAAACACATCTTCGAGTCTGAGTTTTCGATGATATACCGGGACTCTTCAGCTGAGTTGGTGGCATAGATGGGAACATTCACCGCACCGACGGAGAGGATAGCCATGTCGGTGGCCCACCACTCGTACCGGTTGGGCGAAAACAGCGCAACCTTGTCTCCTGGCTGTATTCCCCGTGAGATGAGGTAGTATCCGAGACTGCGCACCATCTCGTTCATCTTGTTCCAGGAGATGTCGGTGTAGACACCCTGTTCGTTCTTGTACGCCACGATTGTCCGGTCACCGTATTCCTCGACACGGTTCTGAAACACTGCTGGTATAGATTTTTCCTCGAACTTCGCCATGAAACCCTCCTTCGTAGAATCTGGAAATCAACGAGAACCAAAGAATACATATATGAGAATGATAGAGATTAATCAATACGTTTTTGAGGGGCATATAATCGAAATACTGGTTAGGTTGGATGCATACGGTGTGCGATGCTTGAGGGGACACAACACCAAGAATGTGAAATCCATGCTGTGTCAGCTCAAGGCTGTTCTTGAGAGGTAGTGGAAAGTATTATATACTTTCAGGAAAGAGACAAGGAGGCCCTGCAGTGAAGATAACCGAAGAGGAAGTCATGCATGTGGCAGACCTTGCTCGGCTCACGCTCTCGCAGGAGGAACTCGCCAGATTCATCAACGAACTCGACTCCATCCTCGATTACATGGACATACTCTCGGAGATTGACACAGAGGGTATTGAACCGACTGTGCACACGCTGTCCATCACCAACGCCCTTCGTGAAGACCAGGTGCTCATCTCCCAGAGCAGGGATGACGCGCTGACGAACGCACCAAAACACATGGGCGGGACCATCGTTGTGCCGAAGGTCATTGAATAAGGAACGACCATGCTGGAGAGAGCCAGGAACTATCGCTATGGAGAAACCACACCCACCAGAGAAGTCGAAGGACTTCTCGAAAAGATCGCAGAAGATCAGCACAACGCATATATATCCCTGAACACTGAAGAGGCTCTGGAACAGGCACGAAGAGCAGATTTCGAACTGGAGCAGGAGAACGAAGACATTCTGATGGGTCTGCCCATAGCCATCAAGGACAACATCTGCACGAAAGGCCTGCTGACTACCTGTGCATCCCGGATACTTTCGAATTTCATTCCACCATATGATGCCACGGTTGTTAAGAATCTGAAGAAACGGGGTGCGATCATCATCGGAAAGACCAACCTCGATGAGTTCGCCATGGGTTCTACAACCACGACGAGCCACATCGGGCCGACAAAGAACCCGTGGGACATGACCAGAACACCGGGAGGTTCCAGTGGAGGATCTGCAGTTGCAGTAGCGGCGGGTCTCTGTTCGGGTGCACTCGGCTCGGATACCGGTGGTTCTGTTCGTCAGCCCGCGAGTTTTTGCGGTATCACCGGGCTGAAACCCACGTATGGTTCAGTCTCGAGGTACGGACTCGTGGCATTTGCCTCATCCCTTGACCAGATCGGACCCATGGCACGATCGGCACGGGATGTTGCTGTGCTCTTCGACGCAATACGAGGGTATGATCCGCGAGATTCCACGAGCGTGGAAGGGAGATATTCCCCGATCACACTCGACGGGTTGGATATGCACAAGGTCAGGATTGGAGTACCTGATGTGTTTTTCTCTGAAGGCCTTGATCAGGAAGTGAACACTGCGGTGAAAACCGCCATTGAAACATTGAAGGAGCTCGGTGCAAGGATCGTCCCTATAGATCTGCCTACCCTCAGGTACGGTGTCGCCGTGTACTACATCATAGCGCCTGCTGAAGCGAGCTCGAACCTTGCACGGTATGATGGCGTGAGATACGGCATGCGCCGCGAGGATGCCGCTGATCTCAGGCAAATGTACAGCCGTACGCGATCTACTGGCTTCAACGACGAAGTGAAGAGAAGGATCATGCTCGGGACCTATGCACTTTCAGCCGGGTATTATGATGCCTACTACCTGAAGGCATCCCAGGTCAGAACCCTGATCGTCAAGGATTTCTCCCGTGCATTTTCCCAGTGCGATCTCATTGCAGGGCCCACCACACCCGTTACAGCGTTCGGACTCGATGAGATGGTGGATGACCCTCTGAGCATCTACCTCCTGGATGTCTACACTATCCCTGCGAATCTTGCGGGGTTGCCCGCAATTAGCATTCCGTGCGGGTTTGACAGCAACACACTTCCCATAGGCCTTCAGCTCATCGCACCGTCATTCAGAGAAGACACGCTCCTGGGGGCGGGAATTACCTTCCAGGAAGCCACGAGCTACCACGAGGTGCTGCCGTGAACGGCTACGATGTGGTCATCGGGCTTGAGGTCCACGCCCAGCTTCTCACCCGGTCCAAGATCTTCTGCTCCTGCTCCACCGTGTTCGGCCTTGAACCGAACACCAACACCTGTCCTGTATGTATGGGCATGCCGGGGATCCTCCCTGTCCTCAATCGGAAGGTGGTTGAACTCGGGATAAAGCTGGGCATTGCTACCGGATGCAGGATCGAGCCGCAGAATGTCTTTGCCAGGAAGAACTACTTCTATCCCGATCTTCCCAAAGGCTATCAGATCACGCAGTATGATCATCCACTGTGTTCCGGCGGACACCTGGACATCACCATGGACGGGGAAACAAAACGCATCGGCATCACGCGGATCCACATGGAAGAGGATGCGGGTAAGAACATCCACGACGAAAAGCTTCCCGTGAGTTATATCGACTTCAACCGTGCGGGTGTCCCTCTGCTGGAGATCGTCTCAGAGCCCGATCTCAGCAGTACTACAGAGGCGGTGGAATACCTCAGACAACTCAGACTTCTGCTCATCTACCTGGAGATCTGCGACGGGAATATGGAGGAAGGTTCATTCAGGTGCGATGCGAACGTGTCAGTAAAACGTTCTGGGGAAAGACAATACGGCATCAGAACCGAACTGAAGAACATGAATTCCTTCAGAAACGTTCAGAAGGCGCTTGATTTCGAGATCGCCAGACACACCGATCTTCTCGAAAGCGGTCTGGATGTGGTCCAGGAGACCAGGCTGTGGAATACATCACTGAATCAGACACAGTCCATGAGATCCAAGGAGGAAAGTCACGACTACCGCTATTTCCCGGAGCCCGACCTGATCCCTGTAGTGGTGGATGATGCATGGGTGGAAAACGTCAGGAAGACCCTGCCGGAACTCCCTGGCCAGAAGAGGCAGCGATTCATGTCCGACCACGGACTTCCAGCATACGATGCCGGTGTGCTCATTCAGTCAAGAACGCTTGCGGACTTGTTCGAACAGTGCGTCCACCTCCTCGATGCCCCGAAGGATATCAGCAACTGGATCATGACCGAGGTGCTCCGTGTCCTCAAAACCCGGGGCACTGATGTAACCCAACTCGGGATATCGCCTGAGGGCATTACGGACATCGTGCGTCTCATCCGGGAAGGAACGATTTCAGGGATCATGGCAAAAGAGGTGTTCAATGAGATGCTTGCGACAGGAAAGGACGCCCGGGCAATCATCCGGGAACGCGGGCTTGAACAGGTGAGTGACGAAGCTCAGCTCAGGGTACTGATTGAAACCGTGATGTCCGAAAACCAGAAGGAAGTGGAACTCTACAGAAAGGGCAAAACACAACTCCTTGGATTTTTTGTGGGTCAGGTCATGAAGGCAACCCAGGGCAAGGCGAATCCGAAGCTTGCCAATACCATAATCAGGGAGATGCTGGGGTCATGAAAAAGTTGCACATTGCGGATACCGAACAGGTCCGATCCGGTGATGTCACAGACGTCTATTTCCTGCGCACGGAAGAGATCCTGAAGAAAAAAAAGGCATCAAAGCACGTGTGTATGGAGGTATTTCTCAAGTCGTACCCGGACAAGAGGTATGGCTGGGGTATATTCGCCGGCCTCGAAGAGGCCTGCATACTGATGGAGGGAAGGAAGGTCACTGTCCACTCACTACCGGAAGGGAGTGTGTTCTTTGCCGGCAACCCTGTGATGACAATCGAGGGAGAGTACCTCGAGTTTGGTGAACTCGAGACCGCCATCCTCGGCTGTCTCTGCCAGGCATCCGGCATTGCAACAAAGGCATCACGGATGAGGATTGCATGCGGAGACAGAGGCCTGATCAGTTTCGGAGCCCGGAGGATGCACCCGTCGATTGCACCGATGGTGGAGCGCGCTGCATACATCGCCGGCTGCGACGGTGTCGCAACCGTTGCAAGCGCACGGCTTATCGGGCAGAAACCCATAGGCACCATGCCCCACACACTCGTCCTGCAGATGGGAGACACGGTGAAAGCAGCTCTGGCTTTTGATGAGATCATTGATGAAGGGGTTCCAAGAGTGATTCTCATCGACACATACCAGGACGAGAAATTCGAGTCCCTTAGGGTTGCTGAGAAGCTCGGCAAGCGCATTGACGGGGTCAGACTCGACACTCCATCCTCCCGAAGAGGGAATTTCCGTGCCATCCTCGAAGAGGTGAGGTGGGAACTCGATACCCATGGGTATGGGCACGTGAAACTTTTTGTCTCGGGTGGACTTAACACCGAAGATATCCTCGATCTCAGGGTCGTTGTGGACGCATTCGGGGTAGGAACCAGCATAACCTCTGCAGCAACCCTGGATTTTTCCATGGATATCGTCGAGATCGAGGGCAAGCCCCATGCCAAGCGGGGGAAGTGGTCGGGGAGGAAATCTGTCCTGAGGTGTTCACGGTGCATGCGGGATTATGTTGTCCCCCACGGGTCGTCGAGGGAGTGCGAGTGCACAGGCCCTACCAGTGATATCCTGGTGAAAATCATAACCGGGGGAAGGATAACCGGAGACCTCCCCCCTGCGGTTTCGATCCGAGAACACGCACTGGACGAACTCACCCGGCTCAGGGGTGATCTCCCGGAAAGGGAGTTCCTCTGCCTATGATCGAACCCTTTTCCTTCGACGGTGATCAGTTTCACATCCTCGACCAGAGAAGACTCCCTCAGGATGAGATCTGGATCGAGTGCACGAGTGCTGAAATGGTCGCCGAGGCGATCAGGACCCTGGCGGTGCGGGGAGCACCTGCTATCGGCATAGCTGCAGCGTATGCCCTCGTTCTTGCTTCGCGGCTCGGAGGTGAAGAACTCAGAAAGGCATCCGAACTCCTCATCCGGACAAGACCTACTGCCGTGAATCTCGAATGGGCGGTCCGAAGGATTCTCAAGGTGGCCGGCCAGAAGGAGGGAATTGATCTCTTTGCACTCGTGAAACAGGAGGCACATGCCATCTGGGAAGAAGAAAAGCGTGCGAACGAGTCCATGGCAGATCTGGGAGCATCGTTATTCGATCCCGGAACGACACATTCAGTGCTCACTCACTGCAATGCAGGGGCGCTTGCCACCGGAGGTATCGGAACAGCCCTTGGCGTGGTCAGGAGGCTCCACGGCCAGGGAAAGCTTGCCATGGTCTATGTGGACGAAACCAGACCGGTGCTGCAGGGTGCCCGTATCACGGCCTACGAAATGCACAGGGAGAACATTCCCTGTACCCTGATCACCGACAATATGGCCGGGTGGCTCATGAAACTCGGCATGATCGATGCCGTGCTCGTGGGTGCAGACAGGATCGCAAGGAACCTCGACACAGCAAACAAGATCGGAACATACTCCCTTGCAGTACTGGCCAAAGCACACGGTATACCGTTCTATGTGGTTGCCCCGCAGTCGACCTTCGACCCCGAAATGGAAACCGGGGAGGCCATACCCATCGAAGAGCGGGATGAATCGGAAGTGCTGGGGTTCCATGGAACGAGGACCGCACCGGAAGTCAAGGTCTTCAATCCCGCGTTCGATGTGACCCCTCACGCATTCATAACCGCTGTCATCACTGAACGGGAGATCATCCGGAAGAACGTGTAACCCCTAAAACGGACACGGGGTAACGGCCTCGGGTTTTGAGAAGTCATACCGGCTCATTGTTTCTTTGTGAGCACGGTGTCCATGAAATATGCCTTCACCCTTCGTGCACGCGTGTCCACGAAACCGCTCATGTCTGATCTCTTCGGGATGCTTCTGCCGAAGATAGTGTGCTGGAGAGTTCCTGTGGGATCTTCCGTGTCGAAGAGAACCGCATGGAGACCGGCGGGGCCGTGGCCGGGATTTATTGCGATGGTTTTCCCGATCGCTGTGTGAAAGAAGCCTGAGAGGTAGGGTGCTTCGTGGATGTGACCGTGGAGGCTTATGAGTGGCTGATGTCTCTCAATGAAGGAACGAACAGCTTTCGATCCGATGGGCGAGCCGTCGAAGAGCGTGTCGAGGCCTGTATCGAAGGGGGGGCAGTGGAAAACACAGATGGTTTTTCCGGGCACCTGAATGTTCACAGACGAGAGTTCTTCTTCCATGCTGGAACGCTGGAGTGCATAGGAGCCATTCTCGCTTTTTGTGAGCCCGTGGTTCGAGCTTACGAGAGCATATCTGCTGTGGACATACGAACTTCCCGGGGTGTCCCTCCGGACATAGTCCTTGACCCAGAACGAAGAGTCGGTGACGCATCCGTAGCCGATGTATACATGTCCCTCGAGGATCACCTCCCTGAGGTGAAGGCAGGACGCATCGGGCAGCATGTCCTTGAACAGATCCATGGTGGCTGTCCAGTCGTGGTTTCCTGGTATGTACAGGAGACGCATGTCAGGGTGCTTATCCAGGAATCGGCTCAGGGCAGGGGAGAGATAGTCCTTGAGAAAAGCAATCTGATCATCCAGGTCCTTTCCGAACTCGACGGTTCCCCTGATCAGCGTGATCGGGTTTGGAATCCAGGAGGGAAAAAGATCCCCGCCCAGGATGACAAGATCGGCAGCCAAGTTTTCAGCGGTCCTGAAGAGCGTTTCGTAGAGTTCCCTCTTCCCGTGAAGATCGCTTGCAAAGAGCACCTTCATCTGATCTGGGATCATCCTTTCGCCTCAGTAATTCTCCGTGTCTATATTGCACGGTTCCCATGCCCGAGTAAACATTCTCCTTGGAAAGAACAATCTTGAATACTTGAATTCATGGGCAACACAAGGCATAAGGAAATCAGTGAGGTGATTCTGCCATGGAGAGCATCCTTGCTGCTGGATCCGACGATGAGTGAAAACCCGACAGGGACGTGTTTGCCGGACCGTGTCATACAGGGCAAGAGAAAAAGACGCGAACGCATCAGGAAGAAACGGGTAATACATTACAGTGAACGTGACGATATGACGACTATACTGATTGTGTACCACTCGCAGGGAGGAAACAACAGAAAGATGGCAGAGGCGGTTGCAGATGGGGTCAATTCCATCGAAAGTGTCAGGGCAAACTTCAAAGAAGCTTGTGAAGCCACCCTTGAAGACCTGCTCGCATGCGATGGTATCGCCATCGGGTCTCCTGAGTATTTTGGGTACATGTCCGGCGCGGTCAAGGACTTCTTCGACCGGACGTACGAATCTGCACGCGGAAGGGTCTTTCGCAAACCGTGTGTCATCTTCATCAATGCAGGGAATGATGGATCGGGTGCGCTCAGGAGCATTGAGCGTATCTGCAGAGGGTATCAGTTCAAACAGGTGTACGAACCGATCATAGCCAAAGGAGATATCACCCACGAGGTCCTTGAGGTCTGCAGAGAGATGGGCCAGACCATTGCAGCAGGATGTGAAGCCGGCATTTACTGATCTGTACAGGAAGTTGGGATCTCCGGTATGGAAGGATTTGACGGAAAAAATGTCGCTCCTGATATGATACAGGATGTCATCCCCTCGGGGTCGAGCGTCTACATTGCCTCAGGCTGTGCTGAGCCGCAATTCCTGGTAAAACGTCTCCTCTTTGACAATACGTCCATCTCCGATGTCCAGGTGTACACTGCAGTCCCCCTCAGGACGTATGCAGATTTCGGCGGTGAGTACGGGGCACGGTTTCGAATCCGGTCGTTCTTTGTTCCCCCCGGTATGAAAAAGGCATTTGCCCAGGGAGATACAGATCACATACCGCTGTCCACCGACGGCATGGAGAACCTTTTCGAGCGTGGATGCATAAAGATCAACACCGCACTCATCCAGGTGAGTCAGCCCGACGAAGCGGGATACATGAACCTCGGGATCTCAGTGGAAAGCCTGCGGGCCGTTATCCAGCATTCGGACATGGTGGTTGCTCAGGTGAACAGATTCATGCCGAAAACCTTCGGCGATACACGTATCCACATTGATCAGATCGATTATATTGTGGAACACGACGAGCCTCTGGTGAGCTTTGCTTTTGAAGAACCCGATCCAGAAACACAGCAGGTAGGTCTCAACATCGCAAGGCTCATCGAGGACGGATCAACCATTCAAGTAGGTTTCGGCAGGATCCCCGATGCAGCCCTGAAGTCAATCCGGAACAAGAGGGATATCGAGATTCACTCGGAGATCATCACCGATAACATGGTAGATCTTGCAGACTCCGGTGTGATCAGGAACAATGACAGAACAGATGGTACAGCATCTTTCACAGGATCCCTGTGCATCGGTACAGATAAGCTTTTTCATTACGTGAATAACAATCCCACCGTGGTGATGAAACCGTTTTCCACCATATGCGATCCCAAGATCATCCAGCACCACGAGAAGTTCGTAGCCATAAACGGGGCCCTCGAGATCGATCTCACAGGGCAGGCATGCATCGGTCTGAACGAACATGGGGGACACTTTGGGATGCTCGGGCATTCCGTGTTCAATCGATCGGCTGTGTTCAGCAGTGGAGGGAAGGGGATCATCGCTCTGAGATCGACGTCCCGAGACTACTCCCTTTCGCGAATCGTGCCGGATTTCAGCGAAAACAGGGTTGGGATCATCACAACCCAGGCAGATATTGGACACGTCGTCACTGAATATGGTTGCGTGGATCTCTTTGGAAAATCCATACGGGAACGCGCACTGTCTCTGATCACGATCGCTCACCCGAGATTCAGGAGATGGCTCCTGGATGAGGCAAAGCGTCTGAGATATATTTTCCAGGATCAGGTGCTCCCGCCGGAGGATTCACTCTATCCGTACCGGTATGAAGACACGGTGGAACTCGATGGCAAGGCTCTCGAAATCCGCCCGGTCAGAATCACCGACGAGCGGGAGGTGCAGAATCTTTTCTACACGTTGAGCTGCGATGAGAAATTTTACCGATTTCTCATGAACATGAACTCCCTCCATCACTCTCAGGCGCAGTCTCTCGTGAATGTTGATTACCGGAGTTCCATGGGCCTCGTCGTTTCGTACAGAAACGGGAGACAGGAAACTGTTGTTGCCGTGGCTCACATCGCTCCTGATGAGGATTCTGATATCGAGAAGGTGTGCGAGTTTGCAGTCATTGTACATCCCTTGTGGCAGAACAAGGGAATCGGAACATTTCTCATCAGGCGAATGGCCCAAATCGCGAGAGACCTGCACTTCGAGGGCATGAGGGCATACATCTGGGAAGACAACGAGAAGATGCTCAAGGCCTTTCAAAAAATTGGCCTTTGTGTCTGCTCGAGCACTGATTGTCATGTGTGCACTCTCGACATGAAGATCTGAATCTTGACATCTACGCATGTGAACTCTCAGTACTGAATTGTCCTCAGCAGCGTGGTTTCAACCTTGCGCTTGACCATGAATTCGTGTGGTACTATTGAATTCATCAATGATCGATCATTTCCTTGGAACGCTCACAGGACCATGCTCAGTGAAGGACGGGGATTCAGTGCTCGTTTGCTGTTCGGGCGGCATTGATTCAATGGTGCTGCTGGAACTCATGAGAAGGGCTGCACCGGTCCTGAATCTCAGGCTCGGGGTTGTGCATGTTGAACATGGGCTACGCGGGAAGGCGTCGGCCAGTGATGCCGGATTCGTTCTGGATACCTGCCGCAGGCTGTCACTGAAGTCGTATCTCTACGAACTTCGCATGAACCCGGATTCCCCGAATCTCGAAGAGGAAGCGAGGAAAAGGAGATATGAGGCGATCCATGGGTGCATGAAAAAATTCGGGTTCAGGGTCGCTGCAACAGGACATACAATGCACGACCAGGCGGAGACGATTCTCTACAGGATCATCAGGGGATCGGGAATAAGAGGGTTGGCCGGCATGGATTATACCACAGAGGGGGGGATCATCCGCCCCCTGCTGGACATGAAACGGGAAGACATCCATTCTTTCGCCGTGAAGAACAGGATCCCCTATGTGGAGGACAGTTCCAACACAGACACGAATCGAGCGAGGAATCTCATCAGGCACGAGATTCTGCCCCGCATGAAAAAGATCAATCCAGGCACGGTCGAGTCCATTTTCCGACTGTCGGGCATCGCCCGTCAGGAAGGGTTGATTGTAGATGCACTTGTGAAACACCTTCAGGAACAGGCATGTACGCTCGACTGGGGGATCATCCGTGCATACAGGAGGGATTGCCTCGTGAAGGCCCATGATGCCGTACTTAGACGGTTTATCATCGATGTCGCTGCCTCCATGCTCGATGAACCAAGGGGCATAGATTCCCTCCAGGTGGACAGTCTTCTCTCTGTGCTTCGGGGTGAAAGGCGTGCACACACACTCAGAAGAAAACTTCGTGTATCCGTGGATGAGGATATGGTCATCTTCAGACATGCCGGGAGAGGTCCCTATTACCAGATCCACATCCCTTCGCCGGGGACCTATTCCCTGGACCCGGTCAGGCAAGCAGTACGAATCAGATCTCTGCCGGACACCAGTGAGCGAACAGTTCTCAGATCTGCTCTCCCGGGTGACAGGATCCAGGGAAAAAAGGTTTTCGAGGTCCTTCGGAGTGCAGGTGTTTCCTCCTCTCTCCGGCATGTCTGGCCAGTTCTCCTCTCAGGCGATACCATTCTCGCAGTAGCCGGTATGAACGATCGAGTCGCTGATTCCCCGTTCGAGGTGGTGCTCACCTGAAATGACTACACTTCTGGACAGACTCAGCACATCCAGATCCATCGGGATGTACCCGGCCTCCCTGAAATCACTCGTCGTCGCTGCGCGCTTCATCAGTGAAGCACGGACCATCCTCTGGATCGTGGAGGATGCCGACGAGATGTACCAGACCCAGCAGGATCTGACGGAATTCCTCGGGCAGGAACCCGTGTGCGTGTTCCCATGTCTCGATGTGCGGCCATACCAGGACGACAGTCCTTCAAAAGAGATCATGGCCAGAAGGATCGAGACACTCTTCAGGCTCTCCACACGGACGCCGTGCATAGTCATTGCACCGGTTCAGGCCCTTCTGCCGTTCACCATCGTCCCGGATGATCTTGCAGCATCCCTGATCATGATCCGCCAGGACGACGAGATCGATCGTGAAGATCTCGCACGAACCCTTCTCCTCATGGGATATACCCGGGAGGCCCTCATCGATGACGTGGGGCAGTTCAGCATCAGGGGCTCTGTCATTGATATCTTTTCTCCAGGCATGGATCTGCCGATGCGAATCGATACATTTGGAGACACGATTACCAGCATCAGGCAGTTCGATGTTGCATCCCAGAGGTCACGGGCTGAGTGCACCTCAATCCTCGTGATGCCGTCAGACGAAGTTCTGTTGGATTACACACACATGAAGAACGCCCGGCAGCACCTCAAAAGGATGAAAGACACGCAGCTCATACGCATGGTCGAGGACATGGAGCAGGGGATCTACACCCCGGGGATCGAATCCTTCATATCCCTGTTCTACGAGAAGGAATCGACCCTCTTCGACTACGTCCCGGCCGCATCATGTATCGTCACGCCCGACAAGGAGACTCTCGCTCGTCTCTGGGATGACACCGAGGCCCTGTACACGAATTCCCACGAGAGGGCAGTGAAGAGAAATCGGTCATTCCCTGATCCTGAACAAGTATTCATCGGCAGGGAGAAATTCCTCTCCTCTGTCGAACGATTTCAGGCAAGGATTTCCGCTGGCGTGAGCAGTTCATCCGGAGATGTCGCCTTCACTCGCCTCTTTTCCGAGCCAGCCTCAACTCGTACGGCAGACTCTGCACTGGACAAGCTGGATTCGCTCCTGAAAGAAGGGTTCGATGTATTCGTCTTTGCGAGCTCAGAAATGATCGCTGAACGGATCGAGTATGCACTGGTCAGGAGAGGCATCAGCACCAGCTCATGCAGCTCCCGGTCAATCCTGAGACATGGGGGATGGGGGAGAAACATCCATCTGGTCCACGGATCGATCTCTACAGGATTCACACTGCCTGAATTCGGCATTGCCCTCGTCTCCTCGGACGAGGTCTTCGGCACGAGGCGGAGAAGGAAGAAGGCACCATCCGGTCTGGCACTGCTGAATCCATTCACCCAGCTCAAGGAAGGCGACCCTGTCGTTCATAGAGATAACGGCATCGGCATATTCAAGGGCGTGGTGCGGCTCGAACGGGACAGCGTCAAGACAGATTTCATCCTCATGGAATATCTCGGGGGAGACAAGCTCTATGTACCGGTCTATCGTCTCTCTCTTCTCCAGCGGTATATCGGCGATGTGGATCATTTCACGATCGACAAGCTCGGTGGCGCCAGATGGCGCCATGCAAAGAAAAAGGCAAAGGAGTCTGTCGCAAAACTGGCCGGCGAACTCCTTGCGGTCTACGCAAAGAGGGAGATGAGCTCACGGAAGACCTACGATACTGCCCAGGGAATCATCGAGGAGTTCGAAGAGTCGTTCCCGTACGATGAGACAGAAGATCAACTGAAGGCCATCGGAGATATGTATGCTGACATGACCTCAGCCCAGCCAATGGACAGACTCGTCTGCGGCGACGTGGGGTATGGGAAGACCGAGGTTGCTCTTCGAGCCGCCTTCGTTGCCGTCATGTCCGGCAGGCAGGCTGCTTTGCTCGTACCGACGACACTCCTTGCACGGCAGCACCTGACCACATTCAGGGAACGGATGTCACCCTGGCCCATACGGGTGGAAGCACTTTCGAGCATGATGGGTTCTGCATCCAACAAGGAGATCATCGTCGATCTCGAGACGGGGAAGGTGGATATCGTCATCGGCACGCATGCACTGCTTTCGGACAAGGTGAAGTTCAGAGACCTCGGCCTGCTCATCGTGGATGAAGAGCACAGGTTCGGGGTCAGGCACAAGGAGCGGATCAAGGCACTTCGATCAGAAGTGGACATCCTGACGCTCACGGCAACCCCCATCCCCCGAACGCTGAACATGGCCATTTCCGGTATTCGGGACCTGTCCATCATAGAAACACCCCCCGCTGAAAGAAAATCCATCGAAACAGTGATCTCCCGCTTCGACGATGAGGCCATTCGCCATGCAATCCACCGCGAGCTTGTTCGTGGGGGGCAAGTATTTTTCGTTCACAACACGGTCTCCACCATCGAGGGCATGGCACGTCATATCCGCTCGCTGTGCCCCGAAGCACGGGTTGGCGTTGCCCATGGACAGATGTCCAGAGTACAGCTCAACCGTGTCATGGGCGGATTCCTCGATCGGAGCATCACTGTGCTCGTGACCTCTGCCATCATCAGCTCGGGGATCGATATCCCGAGCGCCAACACCATCGTCATCAACAGGGCCGACAAGTTCGGTCTGGCAGACCTCTACCAGCTCAGGGGGAGAGTGGGAAGGTCGAAACTCAAGGGGTATGCCCTGCTGCTGATGCCAGAATTCGGGCAGATCACAAAAGATGCGCAGAAAAGACTCTCTGCAATCAAGGAGTATGAATCTTTGGGCGCAGGATTTCAGATGGCCCTCAGAGACATGGAGATCAGGGGGGTGGGAGATATTCTGGGGAAGGCCCAGTGGGGACACGTCACAGCCATCGGGTACGAACTCTATCAGCAGATGCTCAAGGAAGCAGTCGACAAACTCCAGGGCAGGCTTCCCCAGCCCGAGATCGATCCCGAGATCAGGTTCGACGTTGATGCCTATGTGCCTGAAGACTATTGCCCTGATCAGCACCTGAGGCTTGGATTGTACCGAAGACTGTTCACGGCGGGTCACGACGAACTGGGGCTCATCGCAGAAGAGCTCACAGACCTCTACGGCCCTATGCCTGAACCAATGAAGATCCTTTTGATCATTGCCCAGATCAGAGATGTCATGAGACGACTGAGACTGAGAAAGATCGAGAAGGTCAACAATCGATTGAGGTTATACGTAGCCCGTGATAGCATACTTGATCTGAAAAAAATCATCGGAGTGGTAAACACGAGGAAAGGGAAGCTCTACCCCGAAGGGATCGTGGAGCTCCCCTTGGGTTCGAGCAATGCTGCACATGAGATACGCGATATCCTGTATACTGTTTTTGAACATGATACTGGCCGGGTGTGATGCCTTCCAGCCCACCTGCTGCATCAGGATCGGGGATGTCTGCATAGACAGGGAAACCCTCAGATCACGTCTGGAACGCTTCACTGAAGAATCCATGATTTCTTCCGGTGAGGTGCTGCACACAATGAAGCCCATGATCGTGGACAATCTGATCGAAGAGCAGCTGATCCTCATGTATGCACAGGAAAACAGCATCGCGGTCACGGATGAAGAAGTAGATGTGGCAGTGCACGGGTTCCTGGATGGGATGAAGAAGCAGGACTTCGAGCATGTTCTCACCGAGGAATGCAGGAATATGAACGATATCAGAGCGTTTGTCAGGACCCGCGCCATCATCAACAAGACAGTGGACAAGGCGGTACGAAGCAGCATATCCATCTCTCATGAACAGGAAAAAAAATACTATGACAAGAATGCCAAGGAATTCTACAGGCCGACGAGCGTGGAAATCTACCACGTGTTCGTGAAAAACCACCAGCACGCAAAAGAGGCCCTTGCCATGCTCAGATCTGGGGTCCCCCTGGCCCAGGTGGTCAGACAGTACAGTGATTCAGCCGAGGATGATCTCGGATTCATGGGGGTCTTCGCAAAGGGGGAGCTACCAAAGGAGGTCGAGGATGTGGTATTCTCCATTCCAGAGCGTCGGTACTCAAACATCATCGAGACCCAGCGGGGCTACCATATCTTCTTCGTTGCGAGGAGGATCGCCCCAGGAACGCGTCCCTTCGATGAGGTGGCTGACGAAATACGGGAAAAGCTCACTGATGAACAATTCGAGGTCCGCTATGCGCAGTGGATCGACGAGCTCAAGACACACTATGCCATAGAGGTAAACTGGGATGAGATCAATGCTCTATCGGTACACGGATAACATTCTTTCCATCGCTCTTCTTCTCTGTGTCATGCTGTGGGTTTCTTCAGCCCATGCAGAGATGGTCGACGGCATTGTTGCCGTTGTTGACGACAGGGTCATCATGTACTCGGATCTCCAGAGCAAGATGCGAGACCTCGGGATTCCCCAGCAGGACAGGTCCATGAAGAACCAGGTACTCCAGCTCATGGTGGAGGATCTCATTGTGGAAAAGATCTACAAGTCACTCGGTCTTCCGGCTGTCGAGCTCAATGAAGCCCAGGAAGTCGCCGCCCAGACGGGAACAGATATTGCGAGTGCAACATCGCTGGTCATGAAGTCCACACTCATGGACATGATGGTCAAGTCCCGTGTCGTTGTAACTGAAAGCATGATCCAGTCATACTATCAAAACAGCGATACCTATACGGGGAGAAAATCGCTCCACCTCAAGCAGATTCTCTTCAAGGAGAACAGGGAGAAGGCACACAAAGCCATCGAAGAGCTTCGCTCGGGCAGAGATTTCGACGACGCTGCCCGCGAGTACTCGGATATCCTCGGTTCAGGGAGTTCCGATATCGGGTGGGTTGCCATCACCCAGCTTTCACAAGCAGCAAAGGAGGCCCTTGTGGATGCCAATCCTGGTGATATCGTGGGCCCCATAGACATCAACGATTTCTCCATAATCTACCAGGTTCAGGAAAAAGGGATCATCGGGCACAAGAGCCTCGAAGACGTGAAGGAAGAAATCACCCAGATACTGGAGACAAAATCACGGCAGGAGGCTTTCGATCACTGGCTGAAGAGGATCATGACGGATCATTTTATCGGTATCTACCTCTAGGAAAACTCAGGGGAGTCACGCAACATTCAACACAGAGAGGGTATGGAGAAGACATCCTCCCAAAGAGCAGCCGAAACAGGGTGATGACATGATTGCTAGTGGTTCATTTCTGAAGAACAGTCACAAGCCATGAAGGATTTCATAGAAATAAAGGGTGCGAGCGAGCACAATCTCAAGGGGATCGACGTACGAATACCGCGCAACAAATTCGTTGTGATTACCGGTGTCTCCGGGTCGGGAAAATCTTCTCTGGCCTTTGATACCCTCTATGCCGAAGGACAGAGGAGGTACGTCGAGTCATTGAGTGCATATGCCCGGCAGTTCCTCGAGCAGATGTCGAAGCCCCAGGTGGAATCCATTGAAGGGCTCTCACCAGCTATCGCCATAGAACAGAAGAACACATCGAACAATCCACGATCGACCGTAGGGACTATTACCGAGATCTACGATTACCTCAGAGTCCTGTTTGCTCGTATTGGAGCCCCCCGCTGCTGGAATTGCGGCCGACCCATTGAATCAATGACCGTGCAGCAGATGGCCCAGGCTGTGTATTCATCAGGTCCAGGAACCAAGGTGATCCTGTATGCCCCCGTTGTTACCGGAAGGAAAGGTGAGTATACGAAACTCCTGGAGACACTTGCCCGGGACGGGTTCGTCAGAATACGCGTCGATGGGGAGTCGTATGACATCGAGGAGATCCCGCACCTGGACAAGAACAAAAAACACACCATCGAGGTCGTGGTTGACAGGATCGTAATAAAAGAGGGAATCATGACCCGTCTGTTGGATTCCATCGAGATCGCCATCCGGCTCTCAGGTGGGATCCTGAAAATCGAAGACACTTCGGGTTCTGTCTCCATCTATTCCGAACATTACAGCTGCCCGGTCTGCAACATCTCGTTTCCCGAGATCTCTCCCCGCATGTTCTCCTTCAACAACCCCCACGGGGCGTGCGAGGTGTGCCACGGGCTCGGTGTGCTGCTCAAGATCGATCCCGACCTTGTCATCCCCGATCCAAGCAAATCCCTCATGGAGGGGGCTGTCGTACCCTGGGGTGTGCCTCCGGGCAAGTTTGCATCGAGGCTGATCCGCTACCTGGGCAGAACATTGGGATTCGAGGTGAATACACCGTTTGAAGACCTGGATAGTGATGTTCAACAGACCATCCTCTACGGCAGTGAATCAGCAGGAACCTATACCGCCCCCTTTGAGGGAGTGATCCCCAATCTCACCAGGAGACTCAACGAAACCGAGACCGGAGAGATCAGCAGCGAAATCTCGCGATTTCTGAACAACATGGTCTGCCCCGGATGCCAGGGAGCCAGGCTCAAGAAGGAAGTTCTCCACGTATTCATCGGCGGGAAGAACATATTCGACCTTACCACCCTTGGCGTCGACGACCTCATCTCATTTTTCAGCAGCCTCCATCTGAGCAAGAAGGAGGAAGAGATTGCACGCAGACTCATCAAAGAGATCAGGGATCGTCTGGGATTTCTCACGTCCGTTGGCATCGGGTACCTCACCCTGGACCGTTCGGCAGGGACGCTCTCTTCCGGAGAAGCACAGCGTATTCGGCTTGCCACGCAGATCGGATCGGCACTCATGGGGGTGATGTACATCCTCGACGAGCCGACCATCGGGCTCCACCAGCGGGACAACGAACGTCTTATCAATACACTGAAGCACCTGAGAGATCTCGGAAACACCCTCATCGTGGTGGAACACGATGAGAACACCATACGCGCGGCGGATCACGTCATCGACATGGGTCCCGGTGCAGGTGAACTGGGCGGACGCATCGTGTTCCAGGGGAGCCCCGATGATCTGGAACACAGTGAGATATCCCTGACAGGAAAATATATCTCAGGGAGAACAACCATCCATGTCCCGCAAAAGAGACGACAGTCACGAGGTGCACATATCAGAATACACGCTGCCAGGACGCACAATCTGAAAGCTGTAGATGTGAATGTTCCCATCGGGGTATTCACCTGTGTGACAGGCGTTTCAGGCTCCGGGAAATCGAGCCTCATCATCGACACCCTCTACCCGTACCTTTCAAGGACCCTTGCCGGATCCAGGAGCGCATCGGTCAATGCTGATTCCATCACGGGTATTGAGCATATCGACAGGGTCATCAACGCGGACCAGAGTCCCATCGGCAGGACCCCACGATCCAACCCTGCGACCTATACAGGTGTGTTTACACTCATCAGGGAACTCTTCTCGCTTCTTCCGGATGCAAAGGTGCGCGGATACAAACCGGGAAGGTTCAGCTTCAATGTGAAGGGAGGCAGGTGCGAAACCTGCCAGGGAGACGGTCTCATCAAGATAGAGATGCATTTTCTGCCGGACGTGTACGTGTTGTGCGATCAGTGCCAGGGCAAACGCTTCAACGATGAGACCCTGGAGATAAGGTACAAGGGCAGGTCCATTGCAGATGTTCTCGATATGACCGTGAGCCAGGCCTTTGAACTCTTTGATGCGGTCCCGAGGATAAAGCGGAAACTCCAGACCCTCATCGATGTGGGGATGGACTACATAAAGCTCGGGCAGAGCGCCACAACGCTCTCCGGAGGGGAAGCGCAGAGGACAAAACTGGCACGGGAACTTTCCAAACGAGCCACTGGGAGGACACTGTACATACTCGACGAACCGACGACAGGTCTGCACTTTGACGATATCAACAAGCTCCTCATCGTGCTGCATCGGCTGGTGGATGAGGGGAATACCGTTGTCGTGATAGAACACAACCTCGATATCATCAGGTCCTCAGACTATGTCATCGATCTCGGTCCGGAAGGGGGAGACAGGGGCGGCCACATCGTTGCACAGGGGAGTCCGGAAGAGATCACCGAGATCCCGGGATCGTACACGGGGCAGTTCCTGAAGGAACACTTCGCACGGCAGCAGGAATACCTGGACAAGGCTCGAAAAGCATCAACCTCCTTCGGGAAGTCTGCATAATATCAAACTTCTTCCGAGGGAACTAACGGGTATGTCGCACGCATCACTATTTGACTCTTTCTTCCAATCGGATATACTTAGATACCGATACAGGATGAAATGCGGTTCCATAGACAGATCTTTGAGCTGTACGATACCATAACGCAAGAGGGGGAAGAGATGAAAAAGGTATGTGGAGTGGTTTTTTGCATTCTCGTTGTCACCGTGCTTTCATCAGTGATTTTCGCTCAGGAGAAGAACTACAGGGTCGAAGTGCTGCAGGTTACCGCCATCGAACCGTACCAGCAGGCATATGATTATTTCTTCAATGAACTTGAGCAGAACGGCATCATTGAAGGGAAGAACCTTTCTGTCAACAGGGCGATCATAGATTTTGACGTAGAGAAGGGGGGGCTCTGGAGCAAGATCGGTGTCCTGATGCGGATAAAGAAAGAGGCATCCCGCATTGTTGACGCACAACCGGACCTCGTGCTCACCATCGGCACCCCTGCAACCAAATATTCACGGGACAAGATCACTGACGCCGGCATTCCCCTCGTTTTCACCGCTGTCGCGATCCCGGAGGCCGCAGGCTGCCCTTCGCTGACGGATGCCGGGAAAGGGTGCACCGGTGCCACCCTGTACATGAATATGAAGGATGCTCTCCAGATTGTAAAACTTGCTTTCCCCGAGATAACGACAGTGGGGATTGTTCACTCGGATGATGACAATGCAGTGGCACATGTGGAAGAGGCCAAGAAATATGCACCAGAGGTTGGGATAACATTTCTCTCGAAAGAAGTGGGGAAATCCGATCCCATCGCCCCTGGCGTGACAGAGCTTCTTGGCCAGGGCGCACAGGCATTTGCCGTTCCACTGGATACCTATTACGGGCTGAGAGGCTACGAGGCGCCGAAGGAGCTCATGAAGATTTCCCTGGAAAAACAGATCCCTGTTATCAGCTTTGCCCTCATGAAGGTGCCGGGAGCTCTCCTGTACATAGGATCACATTTCGGGACCATCGGCAGTCTCTCCGGTCAGCAGGCAGTCAAGATCCTCAAGGACAGCACTGATCCCTCTATACTGCCGATCCTCAAGCAGGATGACCTGAAAATCCTCGTGGATACGAAACAGCTCACGGCATTGAACATGCAACTGCCCATGGAGATCCTGCAGCTCGCAGAGGCTGTGCAATAGGGCTCATTTACAGCCCGCAGGGGAAAACAATTCATCCCGGAGCGGGTAGGTATACACGTCGAAAAAGGAGGCCTGTGTGGCACGAATAACTGTGGGTCTGGTTCTCTTTTTGATTGGATTCGAATTCTTATTCTTCACCGGCAGGCTTCAGTGCGATGCTGACGATGCGTGCGACGCCGGCACACAAGGGTGGTTCAGACCTGTCAGCAACTGGATCAGGAAGCCCGAGCGTGCCTCTTTCCTGAGATTTGTCGGCCTTTCCTGTCTCATTGTGTCGGTGTACGTTCTCTACTTCATGCCCTGACCGCAGGGTTTCCGCACAGAAGTCGCCGCTGGCGTCACCTGGTGATTTTACCGGGCAGGATATACACGTAGGGTTTTTTCCGGACAGTCGTGGTCAGGAAGCGGTCGAGCCTGCGCAGTGCAAGGTAGAGCCTCCATATCATGGCATCTTCCCGGTAATAGGCCCTGATTTCCTTCAGGGTGATGGGACTGATATCGAACGATGCGGCGTGTGTAGAGAAAAACCCGTTCGCACGATCAATGAACGCGGGAATGAGGTCCTTCCGCTGTTCCTTGAAGAGGTTCGCAATGAGGTCGATAACAACGAGTCTGAAGTCATAGTACCTGGTGAGCACATCGTTGAGAAACAGCAGCTTGATGATCCAGACGAGAAACGACGGCGCACTCCTCAGGAACAAATCCGGATTGATCTGTTCCTTCCCGTTGATCCTCATGAGCGGGGTGCTCGTATCGAAATAGATGAGTTCGCAACCTCTGGTAACCACTGGTGAAGAGGCCGAAAAACCCTTGACTGCCCAGTTCGAGATCTGGCCGTCGATTCCGAGAGTGATCCTGTCTCCCTTCTGGTTGTAGGAAAATACGTCCAGGAGCTTTTCGAGTATGCATTCCAGGAGCATACCGACCGATTCGTCATCACTTCTGTGGATGATCTGGTTGCCTATTGATTCAGGCGGGAGTTTTTCCTGAACATTGTAGATCACGAGATTACCCCGTTGAGGAAGTATTCGTATGGATGCATGGTCCGGAACCGGGATACCGATCTCATGGCGAAGAACCCTGTTGTACTCCATGAAGAGCGGTTCGTACTGGTCCATTTCATCCTTGGTGTAGAAGATCGGAAGACGCTTGTATGCGAGGCCCTGCTGAGAGCTTTCCAGGATCTCAAAGATCGTGCTGATCTCGCCATAGCCGATGATCCGGGCAGGTATGGTGCTTTCATCTGGTCTGGCAGGATTGAGGCCCGCTTCGAATCTCTCCAGGATACCAACATCTATGCGGTCTTGAATCATTCGTGCATCCTCAGGCGAGCCCGAGGAACCTCTTGGTTTCATCGAGGGCTTTGTCAACACGCTCGATGATCTCATATGCGATGTCCTCGGTAATGATTAGGGGAGGGAGAAGCTGGCTTACCCTGGTGTTATTGTTTGCATAGACACTCAGGACCCCGTTGTCGAAACACGCCTTCGACATGACCGGACCACAGAGATCGTCCACCATCTCGATGCCCATCATGAGCCCGAGCTGGCGCAAGCCCACGAGGATCTCTGGATGCCTGGTCTTCAGGTCATGGAATTCTTCCCTGAAGAGAGCGGCAAGCCGTTCAACGTGCGCGAGAAATTCAGGACGGGATGACTCTTCCAGTACCTTCATGGCAACGGGACACCCCACCTCTGCGCCTCCGAACGTGGATATGTGGATGAAGGGGTGGTCGTGGAAAAAGGTCTCAAGCTCAGGTTTGAAGCACGTTGCGCTCATGGGGTAGATACCCCCGGAAAGACCCTTGCCGATGACCATGATATCCGGGACAACGGCATAATGATCGATCCCCCAGAGTCTGCCGGTTCTTCCAAGGCCTGTCTGTACTTCATCAATGATCAGCAGTGCACCTTTTGACGAACAAAGTTCCCGGACACGGGGGTAGAAATCCGTTTCCGGTATGGGTATTCCAGAGGTAGCCGGTATGGTTTCGAAGATGATTGCTGCGGTATCGTCATCGAGGGCTTTCTCCAGCGCCTCTGCATCACCGAAGGGAACCTGGACAAACCCCGGGGTCTGGGGGCCGAAGGGGTCCCGGTATTTGCTGTCGCCGGTGGCAAGGGCAAAGCCTGTGTGTCCGTGGTACCCGCCGATTGCAGAAATGATCTTGGCTCTTGATGTATACCCACGGGCAAGCTTGATGGCAGTATCGATCGCCTCACCACCGCCAACGCCGAACACTGTATACCGGATGTCCCCGGGGGTGAGCTGTGCCAGCCTTTCTGCAAGGAGGGAACGCTGTTCGCTGATGAGGTGGTGATTTCCGATATCCAGTTCCTCGAGACTCTGTCTGAGTGCATGGATGATCCTGGGGTGTGCGTGTCCGAGGTTGAAGACTCCACCGTTGCAATGACAGTTGATGAGGCGATTCGAAGACGTGGCGTCCCAGACATACGGCCCTTCTCTCCTGCCGAAGACGAAGTCGATGCCTATAGAGGAGAAAAAATCGGCCTTGCCACTCGAGACATACCGGGAAAATCTCGATACGATTTCCTCTTTCGAATCCATGCCGGACCATGTCATGACCAGTTCACCATCACGCAGGTCTTTTCCCTCCCATTCATTCGATCCTGCATCCAAAACAGATGACCTGACCAGTCAGTACCACACAGAAAAGAAGATGGTCAATGTGATAGCGGTCGTCATCGAGAGAAAATTTCACGGAATATGAACATCACCGGGGCTTGCGGGAAGCGCATCTGAGAGTCAATACGGGTAGGGAACACTGAAGGATTAAGAGCTTGACAAGCTTCTGACATGTAATATAAGTGAATCTACTCATTATCCGTACAAGGGGGATGCAAAACACATGGCAGTGAGTATCAGACTTACACGCGGAGGCTCAAAAAAGAAACCGTTCTACAGAATAGTGGTCGCTGATTCGAGGTCCAAACGGGATGGCAGGTTCATCGAGATCGTTGGTCATTTCAACCCGAAGACAAGACCGGAAAGTATCACACTCGATATCGAGAGAATCAAGGAGTGGACCAAGAACGGCGGTCAGCTCACCCCTGCAGTGAAGAAACTCATAAAAGACAAAGGACATTCAATCTGATCCGATTGTAAAATTTCGTTGAACGAGGGTAATCATGAGAGAGCTAATCGAGTACATCGCAAAGGCGTTGGTTGACAATCCTGAAGAAGTGAAGGTTTCCGAGGTTGAGGGCGAGGTCACCTCTGTTATTGAATTGAGGGTCGCAAAATCAGATCTGGGAAAGGTGATCGGCAAAGAGGGACGCACCGCCCGGGCAATGAGAACACTCCTCACTGCAGCATCCACAAAGATCAAGAAGAGGGCGGTGCTGGAAATCATAGAATAAATGAAGCGTGATCTCATCGAGATCGCCCAGATTCACGGCCCCAGTGGTCTCACCGGAAAGATCAAGATACTACCCTACGGGGAGTCTTTTCACCAGTTCCAAACCTATTCCACCCTGATTATCGGGAAGTCCGGACTTCCTCTGAACGTGCTCTCCTGCATACAGTCAAAGGGATCGCTCGTCATAGAGCTCGAAGGAATCTCGAGTCGGGCGCAGGTGGAGCGTCTGAAAGGAGAGATCCTCTACATCGAAAGAGATCAGCTCCCTCCTGTGGGCAATGATGAACACTACTGGGCCGATCTTATCGGCCTGAACGTGGTGGACATGGAGGGAAACGACATCGGTGACATCGTGGGGATCTTTCCCACGGGGAGCAATGACGTGTACATCGTGAACAGAGACAAGCGCTACTTCATCCCTGCCACGGAAGACGTCGTTAAGGAGATCTCCATTGAGAACGGGTACCTGAGAATCGATTTATCTCTCCTCGAGGGATTGCTCGACTGAGAAGGAATATCATGCACATTCACGTAATCACGCTCTTTCCCGGTATGTTCAAGGGTGTTTTCGAAGAGAGCATTCTGTCCAGGGCCGCCACCAGGGGACTCCTCGAGATTTCCATCATTGATCTCAGGGAATACGGTCTCGGGGCACACAGGGTTGTGGATGATGCGCCGTACGGCGGCGGGGGTGGCATGATCCTCAAACCCGAGCCCATTGCACATGCACTGGAAGATATCCCCCAGCGAGGACACACGATTCTGACGACACCCAGGGGTGCCCCGTTCAGGCAGGAAGACGCTCTCAGACTCAGTTCTCAAGATACCATCACCATTCTCTGCGGACACTATGAAGGCGTCGATGAACGAGTCACAGAGCTTTTTGTCGACGAGGAACTCTCCATAGGTGACTATGTGCTCACCGGAGGGGAAATTCCCGCCATGGTGATCATAGATGCCGTTGCACGCCTTATTCCCTCAGTCCTCGGAAGAGACACCACTTCTACAGGGGATTCACACTATGACGGTCTTCTCGAACATCCCCACTATACCCGGCCCAGTGAATACAGGGGGCTTGCAGTACCCGAAGTCCTCCTGTCGGGAAACCATGAAAAGATCAGGGAGTGGAGAAGAGCACAAGCCCTGGCCAAGACCAGGCAGACGAGGCCGGATCTCCTGGAAAGATCCTTGATTAATGCAGGGCATCCTGATAATGACAAGAAGGGTTAATCGACGGGAGATCTTCGGTGGTGTACGTTGGACTTCTCCACTGGCCATGCCAGGATAAGCACGGCCACGAAATCACGACAGCCATAACGAATCTGGATCTGCACGATCTCTCAAGAGTGTGCTTGACATATGGCCTAGATACGCTCTATATCGTTCACCCATACCAGGCTCAGTTGGATTTCGCCCAAAGGATCATGGATCACTGGCTCACCGGGTTTGGCGGTGAATACAATCCGTTGCGGAAGAAAGCCTTTGAGATCGTACGGTTGGTAAAGGACATGGATGAAATAAAACGGCAGACAGGGGCACGTATGGTAGGAACATCTGCCCAGAGATTCGATCCCTGCATCAGCTGGGAGAACGCACGATCGCTGGCACACAGCGAAGACATCTGCGTGTTGTTCGGCACGGGATGGGGAATCTCTCCGAGGATGCTCAAGGAATGCGACGCCGTCATCGAACCGATTGACGGCATCGACGGGTTCAACCATTTGTCCGTACGCTCTGCCGTGTCCATAGCACTAGACAGGATGATTGGGAGGTAGACATGAATATCGTGGATGAATTCGAAAAGGCTCAGATGAAACAGGATCTTCCCGAGATACGAATCGGTGACCGTGTACGTGTTTCAACCCGAATTGTGGAAGGATCCCGCCAGAGATCACAGGTATTCGAAGGGGTCGTTATCGCCCGACACCGGGGAAATAACAGGGAGAGCATCACTGTTCGCAAACAATCGTATTCGGTCGGAGTGGAACGTGTCTTCCCCATCCATGCCCCCAGTGTTGAAAAAATCGAAGTTGTCAGCCACTCCAAGATACGGAGGGCAAAACTCTACTACTTGAGAGAACGCAAAGGAAAGGCGGCACGGCTCAAAGAAATCCGTGGATAGGATGGCTCTCGAGGAAGACCTCATTGCACGGGGTTACTGGCCCCTGTGCGGAATAGATGAGGCGGGAAGAGGCCCTCTCGCCGGTCCTGTTGTCGCAGCTGCTGTCATCATGCATCCGGGATTCGAACTACGGGCGTGTGTGCGTGATTCAAAGCAACTCAGCGCACACAAGAGAGAAGATCTCTACGAGCGGATTACCTGCTCTGACCAGGTATGGATAGGAGTTTCCATGGTGGATGCCGGGGTGATCGATTCAATGAACATCCTGAAGGCCACACTCAAGGCAATGCAGGAAGCGGTTGAGAATCTCAGGATGAAACCCGTCTACGCCCTTATCGACGGGAACATCGCCCCGACGTTAGGGTGTGAGTGCACGCCGGTCATCAAGGGAGACTGTTGTGAGCCATCCATTTCCGCAGCCAGTATCATCGCAAAGGTTACCCGTGACAGATATATGACCCGGATGGACCGTCTTTACCCTGAATACGGATTTGCACAACACAAAGGCTATCCCACCCGTGAACACCTCAGCGCCATAGAAACGTACGGCCCATGTCCCCTGCACAGGAGGAGCTTCAGGGGTGTCAGGTAGTTCTACCCGCGCAAAAGGAATACAAGGAGAGGAGATCGCATGTGTCCACCTCACGAGAGAGGGGTTCAGGATTCTTCAGAAGAACTTTCACGCGAGAAGAGGAGAGATCGATATCATAGCCATGGAGAAGAATACCCTTGTCTTCGTCGAGGTCAAGTATGCAACAGGAACTTCCTTCGGCGACCCCCTCGAATGGGTGCCCGCACGGAAGCAGGCACGCATCATTCAGGCCTCACAGGTGTTTGTGAAGAAGAACAATCTGAACAGCGCTCAGATGCGGTTTGATGTGGTGGCAATAGGGCCTGACAGGGGAATTTATCATGTCAGAGATGCATTCAGACCAGGGGACACGTTTTCTGTGTGACCAGAACCTGGGGCGTCTTTCTCGGTGGCTGAGGATACTGGGGTTCGACACTGAGTATATGCGGACATGGGATAGGACACGCCTGAGGGCTGCCCGAAAAGAAAAACGGATCGTGCTCACGAGAAAGCGTTCGATGTCAACACAGGAAGGTGCCGTGGTCATCCAAAGTGACAGAGTGCTGGATCAGCTGCGTGAGCTTTCAATGCAGGCTGACCTGGGAAAGGGATTCAAACCATTCTCACGGTGCAGCCTCTGCAACAGCCTTCTCGAAGCTGTGCCCCGGGAAGACATAAAGGGCCTGGTCCCGGAATACACCTATCTTACCCAGGAGACCTTTTCCAGATGCCCGTCGTGCGGTCGCATCTACTGGAAAGGGACTCATTTCAACAGGGCTCAGCGCATCATGCGTACGATTTTTGCATCAGGGGGTAGGGCATGACGAAACAAGAGCTGGAAGACAAACTCCTGTCTCTGCTGAAAGGGAAAAGGAAGGTTCTCATCGTAACCCATGAAAACCCTGACCCAGACAGCATAGCAGCGGCCTTCGGTCTCAAGTACCTGTTCAGGAAGACCTGCGGAGTTTCATCCATTATCGCCTACAGCGGGATTATAGGACGTGCAGAAAACCAGAGCATGGTCAAGCTCCTGAATATCGACATGACGCCGATATCCTCAATCTCTCCCCGGAATTATTCACTGGTTGCCGTGGTGGACTGCCAGCCGCATACGGGAAACCTTCTCCTCCCGAACGGGGTGAAGCCGAACATCGTGATCGATCATCACCCGGTGAGAAAATCATCCACCAAGGTTGATTACATGGACATCCCCAAGGACATGGGCAGCACTTCGACGATCATTGCCCAGTATATCCGGCTCCTGGGGCTTCCCGTGGACAGGAAGGTTGCAACGGCATTGTTTTACGGCATCAAATCAGATACCAGGGACCTGGGAAGACAATCGACAGACGCAGACATCAAGGCCTCGATCTTCCTGTACCCGTTCATCCTTCAGAAAAAACTCGCCCGAATCGAGCACCCGGAAATGCCCAAGCAGTACTTCGTTGAGCTGTACTCGGTCCTTGATAATGCCAGGATTTACGGTGATGCGGTTGTTGCACGGCTTGATATGATCGGATGGCCCGAGATGATCGGCGAGTTTGCGGATGAACTCATCCAGATGGAGGGGATCCGGTGGTGCCTGTGCTACGGCAAGCACAACGGAAGCCTGCTCTTCTCAATTCGAACAACACGGCCGAATTACATGGCAGGAATCCTCGCCCACAAAATCTGTCACGGCATTGGAAAGGGAGGCGGCCACGAAACGTATGCCGCAGGAAAGATCGACCTTACCCAGGCCCTGAAGAAAGTGAAAGACCCGGAAGACATTCTGCTCAAACGATTTCTCAAGGAAGTCAACACGAAGAATGCGGAGCCCACGAAACTCATCACCAGGCCTGCGGAAAAAAGAGCGTCGTCAGGAATCGATATCAATTCCTAGGCGTTGAGCTGCCTGCCTCACCATGTTCATGTCTTCATCCTGGTAGACCTTTTCCATGCCGTCTTCCCTGCTCATGGAACCGGAGCGGACGATTCCGGCAATCTCCCATGCATAGGGGTGAAATGAGAATCGTTCCTTGTGGAGATGATTTGCCAGGGCATTCAGCAGACAGTTTGTGGAATTTGGATCGGTATCAATTGGTTTTACCCATCCAAGGGACCTGATGGTGTCAAAAATCATCTCCTCGTCGTATTCCATGAACGCCAGGGGATGAACATTCACCGGCCAGACGGACATGTCTGATGTGAGATCCTCATCGCCGAGGAAGTATGGGCTGATAGCATCCCCTGCAAGCGAAATCAACGGGTCCCGGACAGTTCGGTGTGATATCCTCTGGAGCCTCGGGTTTGTCTGCATGATGGAGGAGCTGATGGGCGCCTGTCCCGGAGACCACCCGAAGGCCACCAGGGGAATGTGGTAGGACAGCGCAGTTTTCAGAATCATGCCCTTGACCATTCCAATACAGGTGGTGCACACCGAACTGGCCCTGTCGAGGGTCTTCGGACTGTAGATGTCTCTTTTCGCAGCAAGGGAGAACACCGTTTTCATTAGACCGAAGGGTGGACGGAACATGATGAGGGTTGCCCCGAGGGAGTCTGTCATCTTCGTGATATTGATCTTGGCCTGGTCAGAGATGAAGCCATTATCGAAGACACATGCCAGGACATTCAGATTGAACTTTTTCCTGAGGAGATACAACGTATAGGTGGAGTCCTTTCCCCCGCTGTAGGCAAGCAGGCAGTCAAAGGGGTGCTTTCCGCGTTTTTCCTCGATGAGTGCTTCGAATTTCCTCAGGTGCAGGTGTTTTTCCTCCTGTGTCGGAATTGGTATATTCCTGCAGTAGTTGCAGATGCCTGCATCGTCGAAAGAAATGCCAGGAAATGTATCGGGGAGTACACACTGGGTACAGAATCTCATTGGTTCAATACCTCCTTGGCAATCTGATACGGTTCGGCTCGTTTTCCATGGATGAGAAGATCCTGTTCAGGAAATCCTTTGAGAGGATTCCTCGAGCAATCTGTGCACGATTACTGCCACTAGGCAACGCCCTTTGTCTTCAAAAACGTTATGATGTTATTGATTGTCTCCAGGTTTTCAGGGATGAGTTCTTCATCCTCGATCTGGATGCTGAAGGTGGCTTCGAGAAACTCAACGAGTTCGAGCACCCCGGTTGAGTCCATGATACCGCTCTCGATGAGTGATTCGTCTGGATTAACGGTCGCTTCACTCCTTCCCATGATGAAATTTTCCTTGATGAATGCTTCAATGGTGGCTTTCATATCAGGCATGAACTATCCTCTCGCATGTATTCTCTCTTGATACCACTATCGGCATCATATAAAGCAAATGTTATAATATCAATGCGAAAATACAGACCAGACGGGTATGGATGTCTGGTCTGCTCAGTACCGGGGAAGTTCGGGGATGGGAGCAGCATACCGGGCCGCTGGAAGATTTTTAAGGAACAGTCTCCTGAACGGGAGTTCCTTGGACAACAGTGGAGCGAGAGCTGCCGTATCATGCATGAGGAAGCAATGAACAGAGAGGGATACCCATGAGATTTACTCGAGACGTCTTGCGCATTGATCCTGAACACGAGGTGAACCGCATCAGTGTCTTTCTCCAGGAGCAGACAAAAAAAGTGTACCGCAGGGCCGGCATCGTGGTGGGTCTGAGCGGAGGAATCGATTCCGCTGTCATGGCAGCCCTCGCAACAGTGGCCCTTGGAAATGAGCATGTTGTCGGGCTCATTCTCCCGGAGAAGGAGTCGAACCCCATAAGCAGTGTCTATGCCAGGAGCCATGCGGAGAGACTTGGTATCGAACACCGCGAGATCGATATCACGCCAACGGTCGAGAGCGTGTTCCCGTATTCTTCACGAGATGCCTACATCAAGAACCTGATCCCCGAGTTCGAGCAGGGCTGCACGTACAACATCTCCCTGCCGACCGATCTGCTCGAGAGAGACGCATTCAGCGTCTATGTGCTCCAGGTGCGGCTGCCGGACGGAAACATCAGGAGAAAACGTCTGAGCACGGAGGGGTTCAGATTTATCACGTCCTGTGCAAACATCAAGATCAGGTCCCGCATGATCCACCTCTATGCAGAAGCCGACCGAAAGAATCTGCTCGTTGCAGGAACCACGAACCGCACAGAATTCCTGCTCGGAGACTTCTGCAGATACGGGGACGGAGGAACCGATGTGGAACCCATCGCACATCTCTACAAGAACCAGATCTACCAGATCGCCCACTACCTGGATGTGCCCCAGGAGATCGTAGCCAGGACCCCGAGTCCGGATACCTTCAGCCTTCCGGTGAGCGATCAGGAATTCTTTTTCCGCATACCCTTCGACAAGCTGGATCTCCTCCTGTACGCATGGGAGCATCACATAGGAGAAGAAGATGCAGCTCACGTACTGGGACTTCCTCACGAAGCGGTGAAGCGTGCATTCCAGGATTTCACCACCAAGAACAGGGCAACAGCTCACCTCAGGGAGATGCCGTACTCGTTTCCTGAAGCGAGGAGCTGAGCGTGAGTCGATTCGTCGGGGGACGCCTCAACCGCACGAGGTGGGTTCAGTGAAGGGGATGACATTCCCCCGGTTGAGGAGGAACCCGGGATCGATGGCACGTTTCGTGGCACAGAGCTGATCGAGCGCTTCCTTTCCGTAGCATTTCAGGAAGTCCCTTCGCTTGCGCTTTCCCGTGCCATGTTCCCCTGAGTACACACCGCCTAAAGATGCAGACTTCTCGATGATGAGGTCATACACCTGGGTTGCTCGGCTCAGCTGCGCTGCCTCGGGAAGGATCATGAAGTGCAGATGGCAGTCCCCCAGGTGACCAAAGGTAAGGTAATCCAGGTTCTCTGTCTTCAGCAGACCGTGGGTATATGAGAGAAACTCCCCGAAGAGCCGCCGTGGAACCACTGTATCCGTCATGATGGTGTAGGTTCCTCTCTGTTTTACCACTTCCAGAGAACGGGACGGCATGGAATGGCGTGCCTCGAGAAATATGGCCCGGTCTTTGTCCGTGGTCATGATCTTGATGGCATTCTCGTCGATTGTGCAGGGGGCCTCTGTCAGGATCTCAAACCACTCCTGTGCGGCATCGTCCAGCTTCTGCTCGTACAAGGGAACCTGGAGATAGATGCCCACCTGGTCGTGACCGGAAAAGAGCTTGCTCTCATGGTCCATGTAGTGTCGGCAATTGACGCCGAAGTACTCGACCCCGCTCAATGAGCTGAAATCACCGGATAGCCTCTGGTGCAGATACTCGTGGCAGAGCAGGGCCTGGGATTCATCCCTCAGGGAAAAGAAAATGTCGAGAAAGTCATGCGGGCGCTTGGAGAGTCTGAGTTCACAGCCGGTGATGATCCCGAAGATCCCCTCACTCCCGACGATCAGATCTACGAAGTCCATGATCCCATCGGGTGAGGAGTAGGGTCCGCTTGCATTCTTGATCGAAGGACGCACGTAGCAGGGAATAGGCATGATTGTTTCAGAATTATTTTCACACAGAATGAAAACCTTGTTTCTTGAGAGGTACTGACCTCTGCGAGCCCTGATCATGTACCCACTGGGCACGAGCACATCGAGCTGTTCTACCCAATCCCTCATTGCTCCCGGATCACCAGGGGTGAAGCCGGACGCATTGCAAGCGATCGCTCCGCCCACCATGGCGTCTGTCCTGCTGGTAGGGTCTACAGGGAAGACAAGTGCATCCGAGCTCTGCCTCGTGACCTCTTTTCTTAAGTCTTCCAGGATAATGCCTACCGGTGAACGCACTGTCATCCTGTTGGCATCCACCTTCACCTCAGGCTCCTTCATCTGCTCGAGGGAGATGAGAATACCTCCTTCAGGTGTTGCACTGCCGGTAAGGTTCGACCTCCCGGCTGAAACGGTGAAGGGTATCTGGGCAGAGAAGCATGCACGAACGAGGGCGGCACATTCTCTCTCAGTGCGTGGCCGGCATGCGGCAGATGCCGTTCCCGGCAGATTCGAGCTGTCGACGATCAGCCCGCCGATGATGTCAGGATCGGTTTCGAGCCTGAGAGAGAACCGCTCCTGGAGGAATTCTACAAGACAAGGAAACGGGTCTGTCCCGTGAAGTGATGCTGTACACGTATCTATCTCCCGATACTCATCAGGGGAGAGAACACCTTCAAGGGGGATTTTCTCCGTCATATCCTTTCCTTTCTCACGGCAGGTCAAGTTCACAAAGAAAAAAATGCAGGACCAGGGGAAGGTCCTGCATTGTAGTAGGGAATCCTCAAAAAAAGGAGGTTGGAATGGATTTCATCTATCCCTTGTCTCGTGATGACTGGATCTCGCTCTCCGGCCTCCAGGAATCTTCTCCTTTGATTATGATCAGGTCTTTGTAGATCGGGAACGGGTATGCCGGGTCTTTCCCCACCATGCCGACATACGACGGGCAGTTGAGCTGGTTGTCGATGTTCCGAAACGTGAGTTCACCTCTGCAGGTCTTGATCGTCATGCCGCTCATGGCATCCTTGACATGTACACTGTCAATAGTCCCTGCCTTCTCGATGCCCTGCTTCAGGGCATACACTGCATCATATTCCAAAACTGCCCAGTCACTGGGGTACTGACCGAATCGTGCCTTGTAGCTGTTCACGAAGTGGCTCATCATGGGCACGTCCATGTGGGCAAAGAACGGTGCACGGGTCAGACCGACAACACCCCTTGGCAGTAGTTCTCCCTGTGCAATGAGTTCCGAGACACTGATGAGGGACCCCTGGTAGGGAATGAGTTCGAAGAGGCCGAAGGTCTTTGCCTGGTTGAGCCAGTACTCATTGTCCTTGGACGCGAGCGAGCCATAGATGAAGTCCGGCTTCTCTATGATGATCTTCCTGATATACGGATAGAACTCTGTCTCTCCGAGCGGCGGCCAGAATTCCGCCTTCAGGCTGATTTCAGGCGATACCTCTTTTAAGATATCAACGAAGTTCGACTGTGTTGATTTGCCCCATTCGTAATCGGACGCAAGGGTTACGTATGTCGACCAGCCTTTGTCCTTGGAGAATTTTGAGACAGCGAGAGCCACAGCCTTTGCCTGCATGTATGTGTTTGGCACCACGGAAAAGGTGTAGGGGCTGAAGTCGTCCTTTGTGAGGTTTTCCGAATTGCTGATGGCCGCGATGTGAAGCACCCTGTGCTCCCTGCAGATCGGCTTGATCGCAAGCGCAGCCGCACTGGAGTAGGTGCCGAGGATGCACCGAACGTTGTCATCCAGGATCAGCTCGCGGGCCTTTTTTGCAGCAGGGTCGGGCTGAGTGAGAGTATCCCGCACAAAGAGCTGTATCGGGTGCTTCCCCAGGAACCCTCCCAGCGCATTAATCTCTTCGACTGCAAGCTCAATGGCCTTTAAACCGTCGTGGCTGTACAGCGCTCCAGGGCCGGACAGACCGAGGGCAACCCCAAGATGATAAGGCTCCTCTGCAGATACACTCATTCCCGGTGCACTGAGTATGAGTATAAAAAGCGCCATGAGCATGGAACTTGTTCTCAACATCAAATGTTTCATCGCTCACCTCCCATGAATCCTTGATCACCTCCACATGCGTCAGTCACCGACAAATGTGCCCAGCCAAGTTACGGTCTGGGGGAAGTAGGTGGTGATGGCCAGGCCGATTACGACCATGATCACATACGGGATAATGCCCTTGTAGACCCGTTTAATATCGATCCGGTCCGGATCTACGCCCTTGATGTAGAACAGGGCGTAACCGAAGGGCGGGGTCAGGAACGATGCCTGCAGATTCACGGCGATGGTGATGACGAACCATATCGTGTCAAACCCGAGATCCTGGGCTATGGGCAGGAAGAGAGGGAAGCAGATGAGCACGATCCCGATCCAGTCAATGAACGCCCCCAGCAGCAGAACAATGAGCTGCATGACCCAGAAGGTTCCCCATTTCCCCAGTCCCAGGCCATTCACGAAATCAGTCACAACGTCTCCACCGCCCACGCCGAGGAATACCCCGGTAAAGCAGGTTGCCCCGCACAGGATGATGATGACCATGGCATTGGTTTTCGCTGTCTGCATGACTGCCTGGTACAGGCCTTTCCAGGTAAATTTCCGATACCCCAGCACCATCAGGAAAGCCAGAAATGCCCCGACGCCAGCGGCCTCCGTGGGGGTTGCGATGCCGAAGAAGATAGACCCAAGGACACCGAGGATGAGAATCATGGGTGGAACCAGAGACTTCATGACCATGGTGAAGAGCTGCTTATTCGTTATGGCAGCTCGCTCCTCCCTGCTGATGGGAGGACCGAGTTTCGGGTTGATTTTACAGCGCACACCGATGTAGATCATGTAGAGGATAGCCAGGATCAAGCCGGGGATGACGGCTCCTGCAAACAGTTTTCCAACTGAAAGCGTTGCCTCGCTTGCCATGACCACGAGCATGATGCTCGGCGGGATCAGGATGCCCAGGGTACCACCTGCACAGATCGCTCCATAGGACAGCTCTTCGTCATACCCGTACTTCCTCATCATGGGAAGTGCCAGGAGACCCATGGTGACCACCGATGCCCCGATGATCCCTGTACAGGCTGCGAACACAGTGGACACCCCGACTACTGCAAGGCCGATGCCTCCCTTGGTCTGTCCCAGGAGGTAGCGCAGTGCGTTGAACAGATCTTCGGCGACCCCTGACCGGTCGAGGAACTGGGCCATGAAGATGAACAGGGGTATGGCCAGGAGGACATAGTTGTCCATGGTGCCCCAGATGCGGTTCATGAACACGTAGAATACCGACGGGCCCCAGCCGATATACCCGAAGATCACTGCGAGTCCGCCAAGCACGAAGGCCAAAGGGTGTCCCATGAACAGGCCGATGAGCAGACCTGCAAACATGAGGACGGTTAAAAGTTCCGGGCTCAGGTCCATCATAGCTCCACCCCCTTGATGAGATACACTCGCTTGATCACCTCGGATACCCCCTGGAGGATGAGCAGGATGAAGGTGATGATGATGACGGTTTTAATCGGGTACAGTGGAGGTGCGAACACGCTCCATGATGTCTCCTTCATGGCCCATGACCTAGCGGCAAAGCTGTATCCCTGCCATGCGCAGACAATACAGAACGGAAAGAAGAATATGAAGTACGTGACGATGTCCAGGATCGCTTTTGACTTCTGTGAGAGCATCATGGTGAAGACATTCACGGAGACATGCGATCGATAGAGCAGTGCGAACGCGGCAACGATCATGAAGTGGAGGGCATAGAGCTGCTTGAGCACCTCGAAGCTCCAGATAGTCGGTGAGTTCAGAAATCTCCGGAGGATGACCTCCATGACCGTCAGGAGCACCAGCGGCACGATGACCCAGCCGAAGATCCTGCCCGTCCACTCACTTATTGTATCGAGTAGTTTGACCAATGCTTTCACCTTTTTCCACCTCCTGTTAAACCTACTGCACTGTTCTGGTTCCCCTGTTGTTTCTGGTGAAACTGTTCTCCCCTTGAAGTCCCTTGAGGGAATTGAATGTTTCCATGACAATATTCCACGGATACCCTCATCGCATCCATCTCAAGACATGGTCAATGGAACCAGGGACGGCAGAGCTGTGTCTGAAAATCCCTGCCGTCCCCATGTGCTGTTAATCAAGATCCGGATAGATCTTGGGATTGAACCCGAAGCCGAAGGGACCTTCCATGGAACGCCATTTTGAGAATGCCTTTCTGTACTCCACCTGTGACTTCATTGATTTCTTGAAGAGCGGATTTGCCTTTGCTGATTCCTCGGTGTGCGGCTTGATGAGCGTCTCGATTGTATCCAGATCCTCCTGGCTGTACGTGGTAATCTGAATGCCCTTGTCAATGAACTTCTGGGTGTATTCAATGGACATGTAGAAGATCTTTGTGGTTTGCTCCATTGCGTTTGCCTGTGCCGCGATCACGAGGTTTCTCTGGGTATCGGGATCGAGCTTGTCCCATGCCTGCTTATTGATCATGACACCAAGGACCGATGCGGGCTGGTGCCAGCCTGGAGCCGCCCAGTACTTTGTCACTTCCTGGAAACCCATACCCCAGTCCGTGGACGGGCTGGAAAACTCGGCAGCATCGACAACGCCCTTCTGCAGGGCCTGGTAGATCTCCTGTCCCGCCATGGCGACCTGTGCAGCACCGAGATCTTTCAGGAGTTTTCCCTGGTGCTGGCCTGACATCCTGATCTTCATCCCCTTGAGGTCTGCAAGAGAATTGATGGGCTTGTTGCTGCGAAGACCGCACTCCATAGTGGTGACTCCATAGACCAGGTAGACCATGTTGAACTTGCCGTAGGCCTCGTCATAGATGGCCTTTCCGCCTCCATGGTAGTACCAGACCATGTAGTCTATCGGGGTGAGACCCATGGGGTAGGAGCCGAGAGTATCGAACACCAGATCCTTGCCTGCCCAGTAGTTCGGCCAGTCACCAGATGCCTCGATGGTTCCCTTTCCCACTGCATCGAAGACCTCGTACGAGGGCATAAGACTCCCACCCGAGAAGAACTTGATCTCGAGCTTGTCTTTGCAGAGATGATTGACCTTCTCCACAAATGCCTTATCCACCTCGATGAAGTCGATGGAGGGTGGCCATGTGGATGTCATCTTCCACCGTTCCTTGGCTACAGCAGGAGACGTGGCAAATACGAGGACCAGCACCAGTGTCAGAATACTCCCCCCAATAAAACCGAACCTTTTCATACAGACTACCTCCTTTCGAGTAGGTTGATAAACTAAACGCCAAACATCGTGATGCAGTGACACAATTCAACGATGAGAGAACTCCCTCATATCACTACAGGTTGCATGTCACGTTGATGAACCGTTTCCTTGTATATGGTGGTTTGCAAATACCAGACCAAAGAGTTGCCACTAGAGAATGAAGAAACGATGAGTTCGGGCACACGGAACAGAATGTAGGAGAAATACTACTATTGGTATGCGGTGGGGGAAAGAGAGTTGCATGTGACGGATCAGGTCACGATAGAATGCACCTGCAAGACGTGCATTTTTTCTCGACATCATATCCATGAATGTGTATATAGATCTGTAGCAATTGGTATACATGTTGACATTTTGATACGCTTTGCATGTCATGAACGGAGACACCATGAGTAATCAAAACAGGACTGTTGACACGCGCACGAAACACTCAGTCACCGATGCCATGTTCCCTGCTGGCCGCGAGACACTCGTGGAGCAGCTCGAACTCTTCAGGCTGGTCTTTGACACGATCTACAATGGGATCATGGTGACCGATGCAGACGGGTATGTACTCCTGTTCAACAGGCCATACGGGGAGTTTCTTTGCCTTGATCCGGAAAAGCAGATCGGGAGGCACTGTACCGACGTAGTGGAGAACACCCGCATGCACATCGTTGGAAAGACCGGCAAGGCGGAGATCAACCAGATCCAGAGAATCAAGGGCCAGGACATCATTGTGCAGCGTATCCCGATCTTCAAGGATGGCAAAGTGATCGCAGTGTTCGGCCATGTGATGTTCAAGGATGTGAAAGATGTGGGGAGGCTTGCGAAAAAGCTCTCTCATCTTGAATCCAAGGTGAAACTGTATGAGCAGGAGCTCATGACACTGCGATCCACGAAATACACGTTCGAGAGCATTATCGGAGAGAGTCATTCGCTTCAGATCCTGAAAAAGGATGCCCTGAAAGCAACTTCTAACTTCTTTCCCGTGTTGATCACCGGTGAGAGTGGAACCGGGAAGGAACTCTTCGCCCAGGCCATTCACCAGGCAAGCTCCCGCAAACTCTATCCCTTTATCCGGATCAACTGTGCAGCCATCCCCAAAGATCTGATCGAGAGTGAACTCTTCGGGTATGAACGCGGTGCATTCACAGGTGCAAAAGCGGAAGGCAAGCCAGGTAAATTCGAACTCGCCCACAGGGGTACACTGTTCCTCGATGAAATCGGCGATATGCCCCTTGAAATGCAGCCCAAGCTGCTGAGAGTCCTCGAGGAAAAAGAATTCGAACGGCTTGGCGGCACCAGAGTCATCCGATCCGACTTTCGGCTCATCGCTGCAACAAACAAGAACCTGGAGGAACTCATTGCACAGGAAAAATTCCGGAGCGATTTATACTACCGGCTCTATGTCATTCCGCTTCACATACCACCGCTGAGGGATCGGAGGGATGATATCCTCCCCCTGGCACGGCATCTGGTCAAAAAGATGGCCCAGGAAGCAACGTTTTCTGAGGTGACAATCGATCATGAATCGGAACAAGTCTTGTTGTCGTACGACTGGCCGGGAAACGTACGCGAACTTGTGAACGTGCTCGAACGGGCGATGTCGTCCCTTGAAGGAGACGTTATTCATGCATGCGATCTGCCGTTCCACCTCAGGAGAAAAAGGGAACAATCGAGTGGAGTGAGTTCCTCCTGTCTGAAGGAAGAACAGACAAAAGCAGAGCGAAAAGCTATCCTCCAGGCACTCAAGGAAGCGAAGAACAAGGCTGAGGCCGCCAGGATTCTCGGAATCCACAGAACTCTCCTGTATAAGAAGATGAGAAAATATCAGATCTCCTCAGATGCATAAGAGTGCTCTCCAGTCAAACAGAAATAGTATTCCACCTTGTTGAATTCCCTCCCGGTATCCAGGCGTATCATGTCATTTTAGGATGCCCGTGGCATATTTTTTGAATATTTCTCGAATGTATATTCTGTGAACTGTGATTCTCATCGATCCGGAACATTTGGGAGAGAAGGAGAGCGGGCTGTGCAGTGTTCTGAATGCTCTTCCATCCATTGAAAAAGGATCGAGAAAAGGAGGGGAGACATGGCCAAGAAACCCAGTGTTCACCCGATGCTCTCGGCTCTGCCGCCATCACGGATGCGCAGGGGGAAGGTTGTCTCAGCAGAAGAGGCTGTGCGGGTCATCCAGGACGGGGATACGGTTGCAACAGGCGGGTTCGTGGGAAGCGGGGTTCCTGAAGAGATTCTGTTGAAGATCGACGAGTACTTTCTCGAGACAGGGAAACCACGGAATCTCACTCTCGTGTATGCTGCGGGCCAGGGTGACGGGAAGGACAGGGGACTGAATCACTTCGCCCACGAAGGCCTCGTCAGACGTGTCGTGGGAGGCCACTGGGGCCTTGCCCCGAAGCTCGGAAAGATGGCGATTGAGAACAAGATCGAATCCTACAATTTCCCGCAGGGTGTCATATCGCACATGTTCAGGGATATTGCTGCACACAAGCCGCGAACCATTACCACCATTGGTCTCCAGACGTATGTAGATCCCAGGTATGGTGGAGGGATGATCAACTCGATCACGACAGAGGACCTGGTGGAACTCGTCACCTTCGACGGAACAGAATACCTCGCCTATAAGACGTTCCCCATTAATGTTGGCATCATCAGGGGAACGACTGCGGACACTGACGGCAACGTGACCATGGAAAAGGAGGCCCTCACCCTGGAGGCCTATGCCATAGCCGCTGCAGCGAAGAATTCCGGGGGATTCGTGATTGTGCAGGTGGAGAGGATCGCGGACAGGGGCACACTGAATGCACGTCAGGTGAAGATTCCAGGAATTATGGTGGACTGCGTTGTGGTAGCCAGGCCCGAGAATCATCCCCAGACCTTTGCTGAACACTACAACCCTTCATTCAGTTCAGAGGTGAAGATACCAGTGCAGTCATTGCCGCCCATGGACATGGGCCCTCGAAAAATCATCGCCCGCAGGGCTGCATTCGAACTCCAGAAGAACAGCATCATCAACCTCGGGATCGGGATGCCGGAGGGCGTATCCAACGTGGCGAACGAGGAGAAGATCCTGGAGTACATCACCCTCACCGCAGAGCCCGGCATTATCGGAGGTCTGCCTGCAGGTGGCCTGAATTTCGGTGCAGGGACCAATCCGGACTGCGTGATCGATCAGCCGTACCAGTTCGACTATTATGACGGGGGAGGTCTGGACTGCTGCTTCCTGGGGCTTGCACAGGCGGACAAGGAAGGGAACCTGAACGTGAGCAAGTTCGGTCCTAAATTCGCGGGGTGCGGCGGGTTCATCAACATCAGCCAGAGCGCCAAGAAGGTTGTATTTGTTGGAACGTTCACTGCCCGTGGTCTCAAGACTTCAGTCCAGGATGGGAAACTCAAGATAGACCAGGAGGGTACGGAGAAGAAATTCCTTTACCACGTCGAGCATGTCACCTTCAGTGGAAAGTATGCAGTGCAGAAAGGAACCCCCGTACTGTACGTGACAGAGCGCTGCGTCTTTTCCCTGACAAAGAAGGGGATGGAGCTCATCGAGGTGGCGCCGGGCATTGATATTGAAAAGGACATCCTCGCCCTGATGGAGTTTAAACCCATCATGAAAAAACATCCGCGATTGATGGATGAACGGATCTTCAGACCTGAGCCCATGAGGCTCAAGGATGACCTGATAAGCCTCTCCATCGAGGAGCGCCTGACCTATGATCCGGAGGAAAATCTCTTCTTCGTGAATTTCGAGGGCCTCAGGATCAGGTCTCGAGAGGACATCAGGGAAGTGGAAGAAAGGGTGAACACAATCCTCTCTCCCCTCGGGAAGAAGGTCGGTGCCATCGTGAACTACGACAACTTCGACATCACACCCGAGCTCGTAGATGAATACACCGACACGGTGAAGCGCATTGTGAAGAAGTTCTACACCGGTGTGACCCGCTACACCACGAACACCTTTTTCAGAATGAAGCTCGGTGATGCGCTGAAGAAACGGAAGCTGCCCCCCCACATCTATGAATCCCATGAGCAGGCGAGAAGGGCGCTGGAGGAGGAGTAATGCCCATTCAGGTACACAAGGT
>JBNGDS010000003.1:0-42830 GCA_049975365.1 Desulfomonilia bacterium | reverse complement strand
GGGGCTATCACGGAAGCCTGTAGTCGTCATTCCCCTCCCGGAAGAGGAGACCTACATCACGTTCTATGATATCTGATCCTATTCTGGATCTGAGAAAAAACCGGGGGGTTATGTATCCCCCCGGAAATTTTTCTCCCTCAGACATCTTTAATCATACCAAGCAGCAGAATGCTTCCGTACTGATTCGTTGAAAGTAAAAAGGCATGTGACCAGAAAAGAGATCAGAGAAGGTCAAGGGACTTCAGCACGTCACGTGCAGGTGCGAACTCAAAATCGGTGAGGAGCCTGTCTAGCTTTGCCAGAGCACCACGAATTCCCACATATGTCCTGAAGTATGAGACGATATCCATGTTCTCTACCCGCGGTGTATCCGGGTTGATCTCCCATGGGTGGATATAGAAAATAAATGGCCCGTTGCTGCTGGCAAAAGACCTGAGACCGTGTTTTGTCAAAACATAGGGGAGAAGCCGGAAATACCCTCCTCCAGAGACAGGGAGATTGAAAGGTCCGAGCTTCACTGTTGTGAGCGGAAATTCAACCAGGTGCAAGCCGGGAAGCCTGTGGGGAAACCTCGGTGCATCAGGGATCCCGTAGTTGTCGTGGAATATGGGGAAGATACTTGAATCATAGCTGAATCCGACCTGCTCAAGGACATCGAGGGCCCACAGGGTATCTTTTCTGATAGAGTAGGTAGGGGCGCGGTATCCAACGACAGGACACCCGCAGGCATCTTCAAGGACTTTTTTCGCCCGGTCTACATCCATCCTGAACTGCGAGTGATCCTGCTGGTAGATCACCTGGTGTGCGAAGCCATGACAGGCAATTTCGTGTCCCTGGAGGTGAATCCTCTCGATCAATCTTTCGTGCTTCTCCCCTATCCATCCCAGGCAGAAAAATGTCGCCTTGACTTCGTGCTGGTCAAGGAGGTCCAGGAGAACAGAGGTATTGCCTTCAACATGAGATGGGTATCCACTCCACGCATCAGGACTGATACAGGTTGAGAGCGCATGAATCTGGAAGTACTCTTCGAGATCAATGGTCAGCGCATTCTTCACTCCTGCAACTATAGTATGATTCCACCTCTCCTTGCAAGAAGTGAAGGAATAGTGTGAATCTGGTGAATTGTCCTGATTCACGGCCAGGGAAAATTTCTCTGCCAGGGGGGTCATGACTCTCCGGTGGGTTGTGAGAGTCATCTGGCTGATGAATTGGGTGAAAAGACCGTACTGTAAATAAATCTTTTACGATGTGTGTAAGAATGATTCTGATTGAACATGCATTCAGAATAGTATATACAGACACCATCCTTCAATACATGAAGGAAAAGGGGCTGTTGGCATGGGTTGTTCCGAGAAAGTCCGGCTGATCACCCGTCGGGTGTCTCCATTTGCCATACACAGAGGAAGAACTACGGCATCTGATTCCCCACCCTGACCATCCACGGTCGTCTGCGTTCGGACACTGTCCAGGGACATGACACGAGAGAGGGAATCGTTCATTTCATGCATCTATAGCCGGGGTGAATTCCTACGCGTCCCCGTTCATCACGTAAAAGGAGTATTCTTCTCACAACGACGAAGGACTCAACACGCATCAACGATATTTCAAGGAGGGTACTATGGGATATTCAGAAAAAACCATCGCAGGGATTTTTCACAACAGAGCGGAGCAATACCAGTATGAGCCGTTTCTCAGGTACAAACAGGAGGGGACGTACACCCCCATCAGCTGGAAAGAGATGCAGAACATGGTCATCAAAACCGGACTGGGCCTCATCTCTCTGGGAGTCAAGCAGGGCGACATGGTGTCCATCTTTTCTGAAAACTGCTGGCAGTGGGTGGTGGCCGATCTTGCCGTGCTCTCCATCGGCGCATCAGATGCTCCTATCTATGCAACGAATTCCGGTCCCGAGGCTGCATATATCATCAATGACTCTGGATCACAGGTGGTCTTCGTGTCGGACTCCGATCACCTCGAGAGAATCAGACGCGTCAAGTCCACCGTGAAGGACCTGAAGTATATCATCACCTTTGATCCGGTCACAACGGATGACGCCATGATCATTCACATCGATCGACTTATGCAGATGGGAGAAGAGTTCAAGGACAAGAAGAGTTTTGAAAAAAGGCTCCAGGAAATCGGGGGGGAGGATCTCGCAACACTCATCTACACTTCCGGCACCACTGGGCAGCCCAAGGGAGTGATGCTCACCCATACGAATTTTGTCTCCAATATCATGCAGTGCTATGCCACGCACCCCATCATCGATCACAAGGACATTTCCCTTGCTCTTCTCCCCTGGAGCCACTCATTGGGCAGAACCGTCTCTCTCTACCTCATGATACACATCGGTGCCGTGATTAATCTCGCCGAAAATTTTTCCACAGTCCTCCAGAATATGCAGGAAACCAGGCCAACCCTGGTGGTGAGCGTTCCGAGGCTGTTTGAAAAAATCCACGCAGGAGTACTCTCCCAGGTGGATAAGGCCCCCCCGATGAAGAAAAAGCTCTTCGGGTGGGCTATGGGAATTGCCGACAGGGCGGTGGACTACCGAGTACAGAACAAGGCCATGCCTGGAGCACTCAAGCTTCAGTATGATCTTGCAGAGGCTCTCGTGTACTCAAAGATGAGAGCCGCCCTGGGCATGGACAGGATCAGGATCTTCATCAGCGGTGGAGGAGCGATCGCCGTGGAGATCGATCGTTTCTTCAACGGAATCGGCGTCCCGGTGCACAACGGCTATGGCCTCACGGAGACAACCCCTGTCACGAATGTGAACAGATTCGATGTGTTCGAATTCGGTTCAGTGGGTCAGGCACTTCCTGATACCCAGATATCGATCGCACAGGATGGAGAGATCCTGATAAAGGGCCCCCAGGTCATGAAGGGATATTTCAACAAGCCCGAGGATACAAAGGCGAGCTTTACCGAGGATGGATGGTTCATGACTGGGGATATCGGCCGCATTGACGAGAGAGGCTGTCTGTACATAACTGACCGGAAAAAGGACATCATTGTTACGGCTGGAGGTAAAAACATTGCCCCCCAGAATATCGAGAACACGCTTACAGCCGATCTCCTTATCGAGCAGGCAGTTGTGATCGGGGAGGGCAGGAAGTATCTGAGCGCACTGATTGTACCGAATTTTTCAGAACTCAAGAACTATGCAAAGAAGCAGGGAATCTCTTTCAACGCGAATGAAGACCTGGTAAGGAAACCCGAGATTGTTGCCCTGTACGAGGGAAAAATCAATGCCCTCATGCGGGACTATGCCAGGGTCGAGCAGATCAGAAAATTCACCCTGCTGCCACGGGAGTTCGGCATCGAGTCAGGAGAGCTGACCCCGACGCTGAAACTCAAACGGAAAATCATCAACGAAAAGTTCAGTTCTGAAATAGCATCTATGTACACAGACTAGCTCACCGGGCAGGAGGATTCCTCCTGCCCTGAGTTTTTTCTCGACCGATCACTTTCCCCTTGCTTTTCCTTCATGTGTCCTATATATAGTACTTTGTTTGCCGTATACTACCATATATAGTACAGAGAGGGGGTTGTTATGTTTGCAAAAATTATTAAGCGTGATGGCAGGTATGCCTCATTCGACGCAGCAAAGATAACAGCTGCCATTGCAAAGGCCGGGGAAGCAACCGGCGAACTCGACGAAAAAGTAGCTCACAGGATGATGCTCAAAGTCCTTGCAATTGCAGGACAGGCTATACAAGAGATTCCAACGGTCGAGGACATTCAGGATATCGTAGAGGAGGTGCTCCTCTCATCCCCATACCGCAAGACCGCAAAGGCGTACATCATCTACCGGGATCAGCATGCAAAGATCCGTGAAATCAAAGCTGGAATCGGGGTTGATCTCATCGATCAATACCTGGGCAAGCTCGACTGGCAGGTGAATGAAAACAGTAACATGGCATTCTCTCTTCAGGGTCTGAACAATTATCTCTCCTCCGAGATCAGCAAGATCTACTGGCTCAACAAGATCTATCCACCAGAGGTGAGGAATGCCCATTCGGATGGGGATTTCCATATTCACGATCTGAACATCATCTCCGTGTACTGCGTCGGGTGGGACCTGTACGACCTCCTCGTCCAGGGATTCAAGGGAGCAGCCGGAAAAGTTGAGAGCCGTCCGGCACGTCATTTCCGAACCGCACTTGGCCAGATCGTGAACTTCTTCTATACCCTGCAGGGCGAGGCTGCAGGGGCGCAGGCATTCTCAAATTTCGACACCCTGCTCGCACCCTTTATCAGGTATGACAACCTGGATTACACCCAGGTGAAGCAGGCCCTCCAGGAATTCATATTCAATATCAATGTGCCTACCCGGGTAGGATTCCAGACGCCGTTCACCAATGTCACCCTGGATCTCGAGGTGCCTTCATATCTGGCAGATCAGCCGGTCATCATCGGGGGCCAGCCACAGGAAACAACGTACGGAGATTTCCAGCACGAGATGAGGATCTTCAACAAGGCCTTTGTCGAGGTGATGGCCTCAGGTGATGCAAAGGGCCGGGTATTTACCTTCCCGATCCCGACATACAACATCACGAAAGACTTCAGCTGGGATAGCGAAGACCTGACGAACCTGTGGGAAATGACCGCAAAATATGGCGTGCCCTATTTCTCCAACTTCATCAATTCAGACATGGACCCGGAAGATGCCAGGAGCATGTGCTGCAGGCTCAGGATAGACAACAGGGAGCTTTCTGTGAGGGGGGGCGGCCTCTTCGGGTCGAATCCGCTCACCGGCTCTATCGGAGTCGTCACGATCAATCTCCCGAGAGTCGGCTATCTGAGCAGAGACAGAAAGGATTTTCTGGACCGTCTGGAAAAGCTCATCGATATTGCCTCCATCAGCCTCGAGATAAAGCGTAAAGTCCTGGAGAGTTTTACGGACAACAATCTCTATCCATACACCAAGCACTACCTCTCCGGGATCAAGAAACGGTTTGGAGAGTATTGGAAGAACCACTTTTCCACCATCGGAATCCTCGGGATGAACGAGGCGTGCGTGAACCTCATAGGAACAGACATCGCGAGCGAACGGGGGAGGGAATTCGCCCTCATGGTAAGTGATTTCATCCGGGGAAAGCTCATCACCTTACAGCAGAAGACCGGGAATAACTACAATTTTGAAGCAACACCTGCTGAGGGAACCTCCTACCGCCTGGCCAGGATGGACAAGAAACAGTATCCAGACATTGTCTGTGCCAATGAGGAGTTGTACCAGAATGGCCACGAGCCATACTACACGAACTCAACACAACTTCCTGTCAATTATACAGACGATATCTTCGAGGCCCTGGATCTCCAGGACGAGATCCAATCGAAATACACCGGTGGAACTGTCTTCCACATCTTTGCGGGGGAGCGTGTGGATGACCCGGAAGTGATCAAGACCTTGGTGAAAAAGATCTGCTATTCATACAAGATGCCGTACTTTACCTTCAGCCCGACGTTCAGTGTGTGCCCAAGCCATGGGTATCTCTCGGGAAACAAGCAGGAATGTCCTACATGCGGGGAGACGACAGAAGTATATTCCAGGGTTGTGGGCTATCTCAGGCCGGTGGCGCAGTGGAACAACGGCAAACGGGAAGAGTTCATGCAGAGAAGATCATTCAAGGTAGACGCAGAAGCCATGCCCGCAGATGATACCAGTGAGCAGGTCTACACGATACACCTGAAGCCTGCCCTGGCAGAATCCATCCCGAACCATCCCAAGGAGCCGCACGCAGAATCCCGACATGTGTAGAGGTATGAACGGGAGAGAAGACAGAGGTCCTCAACTTTTCATGGGATTCTGACAGAAGAGGTGCGTTGCTCAATCCGGGCTATTTCCTGAGCACGCTCTCCAGGACGTCTCGCAGTTCTTCAAGCTTGAAGGGTTTCTTGACAACGCCGCTGAACCCGTACTCGGCATAATCGGACATCACGGGATCGTTGGAATACCCGCTTGAGACAATCGCCTGTATATTCCGATCGATTCTCAGGAGTTCCTCGATCGCTTCTTTTCCCCCCATTCCACCTGGGATGGTAAGATCCATGATAACTGCATCGTATCCAGTTCCAGCCTGTTTGGCCTGTGAGAATTTTTCTATGGCTTCGGTACCGTCTGTAGCCATGTCGACTTCAAAATCCAGGAATTCGAGCATACTGCTCACGACATCCCTGACGAGCTCTTCGTCATCCATCACGAGGATCCGACCTTTTGCCATTCGAATATACCTCCTCAGCATTCGTAGGTTGTCTCTCTGTACCCCTTCGTCTATCTGTCTCAAATTCTTAAATGCACTGGAGATCGAAGATATTCCTGGACTCTGCACGACATCCCTCACCGCTGATTTCCCCCGGAGAAACCTCACATTCTTAAAAGAGACGTTTCTGGAGTCAGTGCATGCTCTACGCCACAGCGTATAGTGCAGGAATTGTTTGACATCTCTCGATGAGTTGTTCATTCTTCTTTTCATGACACTCCTGATCGTTCGCATGGAAGGCATGCACCCATGAAGATCGCCCATGTCCAGAGGACTTCGTTCATTGACTATCCCGGAAAAATCAGTGCTGTGGTCTTTACCCAGGGATGTAATTTCAGGTGTCCCTACTGCCACAATCCAGAGTTGGTCGATCCGGCACAATTCGGTGATCTCATCATGAATGATGAATTCTTCTCGTTCCTGGACAAGCGCAGAGGAAAGCTTGACGGGGTAGTCATCACAGGAGGTGAACCGACGCTCCAGAATGACCTTCTGGATATTCTGCAACGGATAAAGGCGAAGGGCTTTCTGGTGAAGCTTGATACGAACGGAACTCGTCCACGTCTCATCCAGGAGGCGTTCAGGCAGTCCCTGATCGATTACATCGCCATGGACATCAAGGCCCCCTTTGAAAATTACTTTCAGATTGCAGGGGCTCTTGTGAATCTGAGTGAGATCAGATCGAGTATCGACCTCATCATGGGATCGTCTGTCCCCTATGAATTCAGGACGACCATCGTGAAGTCTTTCATTGACGGAGATGATGTCGTCCGGATTGCGAGGATGATTTCAGGGGCATCGTTGTACGTGCTCCAGAGATTCACGCCATCAAAACATCTCGATCCGTCCTTCTCATCTCGACAATCGCCGTCGAGTGAAGAGCTCGAATCGATTCGTGAACAGGTGACCCCTCTGGTCGGACGCTGTCTCGTGCGTTAGGTGGAGCCTGCGAGAATTCTGCTGCCCTGGGAATGAGCATGGCGCAGGGGTTCCGGAATCCTGAAAGACCCTGTGCAGGAAAGACAGATATGTACGCTCCGTTCCAGAGAAATGTGGTGTCCAGGGGAAACGAACACAGGTTGTACATTGGTGCGGGTTCTCAGTGCATACCCGACATGCCTCCCTTCATGGGTAATCTTGCTCGTGCTGCCTTTCTCGGGCAACACATCCTGGTACGTTCCCACGAATGGGGTTTTCGCACACCCGATGGTTGCTATGCCGAGATAGATGCCAAGGTGGGAGGCTATTCCAAGTCCCATTGGGTGGCAAATGCCATGGCCATCGAACAGGAAAATGTCGGGGCTCATGTCGAGCTGTTCATATGCCTGCTCGATCAACGGGCCCTCCCGAAAAGCGAGGAGACCGGGGATGTATGGAAATCCAACACGACCACGGGAGGAGGCTGAGCAGATACACTCCATCTCGGGGTAGGAGAAGACCGAGATTGCGCAGCAGGCAATCTCTGAGTCTACTCCATAGCTCACATCAACACCTGCCACGTGTGAGATATCGCCAAGAGTGTCCGAAATGGTTACGAGGTTTCTCAGTCTCAGTTGTAGGGCATATGCCTCCAGAGGCGAGATTTCCCATGAATGCAGTCTCTTCTGTGTACTCATGGCAACACTCATGCGGTCCTTTGTTGGATGCACGAATACCCTACGACTATCCTTGAACGGGTGCAAGACAAAGGTGTTCCCGGGCCTATCCCTGGAGAACAGTTCTGACTGTACTGATGAGTTCAGCAGGGAGAAATGGTTTTGGCAGGAAATGAATCGCCTCTTTCTCAGATGCCCCTATGATATCTTCCCCATACCCTGACATGTACATCACCTTGATATGGGGCCAGATTGAGTGTACTTTTCTGGAGAGCATCTTCCCATCGATTCTGCGCATGACCATATCCGTGATCAGAAGATCTATCTGCCCATCGTGTTGCCGTGCCAGTTGGAGAGCATCCCCACCGTTACGCGCCGTAAGGATTGAATGTCCCTCCTGCTTGAGTATCTCGCTGACCAGATCACGTACCGTGTCATCATCCTCCACCACGAGTATGGTCTTGGACTCTTCGGGTTTTTTCACGACCTGTGTGTCGGCCTGTCTTTTTTTGACATCCTTTTTTTCTTCCGTGACAGCCACAGGCAGGACGATGCTGAATGTCGATCCGTTCCCCGGCGAACTATCAACGGATATGGCACCTCCACAGCCTTTAACGATACTCTTTACCGTCCATAGACCGATTCCTCTTCCTGTTCCGCGGGTTGAATAGAATGGATCGAATACCTTCTCGGTCACATCCTGTCCCATACCTTCACCAGTGTCATGCACGCGCAGAAGCACATATCTCCCTGGGGAAACAGAGGGGTAGCTGTGGGCATTCGTTGGATTGATAAAAACAAGTTCCGAGGATATGGTAATTTCACCTCCAGCCGGCATAGCATCACGTGCGTTGACAACGAGATTCAGGAGGATGCTGTCGAATTTGCCAGGGTCGATCTTCACCAGTGCATCTTCAAGGCATCGTGTAAAGGTAATCTGGATATTCTCTCCGCTCAGATGCCTGAGTATCGTCTCTTGGTTGTTCAATTCTTCATTGATATTCAATGGGCTGGATTCTGATTTCTGCTTTTTACTAAAATCAAGGATCTTCTGGGTAAGGACGGATGCCTGTGTTCCAGCCTGACAGATCTGGTTCACCTTGTTGAAGAAGGGGTGTTTTTCATCGAGAGATGCCCTGAGAATTTCAGCATATCCGTTGATCACAGTGAGCAGATTGTTAAAATCATGGGCAAACCCACCAGCGAGCTGGCCGAGGGTTTCCATGCTTGCGTTCTGAAGAAGGTTCTGCTCCTGAACCTTCTGGTTGATCATGTCTATAGCCTGGTAGTGGAAAGAGACAACATCTCCATCTACGATAATAGGCTTCCCGCTGATGAGAACGTACAGGATACGTCGCTCACCTGTCACCATGCGAATATCGTAGTTCACTTCCTTCTTTTCTGATGTACTCTTCTTCCAGAGGTGGATGACCTTTTCCTGATCATCCTTGTGAACGAATTCAAGGATATTTTTCCCGATGAAGTCTTCAGGAGTGTAGCGTTCCCCGGAAAACATCTCGAGAGCCTTTTTGTTGATCCAGGTGATATACCCGTGTGCATCCGTGATCGCTGACATGACTGATGCATTCTCGAACAGCTCCTGGAAAAATGCCTTCTCTCTGCCGAGGGCCTCCTGTCTGCTCACCATTGAGGTGACATCGATCAGCCATCCATATACTCCGTCCACAGACTCCCCGCTGAACACGGGCGATCGTGACGCAAGATACCACCGTTTGCGTGGTCCGTTGTGGAGTATACCCTCCAGGATGCCATGTATTGCCCTTTTTTCTTCAAGAACGACGGCATCGTGTTCTTCACGTTCACGGGCACTCTCATCACATACAATCTGGGAATCTCGGCGGTTGAGGATTTGATCGATGGATTCTGCCCCGAGGGACTCCACATGAGACGGATTGGCCCACAGGTAATTGAGATCCCGATCCTTCAGATATGCACAGATACCCGGACAGTCGAATATTCCTGATATCTCGCTCTCAGGTTTCGTGAGGATCGTCTGAAGGCTTTGTGTATTGATCATGAAATCTTCCTCCCCCAAGACATGCCTGCCCGAGCACGACATTCCCTCACTTCATATCGGCACGATGAACCGCAAAGATGAATGAAGGACGGGGATGGAGACCACGTGAACGCACACAGGGAATCGTCCATGGAGTGAGGGTCATGGAAGGACATTTTCCAGGACATCGGAGAGTTCTTTGAGGTTGAATGGTTTGTTGAGTTTTGCAACGATGAGGGGGTTGGTGACAAGATCATTCTGTTCGTGCTCAAAAGAAAAGCCCGAAGACACGATCACCTTCGTCTCTATGTTCCGTTTCTGCAATTCCACGAGCGTGTGGTACCCATCGAGACCCGGCATGATCATATCGAGGATGATCAGGTCGAATTTCTTCGGGTCCTCAGAGAGCATGTCAAGACACTCGTTCCCGTTGGATGCGGTCTCGACCGAATGACCGAGCAGGTTGAGCATCTCCTTTCCGATATCCCTGAGCATATCTTCGTCATCCACGATCAGAATGTTGGCTTTGGATTTCGGAGCACCATTGAGACTCCTGACTTCTGAATGCTGGACGTGTTCCTTATGCCGGGATATGGGGAGCAGTACGCTAAACGTGGTGCCCGTGCCTTCCTCTGACTGTACCTGGATGCTGCCGCCGGCATGTTTCACGATATTGTAAGCAATGGAGAGACCGAGGCCCGTGCCTTTTTCCGTCCCTTTTTGTTTTGTGGTGAAGAAAGGATCGAAAATCTTCGGCAGGATATCTTCTTTCATGCCGCAGCCGTTATCGTGTACGTCTATCCTGACATACGTGCCCATGGTTTCGAGAAGATACTGACGCTTGGAATCCTTGTCCACGACGATAGGGCTTGTGACGATGGATATCTTCCCATTCTGGTTGTTTCCGATGGCGTCCTTGGCATTCACCACAAGGTTCAGGATCACCTGGGTGAGTTGTGTATGGTCCATGAACACGGTGTAATCCCTGCTGTTCCCGCTGAACTCCAGCTGTATGTGTTTCGGGATTGATTTGGAGGCCATGTCCATGACTTCCGTGATGACCTGCTGAATTGATATGTGGGCAGGCCTTCCTTCGTGCCTCTTTGTGAACACGAGCATCTGCTGGATGAGATCTCGGGCCCTGTCAGTGATGTTTTCGAGTGTCTGAATATAGCGCTCCTGCTTCTCCTTGTCGGTCGTGTACTTCAGCATGGAAATGTTTCCCGAGATCCCGGTCAGGATGTTGTTGAAATCGTGGGCAACACCCCCAGCGAGTTCTCCGATGGTTTCCATCTTCTGTGCATGGATCAGCTGGAGTTCCATATGTCTCTTCTCGGTGATATCCACTGCAGTGAACACCACACCACCGTGAGAAGGATTCATGAGGGGATAGACACTGATGTCGAAGACCTGGTGTGAATTCTCCGACAGGCTCTGCTCGTGGAAGAACTGCGGTACATGATCTTCCTGCACCCCCTTGATCACCTGCTCGTAGAACGTCATCTGGGGGCTGAGGCAAGAGAGGCTCTGGCCGATGATCAACGATATCGGGGTGTGAAAAATCCTCTCAGTTATGGGGTTCGCCATGACAACTCTGCCCTGACTGTCCAGACAGATGATGAGGTTGGGGCTCGACTCAAAGATACTGGAAAGGTGGTTCTTGAGGTCTTCTATGGTCTGTTGCGCGAGCTTGAGCTCTGAAATCTCCTGCGCATTATACTGGACTTCAACGATCTTCCCGTTTTTCCAGATAGCGCTGCCGCTGGCGAGAAGATACCCGGTCATCTCATCCTTTGTGACCGCCTTGAGCTCGAGTCTTGGCGTGTGTCCCTGGAGGATATTTTTCCAGAATTCTATGTAGGTGGACCGGTCGTCAGGGTGAGCAATGATGAGGATACTCTGACCGATGAGTTCATCCCTCGTATATCCGGATATCTCTTCGACCTTTTTGTTGAGACGCTTGATATACCCATATTCATCAGTCGTGATGATCATCTCGTTCGCGTTCTCAAACAGTGCCTCGAACCGCTCCCTGTTTTCCCTGAGCTGTTCTTCGAGCTTTTTGCGTTTCGTGATGTCTGTGACAATTCCGCAGAATCCGGTTGGATTTCCTGACTCATCCTTGAGGAGGGTCACTGAATTCTCGATCACGTGCGCAGATTTGTCCTTGAAGAAGATCTCGTACTCGATCTTCTGGGGTATACCGGTGGTAAACACCTTGTGAAAGGTTTTATACACCCGAGATGCTGTTTTTTCGGTGGTGTACTCCGTGAATTTCAGCCCGATAAGCTCTTCCTTCGGAACCTGGGCAATCTTGCATACGGTGTCATTCACATAGGTCAGGGTACCGGAGAGATCAGTCTCGTAATATCCCTCCTTCATGTCTTCAAGAACCTGTCTGTTTTTCATTTTCATACAAATGTCGCCTGCTGACGTAAGGTATCGGGAATATGAGGGGAAAACTTAATATTTCAAATACTGGTGCCCTGTGATAATACGTTTCGGGCTCACATTCTAACGAAGTGTGTCGAAAAGGTGAGAGTGATGGTTCATGATCGTATCGAGAACATCATCAGGCACATGCAGGAAGTCTTCCTTGGCCAGGATCACGTGGTGAAATCGCTTCTCTGCGGTTTCTTTGCCGGGGGGCACGTTCTTCTCGAAGGAGTGCCCGGTGTGGGGAAGACCCTCATCGCCCTTGCACTGGCGAAACTTCTGAACCTGAGCTTCAAGCGCATACAATTCACCAATGACCTCCTGCCCTCCGATGTCACAGGGTTTCATGCTCTCCGGAGCGGTTCGGCTTCGCTTGAGCTGATAAAGGGGCCGATCTTTGCAAGCATCGTCCTTGCAGACGAGATCAACAGGACATCACCCAAGACCCAGTCCGCGCTGCTCGAGGCTATGGAGGAATCTCAGGTCACTATTGATGGGATCTCGTATGAACTCCCGAATCCATTCATGGTCATTGCGACACAGAATCCCGTTGAGGTGGCCGGTACCTTCCCCCTTCCCGAAAGCCAGTTGGACAGGTTTCTCATCAAGATGGTTGTGGGATACCCCAGTGTTGAGAAAGAATCCGAGATACTCGTGAAGGACATCGATCACACAGATGCACTGAATCTGCGTCCTGTCATCGACCATGACGAGATCCTCGCCCTCCTTTCCCGGGTGGACGCTGTCACTGTTCACCGAGACATTCTCGCCTATATCACCACAATCGTCCGTTCAACCAGGGCGCATCCGCAGATAGAGCTCGGGGTGTCACCTCGAGGAGGTCTCGCCTTGAAGAGGGCCTCCCAGGCGTATGCGTTCATTCATGGGAGAGATTTCGTTACCCCGGGGGATGTCAGGAACATCTGTCCCCTGGTCCTTTCACACCGGATCATCATGCGGCAGGGAACCGCGAACGGCATCGTCGATGACATTCTTGGTGAAATTGAAATCCCTGTATAGATACCTGAAACCACCACGTGGATTTCATCTCACAAAATCAGGCAGGCTGTTTTTTGTGTTCCTGTTCGGCATCATTCTTTCAGCAATGCTTACCGGGAACAATCTGCTGTTTCTGATTCTTGCATGCATGCTTTCCTTCATGATCGTATCAGGCATCCAGTCTGAGCGGAACCTGAGACACCTTGAGATTGAGCGGATCATGCCGGCAGAGATCTATGCACGGATTCCCGTACGGGTCGGATATGCGATCAGGAACATGAGAAATCCCTCGAGCAGGCTTATCCTCTCTGATTTCAAGAAAATCAAGATACCACGATTGGGGAAGAGTTCCCTCGAGATGGTTGACACGGATGTTGTCTTCCCTCACAGGGGAACGATTGAATTGGGTCGGGTTGTTATCAGCACTACATTCCCCTACAGTCTGTTCAGAAAGTCCATAACCTTTGATCTTGAAGGGTGTGCAGTCGTGTTTCCCGAGCCCATTGCGTGCATTCCTCCCTTCAACTCGGGCAGGGCAGGGAGTGGTTCTGGAAAAGAACAGGACAGCATCTCTCATGTGAGATCCTATTATCCCGGGGACCCGCTTTCGAGCATTGTCTGGAAAAAACAACATCTCGGCCTGGTCTCGCGTGTTGCAGAGGGGGGATCGGGGTCCAGCACCCTCGTCGTGCTTCTGCCGGGGCAGGATCTGGAACAGAAACTCGGCAGAGCGACCTTCCTCGTCCAGGAACTCTCGAGAACAACTCAACCCTTCGGGCTGATCATGAATTCCTACTTCAGCGGCATGGCCACGGGGAGATCACATAAGATCGAAATCATGAAACACCTCGCTGACTGCAGTGAACTCAGCAAGCCGTATACTGAAGGGGTTCAGCATAATGGTCAGGACATCGTCTACCTCTGATTCCTCCGTTGTTGTCACCCTGCTTTCGCTGTGCGGGATGCTGTGTCTGTACCTCGCTGAACTCCTCAGTGCGCCCGTATTCATCCTGCTCACGCTTGTTCACGTGATCATATGGAGGTGGATGTATTTCAGATCCCCGCTTCCAAAATCGCTGTTTATCATCGCTGTGTTCGGGGTATTTTCCCTCGAGATCGGGAGGATCATCCTTCAGGGCAGGGTCGGCATCATACCGGCACTGCGGGATATGATCGTGATACTCGCGCTGACCAGGCTTATCCTGCCCAAGACAGGCAGAGAAATCTACCAGATCGTGGTGATCGCTTTTTCCCAGTGCATCTTTGCAACAATACTCACTACGAGCCCATTGTTTCTCATTGGTCTCGGCCTCATGGTCTGTTTGATACCCATCGTGCTTGCCCATCTCGACGAGAATGACTTCGAGGGTGTCGACCATATCTCCAGGCAGAACCCTCTCCACTGGGTTCTGGTGTGGTCTTCGATCATTGCAGTGACATGCCTGCTGTTTTATCTCATCCCCCGACCATCTTCGTCACTCATCAAAGCATCTCTCGTTCAGCAAAGCACGGTTGGATTCTCCGAGGAGGTAAACCTGTCGAGATCATCGGATCTTGTGGAAAATGACCGCATTGTGATGAGACTTGTCTGGAATTCAGGAAGTGTTCCGGATGCAATCTATCTTTCAGGGGCTCGGCTGGATGACCTCTCCGGTCAGGGATTTTCCCCGTACCATGGTGAATCTGCGCCAAAGGGCACAGCCTTCGGCTATATCCGAACATACACCGATCACATTACCATCTATCCCACAGGGCTCGACGCGAGAAATGTCTTTTTCCCCTATGGTCTCGTATCCATCTCTCCTGACAGCGTCAGCAGGCGGGGATCGAACGTCTACTGGAGGAAAGATCCTCCTCCCGTGTATGATGTCTGGGTCACACGCACCCTCACCAGCGCATGGAATCAGCCCGTCACGATCCCTGAGGAACTCAAAGAGGTCGCACTCTTTGGGGAAAGAATTGCGGGGCAGGGAACAACGAAAGCCCGTGTGGAACGGATCGCGAGATTCCTTCGAGGAACCTACGAGTACAGCCTGAAAGGAGTGAGCATCCCGGAGGGGATATCGCCAATATCCTGGTTCGTGTTCAGGGGGAAGAGGGGGAGCTGTGAACACTTCGCCTCTTCCCTGGCGACCATGATCCGTGGATGCGGGATTCCTGCACGCGTTGTCACCGGATTTCTGGTGAATGAATACAATCCGAGCGGGAACTACTTCGTCGTCAGGGCGCGTACAGCCCATGCGTGGGTGGAATACTGGGATGGCTCGTGGCATACGATCGATGCCACGCCCCAGGCGCAGGCAGGACTGCTGAACAGACCGAGCCTCCTTGATTCACTCCGATTCTCCTGGATCAGGTGGGTCATACACTACTCACTCGACGACCAGCTCAAGATCGCAGAATACCTGGTCATTTCATCACAGGGGATGCGTACACGACTCGACATTGTTGCCTATGCCGGGCTTGCAGGGGTGTTCGTGATTCTGGGTGCACTACTCATGCGAGCTCTTTTCAGGCTGAAACGTCTCGGCCCGTATCAGAAAGTCATGCGAGCCTTTTCAGACAGAGGCGTCACCTTGGATGCCACCATGCCCCATGAAGACCACCTGCTGGAGATTATCGAGCAGTGGCCGGAGATGGAGGATGCGTTCAGAGTCTACGTTCAGGACTACCTTTTCTGGAGGTTCGGGAATTCCGACATCGATATTTCCTCCAGGACGCAGGAACTCATAGAGCGAATACATTCACTTTCGGGCAGATGATGACGCACAGAACATGGCTTCAGAAAAACCATGAAAGACTCAGGGAGTAATGACTATCTCCACCCGCCTGTTCATGGCACGGCCTTCCTCTGAGGATGTGTCAGCAATCGGCTTTGTATCCGCGTATGACGTTGCTGAAAGTTTTTCTTTGCTGATACCGAGTTCATCGAAGACCATGAGAACGGACATTGCGCGTGCCTGGGCGAGGTGCCAGTTCGTCGGATACGCCCTGCTCATTCCCTGGGATAAGGCCGTACTGTCCGTATGCCCCCCGATTTCTATGGATACAGGTTTCAACTGGCCCAGGCCCTGACCGATTTTCTTGACTATCTGTGATCCCTTCGGGGTGAGCCATGCACTTGACGGCGTTGGGAACAGGACCCTCTGGGGCAACACGATCTTGAACGTGTCTTCACTCTTTATGATATAGAGCTCATCGTCAAGCCGTTCCCGTTCCAGAAAGGCGAGCATGTATTCGTACCCCTTGTTCAGCCTCCACTGGGCCTCACTCCGCTCTTTGATCAGGGCCTTGAACCTGGAGATCTGCATGAGAAGGGCTCTGTTTTCCTCAAGACACTGGATGTTTTTATCGAGCAGATCCTGTCTGGTACTCTGGCTGCCGGTCAGATTCTGCGTCACCGAATCCAACTGCTGCCGTACATCTTCAATCTGTTTTTTCAACTCCTCGTTTTCCTGAACGAGGGTTTCTTTCGTAACGGTACAGGACCCGAGCTGATCGACTACGGCGGTGTATTCTTTTTCACTGTAGGTATGAGCACAACCGTACAGGAGGATAGCAACGATGGCCAACAAAAGGTGTCGAGATATGTTTTCCATTCTTCCCGGCAGGATACAAAGTTCTCATGAGCGTGTCAATCCTCTACACCATTTTGCGTTTTATTTTCGAGGTAGTGGACAACATATCCATTGAACAGGTATAATTCATCCTCGTCATGCGCGTATCACGATACATTCTTGGCTCGCTCATTGAGACATTTCTCGCCTCGTGTGCCGTTCTCTATGCCGTGATGATCATCGTGGAATGGGTGCGTATCGGAAGCGCAATAACCCTTCAGGATATCGACATCCTTCTGCTCGTTCTGGTCCCCATGTCGATATTCGTACTGCCCATGGCTCTTCTCTTCAGTGTTCTCATCGTCTTGGAGCGATTCTCGTCGGATTCTGAAATCATCGCCATGAAGGCCTGCGGGGTGAGTGTTCGCACGATATCAGCACCGGTAATCCTGCTCAGCTTTGCATGCATGATCATTCATCTCATCATGGCCACCTACGCAGGACCCGTCTCCATGAAGCAGATCCAGGAAAGACTCCTCGATGCTGCCCCACAGAAGATCTATGCCTTTCTCTCCGAAAGGGAGTTCGATAACACCTTCAACGACCTCATTTTTTATGTGGAATCAGTGAACCAGACCCAACGCGAACTCACGACTGTCTTTCTCGAGACAACCGGCAAGGACAGGACAATCATCACTGCCGAGAAGGGGTTTCTGGACGTCTCACCCTCCGGCATCATGATGAGGCTGATGCATGGAAGCATGTACATGGATACCGGTTCATCTACGCGCTATCTCAGCTTTGACGAGTACGTGTTTTCCCTGGAGGCGAATCTTGCCAGGGAACTCAGGATACGGACCTATGAGACTGCCACCCAGGCTGAACTGAAGGCAATGCTTTCACAGGATTCGACACCGAAGATGGTCAAGGAGTATCACAACCGGTTTGCTTTCCCTGTCCTGAACATAATTCTCGGACTGATCGGGATTACCTTCGGGATTCAGAAGCCCAGGACACCGAGATTCACCGGGTTTGTCGCGGGGCTTGGAACCATTGTAGGGTATTACCTGGTGTTCGTGTTCGGGGACAGGCTGGTAAAAGGCGGTGTTCTTGATCCCATATTCGGTGCATGGCTCCCCAATGCAGTCTTCTGCACAGTGTTGATTCTCATCTGGGTGTGGCGCCGATCGCGTATGGGAAATGAGGGGCTCTGATCGTGTCTGTTCTTGACTCCTATATCTTCAGAAAAGCAGCCTTCATGTGCTGTGCCGCCCTGACAGGCCTGGTAGTTCTTGTACTCCTGTCTTTCCTGTTCGGAAATCTTTCCTCGTTTGCCCAACACGATACGGATGCCATCACGGCGTTGACCTTCCTCCTCTACTCCATCCCCCAGATGATGTACTGGGTCCTCCCGTTTTCTGTGTGCCTGGGCATCATTGCAACACAGGCATCGCTCTCCCGGCACGCTGAATCCATTGCCATGCAGGCATGTTCCGTATCCATCCTGAGGATCTATGCTCCCTACATCGCAGTTGGTCTTGCAGCGGTCATCTTCATGGGAGCACTGTCTTTCTCGCTCTATCCTCTCTCCCAGAGAGAAGCTGAACGGATCGATAACATTTACATCAAGAAGAAGGACGTCCAGGGGTCCTTCACGGTGAACGGCGGGAGATTCAAGGTGGGAAATGAGATCTACTTTGTCCAGCATCTGGACATCGAGAAAGGACTGATGCGGAAAATCTCCTGTTACCGTTTGAATTCAGGAAAACTCGACGAAGTGTTCGAGGCCCAGAGTGCACGGTGGAACGGGAAAACATGGATCGCCGAAGAGATCGTGTCGACTACATTTGATCAGAACGGAATCCATGTAGAAGAACATACCGGGGTCTTCCCTCTTTCCAGGGGTCCCGAGGATCTCGTCATGGCCCAGCCACGGCCTGAGGTACTGACGTTGACCGAGCTCTCCCAGTACCGGAGGCGTCTCGCGTCCGAGGGTATAATCTCGAATAGCATTGATACGATCTTTCACAGCAGGGTGAGCTTTTCCTTTGCTCCGCTCATCATGACCATTCTCGTGCTCCCCTTCGGCATCAGGTTTCCCCGTTCAGGGGGAATAGCCAGGGGTATATCCATCGGGCTCATTCTCGGTCTTGCATACTGGGCGATGCAGTCCGCCATGACGTCACTGGGTACATCAGGGACGCTCATTCCATTCGTGTCCTCATGGATTGCGAATAGTGTGGCGATACTGTCAGCAGGAGTGCTATTCTTCATACGGAGGGGAACACATGGCTGATGTTGTGATCATCGGTGCGGGGCCTGCAGGAATTTTTGCTGCCATGGAACTCACCCGGTATGTACCAGGACTGGATATTGTCTTGATAGAACAGGGAAAGGATATCAACGAGAGAACCAGATCCGGCAGAGAAATGCTTATCGGTTGGGGTGGGGCCGGGGCCTACAGCGATGGGAAACTCACCATATCCTCCGATGTGGGGGGACAGCTTGCAAGCCTGCTTCCTGAAGATGAACTCCTGAGGATCCTTGAGACCGTTGATACCCTGTATTCACGGCCGAGTGCATCCGGCGATGTATTTTCCCTGCACAGTGACGATGCCGAATCCATATCAGCCAGAGCCCGCCTCGCAGGGCTGGTATACATTCCCACCAAAGTTCACCATATCGGCACGGAAAATCTCACGGTAATCCTGAAAGAATTCCGTACGGAACTGGAAGGCAAGGTACGATTCCTGTTCACGACCAGGGCAGAAGAGATCCTCGTGGACCAGGGCAGGGTCTCGGGAGTGAAGACAGATACGGGTGAAGTGATAGAGGCTCCCTTTGTCATCGCTGCCCCCGGCAGGGTGGGGTCGTCATGGATGTCCGACCAGGCCAGGAAACTCTGTCTGGAAACACACACCAATCCCGTGGATCTCGGGGTGAGGGTGGAACTGCCCGCGGTCATCATGGAGGATCTTACCAGCAAGGCATATGAAACAAAGTTCATTTATTATTCCAAGACATTCGATGACAGGGTCAGGACGTTCTGCATGAATCCCTACGGCGAGGTCGTCATTGAGACCGTCGGCGACATCATCACCGTGAACGGGCACTCCTGGGCGAACAAGCGCACAGAGAACACGAATTTCGCCCTGCTCGTGAGCGCCGATTTCACCGAGCCGTTCGACAACCCCATCGGGTATGGTGAATATATCGCCACCCTTGCAAACATGCTCGGGAAGGGTGTGATCGTCCAGAGACTGGGTGACCTCCTGGGAGGGCGCAGGACAACACCTGAGAGGCTGCTGAAGTGCTCAACGCGTCCCACCCTTGTGCACGCCACACCGGGAGATCTGAGTTACTGCCTCCCCTACAGGATACTCACGAATGTCATCGAGATGCTCTCGTGCCTTGACCGGATCGCACCGGGGGTGAACTCAGCTCATACCCTTCTGTACGGCATAGAAGTAAAATTCTACTCCAACAGAATTCGGTTGAGTAAGGACCTCTGTTCAGAGATCGATGGGCTCTATGTCATCGGAGACGGAGCCGGGATTACTCGGGGTCTCATCCAGTCGAGTGCCTCAGGCATCATTGCTGCACGCTCCATCCTGAACAGGTGTGCAGGGTGAACACCGCATCCGGTGAGCAACTGATGTGTTCATGGTGCAGGGGCTCTCCCGTGCCGGTCAGAGGCTGCGAGCAGAGCCTTTTTTTTACTTGAACAGAATGCTCCATTCATAATATCGTTGACCCGCTTGAATAAACACAGACTGCGAATAGAGGGAGACTGGTATGGCGAAAAAGTATGTGTATCTCTTCGGAGGAAGAGGAACCAAGGCTGAAGGCAGCGCTGACATGAAAGAGATCCTCGGCGGGAAAGGGGCCAATCTTGCCGAAATGACAAATCTGGGGATACCCGTCCCCCCTGGATTCACGATATCTACGGAGATGTGCTCGGTGTACTATGAAACCGGAGGACTCCCCAAGGACCTCAAGACACAGGTAAAGGACGCGATCCGGAAGGTTGAACGGCTCATGGGGTTCGGGTTCGGTGACCCGGAGGCACCCCTTTTGTTTTCTGTCCGTTCCGGTGCACGGGCGTCCATGCCCGGCATGATGGACACGGTCCTGAATCTCGGAATCAATGATGAAACAGTGCATGGTCTGATAAAAATGAGCGGGAATGAACGCTTTGCCTACGACTGTTACCGCAGGTTCATCCAGATGTACGCCGATGTCGTGATGAAAGCAGATGCAGAGCCTCTCGAGGAAGAGCTTGAGAACATGAAAAAGGAGAAGGGTGTACGCCTCGACACCGACCTCGACGCAAAAGACCTCAAAAAGCTTGTGGGTATCCTGAAGGAAAGGGTGAAGGAACTCACGGGAAAAGATCTGCCGACAGATCCCATGGAACAGCTCTGGGGAGGCATCGAAGCAGTCTTCAAATCATGGAATACACCCAGGGCTATCACTTACCGGAAACTCAACAGCATTCCCGATGAATGGGGTACTGCGGTGAACGTGCAGGCAATGGTATTCGGCAACATGGGTGACAACTCGGCGACTGGTGTAGCGTTTACCAGGGACCCTGCCACGGGTGCCAAGGTATTTTACGGCGAATACCTCCAGAACGCACAGGGAGAGGATGTCGTGGCGGGCATCCGTACCCCGATGCCCATTAATATCGCGGGAAAACGGGAAGAATCATTTGTCTCCATGGAAGAGGCACTCCCTGAACAGTACATACAGCTGGAGGACGTGTACCAGACCCTGGAGAAACACTACCGGGAGATGCAGGACATCGAGTTCACCATTCAGGAGGGAAACCTCTGGATGCTCCAGACTCGGACAGGGAAGAGGACTGCCGCAGCAGCGGTGCATATCGCGGTGGACATGGTCAACGAAGGACTCATCACGAAGGAAGAGGCCGTTCTCAGGGTGAATCCCGACCAGATTGATCAACTGCTCCATCCCCAGATCGATCCAAAATTCAAGAAGAAGGTCATCGGAAAAGGGCTTCCTGCATCTCCAGGTGCAGCTGTCGGAGAGGTGGTCTTTTCCGCGGAAGATGCAGAAGAGGAGGTAAAAAAAGGAAAGAAAGTCATCCTTGTGCGCCTGGAGACATCTCCTGAAGATATCCACGGGATGAACGTAGCCCAGGGGATCCTCACAGCGCGCGGAGGCATGACCTCGCACGCTGCAGTTGTTGCGCGCGGCATGGGAAAGTGCTGCGTATCAGGATGCCATGATCTCTCGGTCGACTACAAGAAGCAGGAATGCATTGTTGGGGGGCATACGATACAGAAAGGCGACTATATCTCCCTCGACGGAACACTCGGAGAGGTCATTCTGGGGGAAGCTGCCACCATTGCCCCCGCTCTTTCCGGTGTCTTCGGAACCATTATGGAATGGGCCGATGAATTCAGGGTCTTAGGCGTGAGAACAAATGCAGATACACCGAAAGATTCTCAGGTTGCCAGGGATTTCGGTGCTGAGGGAATCGGTCTGTGTAGAACGGAGCACATGTTCTTTGAATCAGAGAGGATCCTTGCAGTCAGGGAGATGATACTCTCCGATGACGAAGGTGGGAGAAGGGCGGCTCTGGAAAAGATCGAGCCCATGCAGAAGGGTGATTTCATTGACATATTCCGTGTGATGAAGGGCCTGCCGGTCACCGTCCGGCTTCTCGATCCACCTCTGCATGAGTTTCTGCCGAATACAGAAGAAGAGGTCGCCGAAGTTGCTAAATCCCTGAAAAAATCTGTGAAGGAGGTCAAGGCGAAGAGAGAGACCCTGCACGAGGCAAACCCCATGCTCGGTCATCGCGGGTGCAGGCTCGGCATCACCTACCCGGAAATCTACGAGATGCAGGTCAGGGCTATCATGGAAGCCGCTTGCGAAGTGAGCAGGGAGGGCATCGAGGTCGAACCCGAGATCATGATCCCCCTGGTCGGGCATGTGAAGGAGCTTGAGGAACTCAGGAAGATGACGATCAGCGTAGCGGAAGAGGTTATGAAGGAATACAGCATAAAACTCACGTACATGGTCGGGACCATGATCGAGCTTCCCAGGGCAGCAATTACGGCGGATCAGATCGCGACCCAGGCCGAATTCTTCTCCTTCGGCACGAATGACCTCACACAGACGACCTTCGGTCTGTCACGAGACGATGCCGGGAAGTTTCTCCCCGTGTATGTTGAGAAAAAAATTCTCCCCAAGGATCCGTTCATGGCTCTCGACCAGAGCGGTGTGGGGGAACTGGTGAGGATAGGGATTGAACGGGGACGATCAACGCGTGAAAAGCTGAAGGTGGGTATCTGCGGCGAACACGGGGGCGAACCATCCTCCATCGAGTTCTGCCACCGTGTTGGTATGAACTACGTGAGCTGCTCACCATACCGGGTACCGATTGCACGGCTTTCCGCAGCCCATGCTGCACTGAAGAACAAGACGTGATCATCAGTTTCGAGGGAGGAGAGGGCGTCGGGAAGACATCACATACTGCGCGACTCTGTTCCTACCTTTCAGAAAAAGGGCTGCCATGGATCTCGATTCGAGAACCTGGCGGCTCTCGTTTTTCTGAGAAGATACGGCCTCTGTTTCTTGAAGACGGGCTCCACGTCATGACAGAACTCCTGCTGATCCTTGCCTCTAGAAAGGAGAACCTGTCTCGGTGTATAGAGCCTGCCGTTCACCATGGCACGATTGTCGTCATTGACCGGTTCATCGATTCCACGCTCGCATACCAGGGGATCGTCGGGGGTCTCGGACTGGAGACCGTGCAGCATATCATGGAAGAAACCGGAACATGGCTTGAACCTGATCTGACCTTCGTGCTGGACAGCGAACCCGAGGTTTCACTTCAGAGAATAACACCACAGGACAAATTCGAACGACGTGGATTCCAGTATCATGTCAGTCTCAGAAAGGCCTTCCTCGACATCGCAGACGCACCACGCCACCGCATCATCAATACGGACAGAAACATCAGGGATGTACAGGACGAAATCATCTCGCGTGTGGAACCCTGTCTGAACCGGATCCTGACTCGGTAGAGTACGGTGGATGCCCTTGGGAATGTTCAGGGCTCGTTTCTTCTCCTGTATGAACCGGTCTTACCACCTGATTTTTCCATGAGCCGGATGTCTTTGATCACCATTGACTTGTCGATGGCCTTGGTCATGTCATAGATGGTGAGCATCGCAATGCTCACAGCGTGCAGGGCCTCCATTTCCACACCGGTTTTCCCGGAAACCTTGACAACAGCCTCCGCCTCGATGGAAAGGGAGTGCTCATCCGGATAAAACTCAACTGCTATATGGTCAATCGGCAGTGGATGGCACAGGGGTATTACCTGGGATGTCTGCTTTGCGGCCATCATGGCAGCCACTTTTGCGGTTGCAAGAACATTCCCCTTTTTCACTGTATCGTTCATGATCGCGGAGAATGCCTCTTGGCTCATGGTGATTCTGCCACGGGCCGTGGCTGAACGCTGAGTGGTCTTCTTCGCACCTACGTCCACCATCACGACCTTTCCTTGATCATCAAGGTGGGAGAGACCCATACAAAAAGGCCTCAGTCAGAATCGGATGAAGATGAGGGTGATGGCGTTGTCGTGCTGTCAGAGGAAGAGGGTGTATCCGAGGATGTCTTGCTCTCGGTTGTTTCCTTCGGGGAATTCTTCCTCGCATAATCCGTGAGATACCAGCCAGATCCCTTCAACTGAAACGACGATCGGGAGACAAGTTTCTTCACGGGTCCACCGCAGGACGGGCATGCTTTCAAAGGAGAATCGCTGAATTTCTGCATGGACTCAAACTCATGATTGCATCTCAAACACTTATATTCATAAATAGGCATGAATACTCCTCCCGGAATCATCTAAAATGCATTTGTCATATAGTGGCGCGGGTCGCAGTTTGTCAAGGAGTGTGATCGCCTTGTTCAGTCCGAATACAGGGTGCTTGATGAAGAAGATCCTCGTCAGCGAATCGACGAGCGCCTCTTCGTCCTGGCTGGCCCCGAAAAAATCAGCTTTTCCTGTTGAAAACCTGTGGACATGGAGCAGTTCGTGGGTCAGAATAAAGGTAATAAAAGCTAAAAAATCGATATCCGGGTTTTTCCTGATGAACTCGAGGATCACGGGATCCTGGAGGCAGATGCTGTATCGGGGAGCGACGTTCGGCTGACCAGTCTCAACACGAACCAGCTGTGCGAACACATCCTCGTCGGGCTCGATCCCCTTCATTTCAGAGGTTGTTTTAATATCATAGAGATCGTTTACCCGTGCCTGTGTTTCACGATCAATAATGCGCTCCGCTACAAGGGATCCATGGAAGAGAACCCCTTTGTGCATGGGCATGAGGTAGGCCATAGTTACATTCTAGTAACTCTCTCACAAAAATGCAAGCCCCCTAGAGTTCTCTTCCCATGACACTGGCAAGTCGTTTGATGCCCTTCATCACCTGAGTGAAATCATCGGGTCTGAGGGATTGAGGCCCATCAGAGAGTGCCTCTTCAGGTTTCGGGTGGACCTCTATCATGAGACCGTCCGCACCTGCAGCGATCGCAGCGTACGACATAGGCTCCACGTAGCGTGCATGGCCCGTCCCATGGGAGGGATCCACCAGCACAGGGAGATGGCTTTTTTCTTTCAGCACTGGCACAGCGGAAATGTCCAGGGTGTTCCGTGTTGAAGTTTCAAAGGTCCGGATTCCCCGCTCGCACAGAATGACCTGGGAGTTCCCTCCTGAAAGCACATATTCTGCAGACATGAGAAACTCCTCGATCGTGGTGGACATGCCCCGTTTGAGCAGTACGGGTTTCTTGGTTTTACCAACCTCTTTGAGAAGTTGGAAATTCTGGATGTTTCGAGCCCCTACCTGAAGGCAATCGGCATACTGGGAGATGATTTCTATGCTCGAGATGTCCATGACCTCCGTAACCACCGGGAGATGGTACTTCTGCCGTGCCTCTCCCAGGAGAACCAATCCATCCTGCTTCAAGCCCTGGAATGCATAGGGCGATGTTCTTGGTTTAAATGCTCCCCCCCTGAGCATGTGGGCGCCGCTTTTCTGAATGGTCTCTCCGACAGTGAGGATTTGATCGCGGGATTCGACCGCACACGGTCCAGCAATGATCAGGAGCTTCTTGCCTCCCACTGTAACACCCAGGCCCAGATCTATGACGGTGGATGTGGGCTTTGTCTCCCGTGATGCGAGTTTATAGGGGCTCAGGATAGGTATCACTTTCTCAACCCCGGGCTGGGCTTCAAGACACGTCAACTTCTCCTTTCCGCGCTCATCACCGATGGCTCCGAATATGACCCGCTCCGAGCCGATGCTCTCGTGGACCCGGTACCCGAAGGACTCGATCAGGTCCTTGACATGATCGATCTGTTCCTGTGTTGCCCCTTTTTTCATGGAAATGATCATAGCTTCCTCCGTCTCAGTCTTTCAGCGGGCCCCCGGGGCGAAAAAAAGCCGCGGGGAGGTGAACCACCCGCGGCCTGTATGTGTTCATTCAGTGAACAGATCAGTCCACAGGCGGTCCCTGGTCAAAATACCAGAAGGAATACGCGAAAAAGCTCTGTGCCGATCCGTTCATTATAGAGTTTCTCTACCCTGATTCCTCGTTTCTTTCAAGGGGAAAATACGACCTCCCACCGGGGATCCGGTTTCTGTGTGACGGCGGAAACTGACATGCTTGGTAACATGGGCACGATCATGAAGAATACTGAAGAATGTAGAAAGGTTAGGTCCGGCAACATTGACTTCTCTCCTGTGTTTTGGTATTCAGACACTACCCGGCCGTGGATTCAAGGGAACTCGGTGCAATTCCGAGACGGGGCCGCCGCTGTGAACGGGAAGGGCTGATCCATATACGCCACTGCGAAAGCGGGAAGGCGGGTTCAGCTGAAATCACCCTGAGTCAGAAGACCTATCCACGGTTTAAGGACTACGCCTGCGTGCCCGGGTGGAGACTCCACGGGAATAACCTTGGAGGTGTCCGAATGTCCGTACGTTTTCCCCTGTTTCCACTTGTAGTTTTTCTTGTACTGCTCAGTCAATATTCCCCCGTATCTGCAGAAAAGATCATTATCGTGGCTCCCCCCATCGAAGACGAGCAGCATGGCTCGATTGCACAGGATGCACCAACAGCATTCACTGAGATCATCCAGGTGGACCGATCAGCACGAGGAGTCATCGATACAAAAGAGGTACTCAGAATCACGTCCAGCATAGATCTCCCCGAGTACGGGGGCGGAGTGACCGCACCGGTCTCTCTGCGGGGATCGAATTTTCAGCAGACCCTCATCATGGTGGATGGCGTGAGCATCAGCCCTGTGACCGGTGACCTGGTCGATCTTGATCTCTACACGCTCCCCAGCATAGACAGGATTGAAGTCGTCAAAGGGAGCACGTCTGCAATCTATGGAAAGTCATCCATGGGCGGGGTCATCAATCTCATCACCCCCCGGCCGACATTCACAAACAGTCTTGAGGCCACATCGTCTCAGGGGACCTATGGATACAGCCTCAACAATGCCACCATCAATGGACATGTCCAGGATGTGGGCATTCTTGCGAATGTCACGAGGCTGACCTCCGAGAATGATTTTCTCTATGAACGAGACGACGGATCAACCGCGAGACGTGAGAACAACGATCTCTTCGCGATATCAGCTCTTTCGAAGATCTGGTTCGACCTGCACGGGTGGGATACGATTGTTTCGGGTACCCTCATGGACCAGGAGAGAGGTTCTCCGGGAAGTGAGGGAAGCGCCGGGATGCTCACCCCCGACGATGAAGTCTTCACCAACCGCTCGAGCATACTGGTCGACACCGAGAAGTTTTTCAGCACAGCGAGCTCTCTCTGTGTGAGTGCATCTCGCCTGCATGACAGAACACACGCTCAGACCATGTACTCTGGAGACACATGGACAAAACTCACCAGCGATACCCTCGAACTCTCCTACAGGAGGAAGGAAGGAAACATTGAACTCAGGCCAGGTCTCAAGATCCTCAGGGAGAAACTATCCAGCGATGAATACGGCATACACTCCCGATCGACCACAGCTGCATCCCTTGGGGCAGATCTCACTATCGACCCGGTGGATGTGAGCCTGAATCTGAGACATGACATCAGCTCTGAATTTGACTCCCGCTGGACGTTTCACACCGGAGCAATCTGGCGGATCGTTGAGTATCTGGATATCCGATCAAACATCGGGACTGGCTTCCGAGAACCGACCATGGGAAATCTCTATGCCCCGTCAAGCTGGTACGTATTCATCCCCAACGAAGATCTGGACCCTGAGACATCCTTTGGCTGGGATGTCGGACCCACTCTGGACTTCACGACCTTCGGTGCAGGGCTGTGCTACTTTGTGACAACCTATGACGATCTAATCAAGATGGATTTCCCCGCAGAGATGACCTTCACCTACGTGAACATCGACACGGCAAAAGCCTCAGGCATCGAGTCGTATGCATGGGTGAGACCTCATGAACTCCTGAAGATCTCCGGCACCTACACCATGAATCGCTTCACCTACGGGAGTGGCATATACGAGAGCAAGACCCTGAAGCAGAAGCCGGAAAACATCGCCACCCTTATCGTGGACATGTTCCCCGTACTTCTGTCCAAAAGCGTCGATCTGTATGTGATGTACCAGTTCAGGGAGGGGGTCTACGCCGACGAAGCCAACACCATAAAAACCGGAAACAGGAACATTCTCGATGCCGGATGTACAGTGAAACCATATGAAGATGCATCCATTTCCTTCAAGGTAAATAACATCTTCAACGATACGAGCAGAGAGTTTGAGGACAGTTCTCTCTGGGGGAATTTCTGGTATCCTGTACCGGGAAGAACCTACCGGTTCTCGGTCCAGTTTGCGTTCTGAGGGCTCTCCCCTTGAGCAGTCTCCTTCGTGGTGGTGCTGATCAGATTGACAAATACAGTATAAATCACTGATAATTCCCTGCATCAACCCGGAGGAGGGACACTGTGCTCATTTTCTTTACTGCCGGAGAGTCACATGGACGGGGTGTCTTTGCCTTTCTCGACGGGATTCCCGCAGGTATTCCCATAGACAGGGAAACCATTGATGAAGATCTCTCCCGTCGTCAGAAGGGATACGGCCGGGGTGGGCGAATGGCCATCGAGAAGGATATGGTCGACGTGCTCTCCGGCTTGAGGGGAGGCCAGACCCTTGGAAGTCCCGTGATCCTGGCGGTATGGAACAGGGACTGGGAGAACTGGGAACAGTTCATGGATCCCTGGGGGATCCTGCCAGGCAGAGAGCTCTTTACTCCACGCCCAGGCCATGCAGACCTTGCTGGTGCAGCCAGATTTCACCACAGAGACCTCAGGAACGTGCTGGAAAGGGCGAGTGCACGGGAAACCGCTGCACGGGTTGCTGCAGGAGGTTTTCTCAGGTCCTTCCTGTCCCAGCTGGGCATCAAGGTCTACTCCTGGGTGACACGAATTGCTGATACACGGTATGCAGGAGACTTCCACAGGCAGAAACGAGAAGCTTCCAGCGTTTTCTGCCCCGATACCCTGATCACTGAGGAGATGGAACGGGCAATAGATCATGCCCAGAGCCGTGGTGATACGGTGGGAGGAGAATTCAGGGTCGTCGTCGACGGACTGCCGGCAGGTATCGGATCGTATACCCAGTGGGACCAGCGCTTGGACACCATTCTCGGTGCCCATCTCTTCTCCATCCCCGGGATCAAGGCTGTCCAGGTTGGGAGAGGCATTGAAAGCGCCGGTCTGTTCGGATCAGACATGCACGATCCAATTCTGCCCACGAAGCCAAAGAGCAGGGGATCGAATAATGCAGGTGGTCTTGAGGGGGGGGTCTCCAATGGACAGTCCATCGAGCTGACCTGTACCATGAAGCCGATACCGACCCTCAAGAAAGGCCTCCCGACAGTAGACCTGAGGGATGGGTCGCCGGTGAGTGCAGAATACGAGCGGTCTGATGTCTGTGCGGTTCCTCCTGCTTCAATAGTCGGAGAGGCGATGGCCATTGTTTCCATTACCCAGGCTGTTCTCGCAGGATTCACACAGCCTCACATGGAGTCTCTCAGAGAGGCATTCGAACGGCACAGGCTCTTCTGGGAGACTCTATGATCTACCTGACGGGATTCATGGGATCAGGAAAGACCTCGGTGGGCAGGTCTCTCGCATCACGTCTTGGTCTCCAGTTCGTGGATCTCGATGACCTGATCGTTTCGAAAACCGGCACATCGATCCCGGATATATTCACCTGTGTCGGTGAAGACGGGTTTCGAATGCTGGAAAACAGGATCCTCCTTGAACTCGTGCAGCAGGGACTCGATGCCGTGGTGGCAACCGGTGGAGGTCTCCCCGAAGACACGATGAACAGAATCCTGATGAAGGCAAGTGGATACATTGTCTACCTGGAGGCGCCGCTCGATACGTTGAAGGAAAGGGTTTCGGGAGGGCAGGGAAGACCCCTGTGGAATGAGGATGTCGCAGCACTCTTGCAGAAGCGGATCCCTGTCTATGCAGATGCAGATTTCGTTCTCGACACCAGATTGTTAGACACTGATCGCTGTGCGTCGGAAATCTTCTCATGGGCCTCAGGATTGACATCGCCGGTTCCAGTAATTCTCAGGGAGAGGTCCTATCCCGTCTATATCGGGTCCGGGATCTTCTCCAGTTTCCAGGAATTCCTCCAGAGGCATATGCGGCCCGAGGGGATCTTCGTGCTTGCCGATGAACAGGTGCTGGAACACCATGGAGGACGGATCAGACATGCACTTGACGGGCTCGATTACCACATCATGGGCATCCCGTCTGGAGAAGAGACCAAATCGAACCCATTTCTCGTCACGATACTCGAGAAGATGCTTACAGCGGGTGTCACACGTGGGTGGGCCTGCATGGCCCTTGGCGGTGGAGTGACCGGGGATATTGCGGGCTTTGCGGCGAGCATCTTCATGCGGGGCATACCCGTGATCCAGGTCCCGACAACACTCCTCGCGCAGGTTGATTCGAGCATCGGGGGGAAGACAGCCATCAACCTCGATTCAGGGAAAAATCTGGCGGGAACCTTTCACCAGCCTCTGTTCGTGCTCAGCGACACTGATTTCCTCCGTACCCTTGACGAGTTTTTTATCCGTGATGCAATGGCCGAAGTGATCAAGTATGGGATCATCATGGAGAGAGGCCTTTTCGAAGAGCTGGAGAAATCACCGTCACATGAGTTCTCACGCCTCGTCAGAACCTGCGCCCGCTGCAAGGCCAGGGTTGTGAGCCAAGACGAGAGGGAAGGGGGGACTAGGAGAATCCTGAATTTCGGACATACCCTGGGACATGCCCTGGAGAAGGCCCTCAGATACCGGATCACGCATGGGCAGGCTGTTGCAGCTGGGATGATCTTCGCCGCATGGATTTCCAGGGATTTTTCTCTCCTGAGTGAGCCTGACTATGCTCGGATCAGGGCACTCATCACACGAAACGTTTCATTTCCGGAATCCTTCGCTCTTCCCTCCGTGGATCTCGTTGCCGAGTCCCTCGCCTTTGACAAGAAGAGCGAACGCGAGGGAATCCACTTTGTGTTGACACCTGCCATAGGTGATGTTAGCGTTCAAAAATTGACTGATTCTCAAATACTAGATGCATACGGACGGTATGTGAATGGATGTTCGGAAGGCCTTTGAAGAGGGGAGGTTTCTTGAGATAGCCGATTCCGGAGAGGTCATCACTGCTCCGGAAGAACGGCTCCTTCTGGGGATCTCTCTCTTCAAGGTGGGCAGGGAGATCGAGGCCGAGGACGTGTTTGAAGAGCTTTCCAGGGAACTGGTGATTCAGGCAAAGGCACTGTATTATCTCGCCCTCCTGTCCAGGAAGCGCGGGGATCACGATACGGCACAACACTACCTTACCCAGTACAGGGCCTTCTACCCGGACGACGATGAAGCTGTCGACCTTCTCGAATCCCAGGGAGAAGAGGAATCATTCCTCAGTGCACCATCTATCGAGCTCGCCCGGGAGTATGCCCGGCAGGGCCACTATGAACTGGCCCGTGACATCTATGTCCGAATTCTGGAATCATCGGGAGGTGATTCCCTGATCGAAAAAGAAGGGAGACACGCCGAAGCCATGTTCCTCATCAAAACCCTCCAGGGATGGATCGAAAGGGTGAATACATGAAAATTCTGATAGTGAACGGCCCGAATATGAACATGATAGGGAAACGGGAACCTTCGGTGTATGGGGAAGAAACCCTTGGTGACATGCACGACAAAATTCTACAGGAGGCCGAGCTTCAGGGGATCGACGTTGTTCTTTTCCAGTCGAACCACGAGGGAGAGATCATAGACAGGATTCATGCTGCATCCCTCGATGGGATCGATTGCATGATCGTCAACCCTGCGGGATATACGCACACATCAGTCGCGATCCGTGATGCCATTCTGTGCGTCGGCATCCCCTTCATCGAGGTACACCTCAGCAATACAGCGGCGCGAGAGCCGTTCAGGCACAGGAATTTGTTCTCGGACATCGCAGTTGGGACAATTGCCGGACTCGGTGTGATGGGATACATACTCGCACTCAGGGCCTTGAAGGAACTGTATGGAAACCCGACTGAGTAAGGCCCGGAACTACCTCAAGGGGCTCGATGCCATCCTGCTGTGTTCCAGACCGAATATTACGTATGTGTCCGGATATACTGGCAGTGATGCGCTGCTCCTGTTTACCGAGGACCGAACGATTCTGTTCGTTGATTCACGGAACACGACCCAGGCGAAGCAGGAGACTTCGGCTGATGTCTACGAAATCAAACGCAGATGGGAGGATATTGCGGGATACCTCAAGGAGCTTGGGATACACTCCCTCGGGATCGAGTCCAACATCCTCGATGTTGACAGCTTCCTCCAGATGAAGAACCTGTTCGTTGGAATCGAGATGACCCCGCTCGGTAAGCAGCTGCGGTATCTGAGAGCGATCAAGGAGGAACGGGAAATCAGGTGCCTTCTCAACGCAGCCGAGGTTGCTGAAAATGCTCTGGAAGTCGTCCTGAACAAGGGCATCGTGTCCAGACGCGAGCGAGACGTTTCCCTGGACCTTGAATGGGAGATGCGCATCCGGGGAGCACAGGCTACATCCTTCGAACTGATCGTGGCTTCCGGCTGGCGTTCTGCACTGCCGCACGGCGTTGCCTCGGAGAAGGTGATCGAATCGGGAGAACCTGTCATCATCGATTTCGGCTGTGTACTTGATGGGTACTGCTCGGATGAAACCATCACACTCTATACTGGAGAACCTGATCCCGAGTTTTCCCAGGTGTACATGCATGTCAGGGATGCCCAGGAACGAGCGATCAAGGGAGTCGCCTCGGGGTGCAAGGCGCCAGACATCGACAAACGCGCACGAGACTATCTCGAACTTCAGGGCATCGCAGCATACTTTGGGCACGGTCTCGGTCACGGGGTGGGCATGGAAGTACACGAGATGCCCACCATTTCACCGCTTTCTGACGATGTACTCGCCGAGGGAATGGTCATCACCATTGAACCCGGTGTTTACCTTCCCGGCAAGTATGGTGTCAGGCTTGAAGACACGGTCTTGGTGAGAGATAGCTCTTGCAAGCGAATTACAAATATTGATAAGGGAAGCATCAGAGTAATCAACTAGAGGTGTGAGAGGAATGCAGTACTCGACGGCGCAGTTCAGAAAAGGATTGAAGATCGAGATGTCAGGTGAACCGTTCATCATCGTGGATTTTCAGCATGTCAAGCCAGGAAAGGGCGGAGCCTTTGTCCGGACAAAGATCAAGAGCCTGATCTCGGGAAATGTTCTCGATAAGACGTTCAGATCGGGAGAAAAGGTCGATGTCCCTGATCTCGAGGAAAAAAAGATGTCCTTCCTGTACAGGGATGATGAAGGCTACTGCTTCATGGATACCGAGACCTACGAGCAGATGACCCTCACCCCTGACCATATTGGTGACGCGCTCGGGTATCTCAAGGAGAACATCGTGGTGGAGATCCTCCTGCATAATGGAGTCCCCATAGGCATCGAACTCCCCATGTTCCTTGAGCTCACAGTGGCAGAGGCAGAACCGGGGATGAAGGGCAATACAGTATCAGGTGCAACAAAACCTGCCAAGCTCGAAACAGGTGTGACCATCCAGGTTCCGCTGTTCATCAGTGAAGGCGAAGTTGTCAAGGTCGATACAAGAACCGGAGAATACATAGAGAGAGTGAGCTAAATGAATTTAAAGACCGTCAGGGATCTCATCGAAATGATCAAAGATACCGATGTGGTCGAACTCGAGTGGACTCCTGAACGCATTCACATCGTGCGAAGGACAAGCGGTCAGGAAAATTTCATTCACCGTTCCAAAGACTCAGATAAAGGCAAGACCCCCGTCAAGGAACGGCCCACTGTCACGGTGACATCTCCTCTGGTGGGAACATTCTACCGATCGGCTTCCCCGGAAACCCAGCCCTTTGTCCAGGTCGGTGACAGAGTGATCAAGGGTCAGGTTCTGTGTGTGATCGAAGCAATGAAGCTCATGAACGAGATCGAATCCCACGTGGACGGGATCGTCACTGCCATCCTGAAACAGGACGGAGAGAGAGTCGGGTACGGAGATCAGCTCTTCATCGTCGAAGAGCTATGACCAGGTGGTGCTTCTTCAAGGATGAACGGTGTCCTCCACGGTTTAACATGGTGAGGGACGCAGAGCTCTTTGAAGGGGTATCCAGAGGAACCATTCAAGGGTTTTTTCGCGTCTACAACTGGGCCTATCCTGCTGTAACCATTGGATACCATCAGAAGAATTTTTCCCTGGCGGACGAAACCATTGCCATCCCTATCGTGAAGCGACCCACCGGGGGCGGAGCTGTGCTCCACTCCGATGACATCACCTTCAGCATCTCCTCGTCCATCCGCTCCCTGTCATCAGGATCATTCATGGATGTCTACTCCCGGATTGCACGCGTGTTCGAACGCGCCTTTCGTTCATGTGGCCTGGAGGTTCACGTGGAAGATCAGGCCGTGAAACAGTCGTCTGTGTGCTTTGCGAGGACATCGCCTATGGAGCTCTCCCTGGATCACCGGAAGATCATGGGGTGTGCACAGAAAGTACGGGGTGAGTATTTCCTTCAGCAGGGAGTGATCCCGCTGCAGGTGGATGAGAACCTGACGCGACGGGTATTCGGGAACAGTCTTCCGGAGATCCCAGGGGGACTTTTTTCCTACCTTCCGGATTTCAGCATGGAGCGTTTCATCCTTCACCTAAAAGAAGCGTTTTCCTCCTCTTTGAACATTCTTCTTGTTGATTGCCACCATGATGATGCTGAGAGCAACCATCCCGATGAAGGCGAAGTAGATCTGGGGTGAGAAGAACCTTTCCACCACGATATCACCCAGCAGCGAATAGATGACGATACTCGGCATGACACCGATCAGGGTTGCCTTCATGAAATCCCGCCACCTGATTCCCGCCGCCGCTGCACCGGAGTTGATGGCAGTGAAGGGAATAATGGAAATCAGCTGAAGCACGAGAACCAACTGATAACCATTCCGTTTGATCATGCTCTTGTATCTGAAGGTTTGTTTGTCATACCCCCATGTCTTGTCTATTGCGAGGGCCTTGATGAGGAAAAAAACTACATTGGCATTCAGAATGGCCCCGGCATAGGAGAGTGCCATGCCCAGCGGAGGTCCGTAGACGGCAGATCCCGTCATGATGAACAGACTTAAGGGTGATGCCAGGGGGAAGACTGCGATCATGGAGATGAATATGAATGCGCTTATGAGTCCGAAATCCTGCAGGGTAAGTCTCAGGTAAATCCAGCTCTGCAAGGGATACGGATCGATGATTTTGAACAGACCGAGCAGGGAGAGAAAGGCAATGGTCAATAATGCAGTCAGACTCAGACCGCGCCTGACAGGGGAAGGGGTGTTGATCATCCGGATGTACCAGTCGAGCCCCCGGCTGATTTTTCTCCTCACAGTCCGTATGGCCTGAAGTGCCTGTGCCAGAGCACGGGTGATTTCTGGGAATCGTGTATATCTCTCCATGATCGTGAACCTGTTTCCTCATCGAGGAAGTACCAAAAAAACCAGCATTCTTCAACAGGCTTCCCTTCAAGGAAGGAGGTCGTGATCCCAGATCAGTGAACCCCATCTGGGTGAAATTCACCTATCCGGTATTCCCTGTGGCTCATTGAAGAACCGGCCCATTAAAATACACAGCAAGCTGAGTTTAGGAAATTTCTACTAATCAATCTATGATATTTTGTATTATCATCATATCACATTTATCTTGCCAACCTGGGACGTTTTCCTGCACAATATGATGCAGCAAAAGGAGGGTCTATGGGAGAGAATCCCCTTCGAACCATCATGGAACCGGCATCGATCGCCGTCGTAGGTGCGAGCAACAAGTTCACTACCATGGGGACGATCCAGTACCTGAACCTCATAAACAGCGGCTTTCCTGGTGAGGTTTTCCCCGTTCATCATGAAGAAAAGACCGTGATGGGGAAGACGGCATACCCTAAAATCGCGGATATTCCGTGTACTCCGGAACTTGCCATGCTCGTAGTACCCACGAGGTTCGTTCCCTCGATGCTGGAGGAGTTCGGGAAACTAGGGACGAAACGTGCTGTCATCATCACTGCAGGATTCCGTGAGGTGGGGGATGAAGGGAGCGATCAGGAAGAACTCCTGAAGTCAATTGCAAAGCAGTATGGTATCCGGTTTCTGGGGCCGAACTGTCTCGGCATCATCAACACCCAGCTTCCTCTGAACATCACCGTGGCCCCGGTACAGGATTTCAACGGAAAGCTCGGTATAGCATCACAGAGCGGTACCTATGTGGCACAGGTCGTCTCCTATCTGCACAAGAACGGCATCTCGCTCAGCAAGGCCATCAGCGTTGGAAACGAGGCGGATATCGATATCACGGATTGCATCGAATACCTTGGTGACGATGAATCCACCCGTGCCATCGGTCTCTACATCGAGGGAATCAGGGATGCACGAAGATTTCTCGAGGTTGCACGCAGGGTCAGCACAAAAAAACCCATCATTGCCCAGTATGTGGGGGGGACAGAAGCAGGGGCACGATCAGGTTCCAGTCATACAGGTGCACTGGCAGGTCCGGACTATATATACGACGGGTTGTTTGCCCAGGCAGGCATCATCAGGGTGCACACCATCGAAGACGTCTACAAGATCGGGTGGGCACTGGCCACGCAGGTCCCTCCGAAGGGGCGTCGTGTCGGGATACTCACCAATTCAGGCGGTCCGGGCACGGGCATCGCATCCACATGTGACAGGTGTGGCCTGGAGGTCCCCGAGTTCTCCCCAGAACTCCAGGAGCGGATCAGTGCCTACCTTCCAGGACATGCGAGTTCACGCAATCCTGTAGACCTCACATTCCATGTCGAGATGGCAGCGCTCACCGAACACATCCCACGGGCACTCTTTGAATCCAATGAGATAGACGGTGTGATCATCCACGGTATCAATGACACGGGCATACTCAGTATGCTGTACCCGTTTTTGCAGAAGTTCGTCGATGTGAGCAGGGACGATATGATCAAGATGTTCGAAATCAATCTCGATACGCTGATCGGCATGCCGTTTGGTTTCCAGAAACCTCTCCTGATATCCTCGTTCTTCGGTGATGAAGACCACGGCACCAAACTGTTTCATGAACAGGGGATACCTGCCTATGATTCTCCTGAGAAAACTGCACTGGCCATGGCAGCACTGTATCACTATTCGCGAATACGACAGAGGGCGCTTCCAGAAAAGACACCCACCAGAGAAGCGCCTGTGAAAGCCAGGAAACTCATGGATACAAGTGCGGATACAGTAATCGATGAATTTCACGCCAAGCAGATCCTTGCATCCTATGGAATCCCCACGACAAGGGAGGCTCTCGTCTCCAGCCTGGAAGAAGCCCTCGATGCGGCACAGAGCATTGGTTACCCCGTGGTTGTAAAGGCCTGTTCGCCTGAAATCACCCACAAGACTGAACAGGGGCTCGTGCATCTCGGCATACCGTCAGAGAAAGAGCTTATCCGGGCGTACACTGAACTTGCTCAGCACAATCGGGTTTCATCCGTCATTGTGGCGGAGATGCTCGCCAGCAATCGAGAGTTCATGGCAGGCATGAGTCGCCACAGGGGATTCCCCCCGTGCATCATGTTCGGACTTGGCGGGATTTTTACCGAGGCTTTGAAGGATTTCACGATCCGTCTGGCGCCTCTGACTCCGTCCGATGCACTGGAAATGATCGATGATCTCAGGACACAGAAACTGATCGGCTCCTTCAGGAACATGCCCCCGGTGAACAGGGAACTCATCGCAGATATCCTGGTATCCCTGGCATGGCTTGCTTTGGACTTTCCCGAAGTAAAAGAGATTGATCTCAATCCGATTCTGGTGGTAGGTAGGAGACCTGTTGTCGCAGATGCTCTCATGATCAGAGAGATGAACGGAGAAGAGACATGAAGACCCTGCAGGAAATGATAGCCATCTACCCCGAGAACGACAAGATGCCCTGTCCAGTAGCCCACTATATTGCTGCCTTCCTTGATATACCTCCCATCGACGTGGGGAGGAAGGCGACCGAGCTGGGAGTGCGGCTGTATCAATGCCAGCTCGGTCTCTTTGGATACGGGAGAAAAGGACTGTCCAGCTACAAGATCCTGGGCCGCAAGGTGGAAGTGCCGAATGAAGTCCTTGATGCTATCCGATCAAAGGCCAGAGAAAACAGGATCTCCTGCTCCGAACTGTGGAAGATAGCCGACAAGGCAGGAATCAATCGTGCAGAGGTGGGAAACGCTGCCGACTCTCTGGGACTGAAGATCACCCCCTGTCAGCTCGGTGCCTTTTGAGAGAGCACTGATACTGAATTTCTCTCTCCGACTGCACAAAGACAAGATTCTTCAGGCGCGTTCCATCCAGCACGTGGATATCCAATGGGTTTTGATATACCCTTAAGATTTTTGATTGAAACTACGCTCCAGGTACTGTAATATATGTCATTCAGTGTATTCGTTTTCAGCAGTATTTTCCCATGGGAGGTGAGTTATGTCTCTCCGTATCACATGGATCGGCCATGCAAGTGTCCTGATTTCAAGTACAGAGAAATCCATCTACATAGACCCCTGGAAGGTCGAACCCACATCACCCAAGGCTGACATCATCCTTGTAACCCATGATCACTACGACCACTATTCTGAAGACGACATCCGTCTTCTTCGAACAGACGCCACCAGGATCGTATCACCCGTACAGGTCCCTCTCATGACGGACACGATCCTACCGGGAGGCACCATGGAGATAGGCGGTGTGTCCATCAAGGCTGTTCCCGCCTATAACATAGACAAGGCGTTTCACCCCAAGGAGAACAACTGGGTAGGGTATGTGGTAGGCCTGTCTGGAAAAACAATCTACCATACCGGGGATACTGACAGGATTCCCGAGATGAAAGGCATCCATGCCGATGTCCTGCTCCTACCGGTCGGAGGCACGTACACAATGGATTCCCGCCAGGCGAGTGAAGCACTCAATGATATTACGGCCTCTCATGTCATCCCCATCCATTTCGGGGATATTGTCGGCAGCATCAAGGACGCTCAGACATTTTCAAAACTCTGCCCGGTCGATGTACACATCCTGAGTGAGGGAGAGTCTTTCTCTCTCGACTGAGCCCTATGGACAGGCTGCACGAGCACATTACCAAGGTATTCCACAAGGCGCCGTTTGCTATGTGTGCATTTGATGCGAGCGGTACAGTGCTCTACATAAATCCCCTCTTCGAGTCTAATGTCGATTCTTCTGAACTGCCGTTCGTGGGAAAATCGCTGTATGAATTGATCCACAAGTTCCTCGTGGATGACAGGCTTGAAAAGATGCTCAAGCGCCTTATCGAAACAGACAGACCGTTTTCACTCATAGTGGAGACATTGAGCACCCCACGAGTCAGTGTATCCGGATTCATCAATATCACTGGTTATCGCATGAATTCCATCTACGTGCTCATCGCTGATTTCGTTAGTGGTGGACTGGCCCGCGAGAGCAGGTACAAAAAGCTCATAGAAGACGCCCCTGATGCAATTGTGATTATGAACCACGGGTACATTACCTTTGCCAATCATGCATTCATCACCATCATGGACATGAGCGCAGAAGAACTGCTCGGCAGGGCCATATTCGATTTCATCAGTGAAGAAGCAACCGGCTCCCTTACGCCATTGAAGAAGAAATATGCAAAGCACTTTTCCACCCAGTTCAGCGTGAACACACGTCGTGGAACGAAAGTCCTGGAGGGGAATTTCCATTTCATAGAGGACAGGCCCGGCACCTCGGTGGCAATGCTGCGCGACGTCACGGACAAGGTGCTCCTGGAAAGACGATTGCTCCGGCAGAATCAGGACCTCTCGGCGGTGAACACGATCTCAAAGACCCTTTCGTCCTCCCTCAAACTCGAGGAAGTGCTTCAGAACACACTCTCCCAGGTTCTCCAGATCATGAACATCGAAACCGGGTGGATCTACCTCACGGATGAAGAGAGTAAAACGCTTCATTGTGCGTATTCCTACGGTCTCCCGGACGACGTGATGCAGAGCATCAAGGAACTGGAGATCGGAGAGGGAATTGCCGGACGGGTTGCTCTCAAGGGAGAACCCATCATCATAGAAAATGCCTCTGAAGACCCCCGGATCAGCTCACTCGCGTTCAAGCGACAGGGGATCCGCTCGTTTGCATCCATCCCACTCTACTCAAGAACCCGCTTGATCGGTGTCATGAATATTGGATCGTTCGGACAGCGTCTCATCTCACCCGATGACGAGCGTCTGCTCATTACCATAGGGGTACACATGGGAACCGTGATGGAAAACATTCTGCTCTTCCAGGAGATCGCGGACACCTCGGAAGAACTCCAGGACGCCCTCAACCTGATACGCCAGAGAAACGAAGAACTCAGGAGTCTCGTATCAACGGTTTCCCACGATCTGAAGAACCCGATTATCGCCATCAATGGATTCTGCGACAGGTTCATCAAGTCTGCTGCAGTGAAACTCAATGAAAAGGAGAGTGAGTACATCCGGGCCATTCAGGAGAGCGGCAAGCACATGGAAAGGTTTGTCTCCAACCTGCTGACACTCTCCGCAGTGGAAAATCTGAAGCTCAAGAAGGAAGAGTTCCCTATCCAGCAGATTATCGACGATCTCAGCGTTGAGCTTGCTCCCCAGCTGGACGAGAAACATGGATCCATCATTGTGGAAAGTACTCTGCCGGTCATCAAGGCCGACAGGACACGTGTCATTCAGGTGTTTTCCAACCTCATATCGAATGCGATCAAGTATGCACATCCCGACAGAAAGCTCATGGTGCAGATCAGGTACAAACCCGAAGCAAAGATGCATGTCTTTTCCGTGAAGGACAATGGCATCGGCATCCCCGAGGAGCACAGAGAGAATGTCTTCGACATCTTCTTCAGGGCATATGACAATCATGCGGATGGGACAGGAATCGGTCTTTCCATCGTCAAGAAGGCCCTCAATGTCATGGGTGGTGATATCTGGCTCAAGTCGAAGGTGGAAGAGGGCTCCGAGTTCTATTTCACCATCCCCATGGAGTGATCGCATCGAAAAGGCTTTCCAGGCAGTGCCGCTGCAAACGCGGGAATCCCTGAGGGGGATATTGTACTTGACACATATCCTGCTGAACTGTATAGATTTTTTTCACCTGTTTGGGCCGCTAGCTCAGGGGGAGAGCGCTACCTTCACACGGTAGAAGTCATAGGTTCAAATCCTATGCGGCCCACCATTTTGTTTCTCCCAACCCCAAGACTGCAGCAAAACGTGTGGCGTGATAACGGTGAGCAGCAGAGTCATACCGTAACCAGCCATGCTGATCTCCAGCCAGTTCGCACACTCTGAGGCAATAGGATGATATGCATGAAGTATTTCCTGTAAAAAATTTCTTTGATGTATGGTGTATTGACCCGTATCATAACCTGGGTGAAAGGAGATCACAGTGCCTGATGTTCTTATCATTGGCGGGGCCGGCGACATGGTTGCTGTCACTATCAAAGCTCTGTTGGAACATGATGAAGATATCCACCTGACCATAGTGGACTTCGACTCTCATAAACTTGAACATAAAAGACAACTCCTTGGGAATCCTTCCGGGGCAACGTTTGTTCAAGGTGATCTTTTCGATATATCGAGGATGAATGAACTCATGTCGGGAGTCAATCTGGTCCTGAATGCTGCCGGTCCATATGATAAAACAGCTTCTCCCGTTTTGGAAGTATGCATGCACCAGAAGGTAAACTACTGTGATTTAAATGACGAGGCAGAATCCAGCGAGAAGCTCATCGCGATGCATGATACAATCAAAAAGGCCGGGATTGGTGCATACATCGGCAATGGTGCCTCTCCAGGGCTCACCAATATTTGGGCAAAAGAGCTTATGAAAGAGTTTGATGAAGCCGAGGAAGTGGATACTATCTGGTGCACTGGTGACGAGGGCCCGGTGCCTTACGGGAGAGCAGTCCTCGCCTATACTGTGGGTATCTGTGGAGGACAGAGAGAAGCCTTGTCTTTCAGAAACGGGAAACCCACCATGATTCCATCATTTGTTCTCGGTGAAAAGGTCCGATTCTCCCAGCCCCTCGGAGAGTATATGGTGTATGAGCTTGCCCATCCCGAACCAGTGACGATTCCCCACTATTATCCTCACCTGAGACAAGTCAGAAACCTCGGAGGTGTTCATCCACAGCCGCAAAATGGTCTCTTACGGGGGTTGAGCCAAGCTGTAGGCAATAAACACCTGACTTTAGACGAAGCAATAGATTTTATCCAGGAGATTAATGTTGGGAAAATCGGTTCCATGAAATGCTGGAAATATGCGTGGGCGGCCATGAGACAAC
>JBNGDS010000002.1:71204-110735 GCA_049975365.1 Desulfomonilia bacterium | reverse complement strand
TGTGTCTGTGCATTGCTTCCTCCTCTTTCATACCGGTTTCGATTGGTGTTCCCTCAGTTCCGGATGAAGCATGATATGGGGTATGAGGTATTCAAATCATATGCCAGTGATGCTCCGATGTTGGATGATCCAAAATGTCAAAGAGTTAGACGGGAGTGTACGCTGAGGAGAGAGATCTTTTTTGACTACGATGTCTCACGGGGAAGGAAAAAGTCCTTTCAGGCGGGAATGAGCACCTGCCATAGTCCAGGTGATGAGCTGAACATTCACACCGGAGAGAGGTACTCATTCATGGATGCTATGAGATCCGTGAAAGGCCGTGTTTTTTCAGAAGGGCATAGAGCCTGGAACGTGAGATGCCAGAGATCCTGCATGCCCGTGGGATATCCCCGCGTGTTTCGTGCATCAGTTCCCGGAGGTAGCCGTGCTCCACCTCAAAGAGATAGTGGTCGCGCACCTGTTTCAGGTCAGGCAGCTGACCGCTGGATCTGTACATGTCTCTGGAGATGATCTCCCTGAATTGAGGTTTCTCTAGTCGCATACATGGCATGAGAAACAAATTGTGTGCCAAGTGACCAGGCGAGAGTCCCAAGGATGTGTGCACGGAGGAAGGGATTCAGCTGTATCTCCCCCAGGTTCCGGGGTGTTCAGGGAAACTCCCGGGAAGCGGCCCCTCTAGGTCTGGATGTTGTGGAGCTTCAGGAGTGCGTACAGGCGGGAACGGGAGAGGCCAGAGATGGAGCACGCCCTTTTCACATTCCCCTTTGACTGCCGCATGAGTTCCTGGAGGTACTGCTGCTCGATCTCGTTGATGGCATCTTCTCGGACTTCTTTGAGGGATGGGAGGGTATTCCCTCGGGGTGCTGCAGTGCCTTGGGGGTTTACCTTGATGAGGGCTGATCGTTTGACCTGGACATGAATATGGTAGGGGAGGTGCTTCGGCACCAGGATGGGGCTGTCATGGGCGACCGCGAGGGCGCTTTCCAGGGCATGGATGAGTTCGCGGATATTCCCTGGCCAGGGATACTGCCTGAGAATGGTCATGAACGCAGAGCTCAGGCGTTTCTTTTTCATCTTGTTCCGGGTACAGAGCTTCCCTAGGTAGTAATCCGTGAGGGTCGGGATGTCGTCGATGCGTTCTCTCAAGGGAGGCACATCAATGGTGAGAGCCCCCAGGCGGAAGAGGAGATCCTCCCGGAATCTCTTGTTCCGGACCTGTTCCCCCAGGTTTTTGTTCGTGGCCGATATCACCCTGAACGTGCTCTCCACCTCGGTGGCCTTGCCAACGGGACGAAACCTGCCTTCCTGCAGAACCCGGAGAAATTTTTTCTGGACAGAGAGCGGAAGCTCTCCCACTTCATCCAGGAACAGAGTCCCGTGATGTGCCTGAGAAACGAGTCCCTGCTGGGATCTGTCGGCCCCGGTAAACGCCCCTTTCTCGTGTCCGAACAGGATACTTTCCACCAGGGTGGGAGGGATTGCAGCACAGTCAACGATCACGAATTCTCCCTGGGCAAAGAGGGAGTGTTCATGAATCGTCCGCGCGAAGATCTCCTTGCCTGTACCAGTTTCTCCCGTAAGGAGAACGCTGGCATTGCTGGCGGCAGCCTTTCTGATGAGATCGAAAGATTTTTGGACAGCCTGGCTCTTCCCGAGGATCCCTTCTCTCCGGAAATCGATGGGTACTTCTCTTCCTTCCGCTCCCTTGCGGGAGATGAGGATATCCTTCAGCAGCTGTGTGAGATCGGTCCGGGAAAAGGGCTTTTCGATGTAATCCCAAGCGCCCAGCGAAAGTGACTTCACCACAGAGTCTTCATCGCCATGACCGGTGATCACGATGACCTCAGGGGGGTCTGTGTCCGTGCAGATCCTGGGCAGAAGATCCATGCCGTTTCCGTCGGGCATACGCAAGTCAAGAAATACTGCCGTGTAGCGGTCTGAACTGAGCGCTGACATCCCGTCTTGGAGGGTGTGCGCAAGGGAACTTTCCAGCCCGATTTTCCTGGCTACGGATGCAATGGCTCTGCACACTCCTGCGTCGTCGTCAATGATAAGAATCTTCTGCTCGTTCATCCCAAATGCCTACACTAAAACCCTTGGACTGAAAAGTAAAGGCACTTCAGTCCAGGTGCCTGCTTATCGCTTCTCTCAATTGGTCGGATGAGAGTGGCTTTTGAAGGTATTCGCGAATGGGAAGGCGCTCTTTCTTCAGGAGTTCGAGGCTGTTCCCCGAACCTGAATAGACGATGACAGGGAGATCGTTCCTAATCCGGAGCAGTTCTCGAACGAGCTCTCCACCGCTTAAGCCCGGCATGAGCAGGTCGGTAATGACGAGGTCGAAGGATGCTGGATCTTTCTTGAAGATGACGAGGCCTTCCCTGGGATCAAGGGCTGGCGTAGTCTGGTATCCGAGTCGGGAGATCATGCGGGACACGGCTCGCAGGATCTGGGGATTGTCTTCAGCGATCAGTATTCTTCCTTTGGGCTTCGGAATATTTTCGCGAGATCCAGGCGCTGTCCGGGAGGATTCCGGGGAGTATTTCGGGAAGTATGCTTCGAATACCGATCCTGTCCCCACTTTGCTGTGTACCCTGATCGCACCCCTGCAGTTTTTCAGAATGCCATTGACCATCGCAAGCCCCAGCCCTGTGCCCCGCGACTTTCCCCTCGTGGTAAAGAGGGGGGAGAAGATCTTGTCCATGATCTCGGGGCTGATCCCCGATCCCGAATCGCGGATAGACAGCTTGAGATACTCTCCGGGCATGATTGTGGAAAACAGGGAAGGGGTCTGTTCGTGGATACGAACCTCGGTGAGGGATACATGCAGTGTCCCTCCGGATGCAGACATTGACTGGATGGCATTCAGACAGAGGTTCATGACCAGCTGCTGCACCTCTGTAGCGTCTGCTTCTACCCTGGCATCCCGTGCGCCGATCCATTGATGGTAGGTAATGCCTTCAGGCAGGTTCCGCTTGATCATCTTCAGTGCGTCACGCACAGCACTATGCAGGATGATGGGTCTGAGAAAAGGCTTGTCCTTTGTTACAAAAAACTTGATCTGTTTCACGAGGCGTTTTCCCGTCTTCGCTGCTTCGATGATTTCCTCGAGGTATTCCGATGCCTCTTCAACCCCTTCAACATGCTCCGAGAGCAGCTCGGCATTGATGAGGATCGGCTGCAGGATATTGTTGAGGTCATGGGATATTCCGCTGGCAAGGGTTCCCAGGAGCTCCATTCTCTGATTGATTTCGAGCGTATTCCTGAGGTTCTCCTCCTCTGTGATGTTCAGCTCGATGACCGTGTAGTACGTGATCGTGCCGCCTTCATCATAACTTGGTGAAATGATGATTTTCAGGATCTGGAGTTCCCTGTTTTTTGATTTTCTCCTAACCGTTCTCTGCAGCGGCAAGGCACGGTGTTCACCCTTATCAGCGTGGGGGGTGGAGTCCTCTATGGCAGGGAAGTGCGTGTAGGCTGTTCCTGCGAGTTTTTCCCTCGGGATGCCCAGAGACTGTTCTGCTGCGTAATTGAGATAGATGATCATGCCTTGATCGTCGAGGATGAAGATATTTTCCCCGGCATGTTCGATAGCCGTGATGAGCATCGATTTGTCCTCTTCCAGCTGCCTCGTGTGCGTGACATCCAGGGACACTCCCCCGACCATGGGCTCGTGACGCGTATTGAAAAAATGAAACTTCTGGGTGAGATAGGTCAATGGTTTCCCATTGACCGAAACCTTGTCGATCTTCCGGAGCTCTTTTTGCGTTTCCAGCACCTTCTGGTCGGCGGCGCAGATTCCATCGGCGATATCGGGAGGCCAGAGATCGTGGTCTGTTTTCCCGATGCATTCCTCGGGGTTCCACCCGTATGTATCGAACACATACCTGTTCACATAGACAATCCTGCCCTGTGCATCCTTGATATACACCGAACCGGGGAAGTGATCCATGACCCGGGTGTAGAGTTCTCCCTGGTCTTTCATCTCCTTCTCAAGGGCGATGCGCTTCCTGATCTCTTTCTTCAATCTGGCGTTGGCCCTGATGAGCTGTGTTGTCCGTTTCTCCACCTGGTCTTCCAGGTGTGTACGGGTCTCTTTGAGGAGTTTTTCATGCGTCTGAGCGGACATCCTGCCCCTGTGCCTGTGGAGGACATCACTCATGATCTCCGGGAGCGTATCCAGGTACGCACCGGAGTCATCCTTGAGAATGCAGTCGTCCACTCCTTCCTTCATGGCCTGGACAGCAGCGTGATGAGATGCGTTCCTGGTGAGGATCACGAAGGGAGGGTGGTCTGGGATTTCCCTGATTGACCTGAACAGATCCAGGCCGGACATGGTCTGGAAATCCAGTTCGGAGACGATGCAGTGGAACCGCACCTGGTTCTCTGTGAGCATCGCACGGGCTGTTTGTGCACTGTCACAGTCGACGATGGTACAGGGGATGGGCATATGTTTCATGGCCTGATGAAATGCCGAACCGTCGTTACGGTTTTCGTCGACAAGAAGGATGTGAATGGTTTCTTCAGTGACCTTCATAGGTTCATGTCCTTTGCATGTGATTTTCGGGATACATCATCACAGGTGCCGAGGTTCTTTCTCGTGGTGGACAGCATGGAAAACGTCAGTGTATCATACACAGACCCCCGGGGCAAAAGAAAAGGGTCAAGCAGATATCCCGAAGAGATGGTTATGTATGGGGGAGAACGCTTCACGACGTCTGGAACACTCCTTCAATCTCTTCTGAACAGAACGGGCAGCGGGAATCCTCGAGCAGATACTCCTGGATCGAATAATCAGGAGCTTTCGTGATGAGGGCCCTGGAGCAGTTGGGGCACAGGATGTCCGAAGATGCCCCCGGGACATTGCCCAGGTAGACATACCGCAATCCTTCTGTTTTTCCGATCTCCTGTGCCTTCTTCAGGGTCTCATAGGGTGTGGCTGGGGTCGAGAGTACCTTGTACGCAGGGTGGAATCGGCTGATGTGCCAGGGGATCGAGGGATCGATATCCACGATGAACCGAGCGATGGCGGAGAGCTCTTCATTGGTATCGTTTCCTCCTGGGATCACCAGGGTGGTGACTTCAATCCAGATGCCGCTCTGATGCATCCTGCGGATCATGTCAAGGACCGGTTCAAGCCGTGCCTTGCAGATGGTCCGGTAAAATTCGTCGCTGAACGATTTGAGGTCCACGTTGCAGGCATCGAGAAACGGACGGACAGTCTCCAGGGCCTCCGGGGTCATGTACCCGTTGGTCACGAATATATTGAAGAGTCCCTGTTCCCGAGCCAGCCGAGCGGTGTCGTATGCATACTCGAAAAAGATCGTGGGTTCGGTATAGGTATACGCGATGCTCGAGCATTTCCATTCCAGGGCGCTCGTGACGACATGTGCAGGGGGCAGGAAAATCCCGGGCAGGTGTTCGTCGTCATGCGTGAAATCCTGGGCGATCTTCCAGTTCTGGCAGAAATCGCACCGGAAATTACAGCCCACTGTCGCAATGGAGAAGGCATCGGTGCCGGGGAGAAAGTGGTACAGGGGTTTTTTTTCGACAGGATCCACGTTGGCTGAAACCGATTGACCGTACACCCGTGTATAGAGTGTTCCGCCCACGTTCTGCCGTACGCCGCACAACCCGAAGGATCCATCTGCAATCCTGCACGTGTGGTGGCACAACCCGCACCGGACTGTACTGTCCCCACTGCGTTCGTAGAACATGGCTTCGTGCTGCATCCTTTCACCTCCCGTCTCCGGGGTCATGGCACTGTACATCCGCATGAATTCTGCAGGACAATCAGACGCGTTCATCTCTGTGCAGGTCCTGTCTCTCCAGCATTAGCAAATGAAGGGCCAGACGGATCAGGGTGAGCCGGGTCTGTTGGCATCGGCACGTCTTGAACGGGGGACTTTTCGAAGATACAGGCGGGGGCGGGATTGTGACCGGTGCAGAGAGGGAGGAGCCCCGAGACGCATTTCAATAAGGTGTGATGTTCTTCCAGTTCATCGCTGATCTGTTTCCTGTCTGGCAGGACTCTGTCCCGGATTTCGGGAAACGGTTGAGGAAAATCCCGCGACGCTACAGGCTTTGGAAAAGGTTCTGGATTTCCGTAAATGGAATCTGACCATCCCTCAGACACGCAGGCGGCCAGAGGGTGAGATCGATGAGGGTGGATGGCTTGCCCCCGGGTGTTTTCCCCCCGTCCAGGATGCCGTCCAGCACGAGACCTTGAGCCCTGAGCGTGTCGACGTCCTGTGCAGGGGGGCGTCCGGAGATATTCGCCGATGTCGAGGTGATGGGCCCGGCTTTCTGAACAAGGGAGTACGCCATGGGATGGGAAGAGATGCGGGCAGCCAATCTCCCGTTCGGAGCAAGGAGTGGATCGACCTCGGTTTTCGCCCGGAATACAGCGCTGAGCGGGCCCGGCCAGAACTGCCGCAGGAGGTCCCGTGCAGGCTCGTCGATCTCAGCGATGGTCGAGAGCATGGTCATATCAGAGACGAGCACGATCATCCCTTTTGCAGCATGGCGGCCCTTGATCCGTACAATACGCCCAATGGCATCATGGTCTGAAATCACTGCACCAAGACCATAGAATGTCTCTGTGGGGTAGGCAATCACCGAGCCCGGGGTCGAGGTCAAAAGAGATGCGATGGCATCGACGTCTGGTGTGATGAGCATGCTAGAGGTTCTTGATGCTGTCATCCTCTTCCAGCACGGTCTTTTTCATGTCTGTCCTGTACTGAGCGAGCCTTCGCCTGAGGTCTTCATCAGTCAGAGAGAGCATCTCGACGGCGAGCAGCGCAGCGTTCTTCGCCCCTGCCTTGCCGATGCCCATGGTGGCGACCGGTATCCCCGGGGGCATCTGCACCATGGCAAGCAAAGCGTCCAGACCGCCCAATGATGAGGATGCGATGGGGACACCGATGACCGGGACAAGGGTGTGGGCAGCGATCACACCGGCAAGGTGAGCGGCCATGCCCGCACCGGCGATGATGGCGGAAAACCCTTCCTCGCTGGCCTGTGTGCTGAAGGTGATGACCTCTTCAGGTGTTCTGTGGGCCGAGAGAATCCGCATCTCGTAGGCGAGTCCGAACTGCTTCAGGATGGCAGCGCTCTCCTCCATGACTGTGAGATCAGATTTACTCCCCATGACGATCGCTATCTTCATGTCAACCTCTTCAGGGCCTTGAACCCGATATCTTTTCTGTAGAAGGCATTGTCGAACGAGATGAGGGAGACCGCCTGGTAGACCTTGTCAATGGTTGCAGGCAGGTCTGGCCCCAGGGCCGTGACACCCAGCACCCTGCCTCCGGAGGTCACGAAGGATGTCCCCTGGAGCCTGGTGCCTGCGTGAAAGACCTTCACGCCCTCCATGGCATCCGCGATTTCAATACCGGATATCACCTTTCCCTTCTCGTACGAACCAGGATACCCGCCCGATGCCACGACCACACAGACACTTGGCCCATCTTCCCAGGAAAGATTCATGGTCTTGATGCTCCCTCCCCGGGCGATTTCCATCAGGACGGGGACGATGTCGGTTGAAAGCCTCATGAGCAGAGGCTGTGTTTCAGGATCTCCCATGCGGACGTTGAACTCCAGGACAGACGGCCTCGAGTCCGTGATCATGAGCCCTGCGTAGAGGACGCCGCGATAGGTGATTCCCTTTTTCTTGAGACCCGACACCAGCGGGTAGAGGACCTCGTCCATCACCTTGCCCCAGATGACGCTGTCCACAACGGGAGCCGGAGAATATGCGCCCATACCACCGGTGTTCGGACCCGTGTCGTTGTCGAAAACGGGCTTGTGATCCTGTGACGAGGCAAGGGGGATGATGTGCTCGCCATCGCAGAGTGCAATGAAGGATGCCTCCTCACCTGTCAGCCGCTCCTCGATCACCACCGATTCCCCGGCACTGCCGAATTCCCTCTTCAGCATGACGGTCTCCACGGCATCGATTGCCTCATCCTTGCTGGAGGTGACGATCACGCCCTTTCCTGCAGCAAGTCCGTCGGCCTTGACCACGAGATCGAAGTCGGCATCTCTGATGAATGCCTGTGCCTTTTCTCTGTCAGTGAAGGTCTCGAACCGGGCCGTGGGGATGGAGCAGTCCCGCATGACCTCTTTCGCGAAGATCTTTGACCCCTCCAGGAGTGCGGCACCACTGTCCGGGCCGAAGACCGCCAGGCCTTCTGAGTGGAATGCGTCCACGATCCCTGCCACCAGAGGCGCTTCCGGTCCCACGACCGTGAGATCGATGGCGTTGTCCCTGGCGAACTTCAGAAGAGAGCCGATGTCATCCGAGCCGATATCGACACAGATGGCCTCCTGAGCGATACCCCCGTTGCCGGGGGCACAAAAGATCTCATCAACGAGGCTGCTCTGGGCGATCTTCCAGCACAGGGTGTGTTCACGTCCTCCAGAACCGACGACGAGTACGTTCATGGGATTCTCCTAGTGCCTGAAGTGGCGCATGCCGGTGAATATCATGGCCATGCCGTGCTCATTGGCGGCCTCGATCACTTCCTGATCCCTCACCGAACCGCCGGGCTGGACAACGGCTGTCGCCCCTGCCTGTGCCGCCTCGTCGATCCCGTCTCTGAAGGGAAAGAATGCATCGGATGCCACGACGGTATTCACGGTGGACAGATGGGCGTTGCCTGCTTTCATGATGGCGAGCCGTGATGAATCGACGCGGCTCATCTGTCCTGCTCCCACGCCGATGAGCTGATCCTTGGTGGCATACACGACCGCGTTTGACTTCACGTACTTGACTACCTTCCAGGCGAACTTCAGGGCTTCCATTTCATCGGGGGTCGGTCTTCTCTGTGTGACCACCTTGGCGTCTTCGAGACGGATATCCCCGAGATCCCTGTCCTGGAGCAGGAGTCCGCCCGTGACCCTCCTGCTGAACAGGAGCTGTTTCTTTCCCAGGGATCCCAGGGCGATGCCCGGAACCCGGAGCAGCCGGATGTTCTTTTTCTGTTTGAGGATCTCGAGGGCCTCCGGTGAATAGTCCGGCGCGACCACAACCTCGATGAACACTTCACTGATCGCCCGTGCAGTGTCCGCATCCACAGTCCGGTTGAGGCCGATGATACCGCCGAAGGCGGACACCGGGTCTACGGAGAATGCCTTGTTGTAGGCATCGGCCAGGGATGGGGCCTGTGCCGCACCGCAGGGATTCGAGTGCTTGAGGATCACGCACGCAGGCTTTTCAAATTCCATGATGATGTCGAGAGCGGCATCGGAATCCATGATGTTGTTGTAGGAGAGTTCCTTGCCCCAGAGCTGTTCTGCGGTGGAAATGGAAGGCTGCTCCACGAGCAGGTCACTGTAGAATGCCGCCTTCTGATGGGGGTTTTCACCATAGCGCATGATCTGACGGCGTGTGTACTGCACTGTGTATGTCAGGGGGAACGCGCCCTCTTCCACGTCGATGCCCTGGAGGTAATTGGAAATGGCTGCATCATAGCGGGCAGTGAGGGAGAATGCGCTGCGGGCGAGCTCGAAATTTGTCTTTTCGCTCACCGACCCCCCTGTCTGCTTCATCTCCTCGATGACTCTGTGGTAGTTACCCGGATCGGTCACCACGGTGACATACCGGTAGTTCTTTGATGCCGCACGCACCATGGCTGGCCCGCCGATGTCAATATTCTCGATGGCATCTTCGAGGGATGCACCCCGGGAGATGGTTTCTTCAAAGCGGTAGAGATTGACCACGAGCATGTCGATCGGAGTAATGCCCTGCTGATGCATGGCCTCGCTGTGCTCGGGATTGTCCCGTATGGCGAGCAGTCCGCCGTGGACCTTCGGGTGCAGGGTTTTGAGCCGCCCGTCCATCATCTCCGGGAAGCCGGTGTATTCTGAGATGTCCATGACCCGGATCCCGCTTTCAGAGAGTAGTTTTGCAGTCCCGCCGGTCGAGATGATCTCGACGCCGAACGAGGCGAGTTCCCTGGCAAACTCGACCAGCCCCCCCTTGTCAGTCACACTGACCAGAGCCCTCGTAATCTTTGGCATGCCAACTCCTTTCTTGGGGTATGAATAAAGAGCGGGTGATACGACGGATTAGTTGTTGGTTGCCCTGTTCCCATCCACCCGTTGCATATAATACCAAGTGAGCAGGGGAATGATCCGCTCAAACAGCCCTGTATCCATGTAACCGATATGCTGGATGTGGTTTTTCACCTCGTCGCTGGAAATGTCGCCGGACATCATGCCGTTTCTGAGGCGGGTGATTCGGTGGTGGAGACTGTCTCTCATGTAGGTGTCTTCCACGTACACGGATACATAGCGATTCATTTCAGCAAAGAGGCTCTCCATGTCCATGAGTCCCGGTGTACAGTTGTGTTCGCTCTCCAGTTCATCGACGAGGGAGACGAGGTATGACCGGGCGTCCTCAAGGGCCAGGCGGTAGATGTCTTCTGCCAGGAAGTCTTCCATGTCATTGCCGAACTGTGCGGTGAACTCTATGGAGGAAAATTCTCTCACGTAGATATGGTCTTCGCCAAGGATCTTGGCGAGCGTCGTCTCAGCCTTTTCTCTCCAGAAAAGGGTCGCCTCTTCTTCGATCTCATCATCGAGGAGTGCCTCCACGTCCTGGACAAGATCGTTGATCAGGACAAGGTACTTGGTGATGGCACGGTTTATTCTCATGATGGTATCATATACAGCAATTCACCGGGTGGTCAAGCTTGTTCATATTCATGCGTGTGTGGTAGGATAGCGCCCATGCATCATGGATCGATCGGGAATCTCATCTTTGATGAGACACGACTGAAAGCCCACATCAGGGAGCTCCTCTCCCAGAGAGACCGCAGGATTATTCCCTCGAAAGATCTCAGGGAGTCGGCTGTGCTGGTCCCCCTGTGCTGGGAAGAGGGAGAGCCTAGGATCGTTGTCACCAAGCGCTCCATGGATGTGGAACATCACAAGGGAGAGATCTCGTTTCCCGGCGGAAGGGCGGAGGATGATGATCCCAGCTATGTGTACACGGCACTCAGGGAGGCCGAGGAGGAAATCGGCCTGAACCCCGAGGATGTGGAGGTTCTCGGGCTGCTGGATGATCACATCTCCATTGTCGGGTTTCACATCACCCCGGTGGTGGGAGCGGTCCCCGCGATGTATGACTTCCGGATAAATTTCGAGGCCGAGACCCTGCTGAAGGTCTCTGTGCCGTACATGCTGAGAGATTCAGTATGGATGGCGGAAGAGGCCACGTTCATGGACAGGAACATTCTTGTCTATTTTCTCGAGATCGAAGGCGGCGTCGTGTGGGGGGCGACAGCGCGGATGTTGAAGCACTTCGCTGATCTGATCGCCGGGCATCCCCTGGAGTTTTCCCCTGTATCCCAATCGGCCAGGGAATGGGTGGCAGAAGTCATTTCCAATCAGGCGATCTACCGGACAAGCAAGCGATGAAGACTGCCCCACCTCAGGCACGGGGGGTTTCTAAAGGGGTTCCCGGGAACATCCGATAGGGTGTGTAAGGGAGAAGTGCTGGGATATTCGAAAGACCAGAACACTTGGAGGGCTAACCGAGCTTGCAGTGCAACAGCACATGAAAAAAAGAGAGCCACACAAGGCTGGGCACACGGTATCACCGGCTTCTCCTTTTTTCCTTCAATATCCTCCTATGGAATCTTCAGTGTATTCCCGGTGAGCATTTCGTAGGCAACTCTGTATTTTTCCGACGTCTTCTCAATGACGTCCTCCGGCAGCCGCGGGCCTGGCGCTGTCTTGTCCCAGTCGAGGGTTTCCAGATAGTCCCGTACGAACTGCTTGTCGAAGCTCGGCTGCGGACCTCCCGGATGGTAGCTCTCCCCAGGCCAGAAGCGCGAGGAATCGGGGGTGAGGGCTTCATCGATCAGGATGAGTTCACCGTCTATCAGGCCGAATTCGAACTTGGTATCGGCGATGATGATACCTTTCTCAAGTGCGTGTGATGATGCCATGGTGTAGATCTTCAGCGAGATGTCTCTCACCTGATCGATCAGGTCATGGCCGATAAGATCTCCGGCCGTGGCGATATCGATGTTCTCGTCGTGCTGGCCGATTTCGGCTTTCGTGCTCGGGGTAAAGATGGGTTCAGGAAGCCTGTCGGATTCTTTCATACCATCGGGGAGTGGGATTCCGGATATGGATCCTTTCTGAAGATATTCCTTCCACCCGGATCCCGACAGGTATCCCCTGATGATGCACTCGATGGGAAGAGGGGAAGCCTTTTTCACCAGTACGGATCTCCCGGTGAGCCGTGCATCCTGGCTGAACGGCTTGGGATAGTCGTTCACGTTCGAGCTCACCACGTGGTTTCTGATGATCGGGGATGCCTTCTCGAACCAGAAGAGCGAGAGCTGATTGAGCACATACCCCTTCGCCGGTATTGGATCGGGCAGGATCACGTCAAAGGCGGAGATCCTGTCTGTGGTGACGATCACGAGTTCGGTGCTTCCGCTTTCGAAGATCTCCCGGACCTTTCCGCTCGAGCGTTTCGTCGCCCTGGGAATGTCGATCGTTGTCAGGACATCCATGATTCTCAATCACCTCCGGATTTGCTGGAAAATAAGCGCATAGCGTGCCAAAAAAGTATTGAAAAAGTCAAGCTCCTATTATAGATTGTCGGCCTTTATGAGATGTGGTATTACAGTGTTGCCTCAATCCAGGGCGAGGAGGCACCTGAACATCTCTGGTAGTATGCCGGGTGAGAGAGAGAACAGAATCCATGGTGGAAGGAATGCGCAAAAACCCCGGTGGGTCACGTTGAAGCTGGTGAAAAGACGATGTACAGATTCCTGATGCGAGGCAGCAATGACTGAGGTTCACATGCCCGAGATGTCCGGACCCCTTGTATATTCATGCATAGGGTGCGGGCAGCAGTACGATATCTATGATTTCATCTACACATGTCCTGAGTGTAAATCCCTCCTGAAGATCGAGAACACGAGGTTTGATGCCTTGAAGAAAACTCCTGCCCAGACATGGAGGGAGATCTTCGATGGGAGGAAGTCCTCCACCGTCCTGGAAATGCTGGGGGTATTCCGGTTCCAGGAACTGATTCTCCCCATCGTCCCACTCCAGGATATCATTTACCTCGGTGAGGGGCAGACCCCGATCGTACGGGCGAACAGGGAACTGTCCTCATGGGTTGGTGCCCCGTTCCTGGTGAAGAATGACGGACTCAACCCCTCTGCAAGTTTCAAGGACCGTGGCATGGCATCGGCCATCAGTTTTCTCAACCATGTCATCAGGGTCAAGGACCTCGACAACGTGCTCGGGATCTGTGCCTCGACCGGCGACACCTCGGCGGCGGCCGCCCTGTACCTGAGCTACCTGCCGAAATCAAAGGTCAGTGCGGTGGTGCTCCTCCCCAAGGGCAAGGTGACTCCGCAACAGCTCTCTCAACCGTTGGGCTCCGGTGCCCAGGTCATCGAAATGCCCGGTGTGTTCGACGACTGCATGCGAATTGTCGAAGAGCTTGCCCGGGACTACAATGTGTTTCTCCTGAACTCGAAGAACCCGGTGAGGATTCTGGGACAGAAATCTTATGCGTACGAGATCGCCCAGCAGCTCTCGTGGGATACGGATGGCCTCACGGTTGTCGTGCCCATCGGGAACGCGGGCAACGTAACGGCAATCATGGAGGGGTTCATCGATCTGCATGAACTGGGGATCATCTCTGCCCTGCCGGTGATACTCGGCGTCCAGAGCCATCATGCCGATCCAGTGGTCCGCTGGCGGGATACAGGTGTCTACACGCCGATGAAGGTGAGCCCATCTGTTGCCCAGGCTGCAATGATCGGAGACCCTGTCTCCTTCCCCAAGGTGAAGAAGCTCGTGGAAGAGTACTATGACGGTCGGTTTTTCGCTGTCTCTGTGACAGAAGCCGAGATCATGGAAGGGATGCTCATGGCGAACCGGAACGGCCATGTAGTCTGCACCCAGGGCGGGGAGTCTGTTGCGGGGATGAGAAAGGCCCTTGACAGCGGGGTGATTGAGGATTCCGGGCAGTTCGTGGTGGACTCCACCTCCCACCAGCTCAAGTTTTCCTCGTTCCAGCAGCTGTACTTCGACGATGCCTTCGAACCAGGCTATGGTATTTCGACGCGGGACGATCTGAAGAACAGCCCGGTCCTGCTGGAGGCGGATGCTGAAAAAATCGCCTCGTACATCGGGCTCAAGAAGAGGACCTGAGAAGATGCAGGAGATCCGGGTCATCATGGGTGAGAACCCGTACGGGTGCGGCAGTGAGGGTGAAGGGTTGTACAAGACGAGCACAGGGATGTTCTCGCACACGTGCACGCAAGACAGTCTATGGAGAGAGAACCCACCCCCGAAGCGCTCATCCCATAGAACGTATTTCACATAGAATGAACAGACAAAATCCAGGAGGATCGATGAATGGGTGACAGGAATTTTTTGTTTTCTTCAGAGTCTGTTACTGAAGGCCATCCTGACAAGGTAGCAGACAACATTTCAGATGCAATTCTTGATGATATCATTGCAAACGACACGCAGGCGCATGTCGCCTGTGAGACGATGGTAAGCACCGGTTTGGTTATCGTGTCCGGAGAGATCACGACCACGCACCATGTGGATGTTCAGAGAGTCGTGCGGCAGACCATCAAGGAGATCGGGTATACCGAGGCGGTTATGGGATTCAGCTGGAATACCTGCGGGGTGCTCGTGACCATAGACAGGCAGTCCCCGGATATCAGCCAGGGGGTGCAGGAAGGGCAGGGGCTCTTCAAGGAGCAGGGTGCAGGTGACCAGGGCATGATGTTCGGGTATGCGTGTGACGAAACAGAGGTTTTGATGCCCGCACCCATCTTTTATGCGAACTCCCTGACAAAGGCCCTTTCCGAGACACGGAAGAATGGTGTCCTCGAGTTCCTGCGGCCCGACGGAAAGTCGCAGGTCACGGTCGAGTACCAGGACGGGGTTCCGAAGAGGATCACCAATGTCGTTATCGCTGCACAGCACGATGAAGACGTGAGCTACGAACGGGTCAAGGAAGGGATCATGGAGGAAGTGATCAAGACGTCCATCCCTGCTGATTTGCTGGATGCACAGACCAAGTACTACATCAACGCCACCGGCAGGTTTGTCCTGGGCGGGCCGCATGCAGACACGGGTCTCACGGGGAGAAAGATCATCGTGGATACGTACGGGGGCTTTGCCAGCCACGGCGGGGGAGCTTTCTCGGGCAAGGACCCGTCCAAGGTAGACCGCTCTGCCGCCTACATGTCCCGCTACATTGCGAAGAACATCGTGGCCTCGGGGCTCGCGAAGAAATGCACTGTTCAACTCGCCTACTGCATCGGTGTAGCCGACCCTGTCTCCGTCATGATCGACACGGCAGGAACAGGGACAGTAGCCGATGAGAAGCTCTCGGAACTGGTCAGGGACATCTTCCCGTTGAAGCCCAAGGCGATTATTGAAACCCTCGACCTCCTCAGGCCCATCTTCAAGAAGACAGCAGCCTATGGACACTTTGGCAGGAACGAACCAGAGTTCACCTGGGAAAAAACCGATAAGGTCGATATATTACGGAAGAAGGCAGGACGATAATCATGGCTGAAACCGTGACAAAGCTTGGCAAGATCCAGGTGCCGGACTATGCCGGCCTGCCCTGCAAGGTTTCCGACATTGCGCTTGCAGACTTTGGACGCAGGGAAATGGCCATCGCAGAGCACGAGATGCCGGGGCTCATGTCCGTGAGAGAGAAGTATGCTCCGGATCAGCCCCTGAAAGGTGCACGCATTACCGGGTCCCTGCACATGACCATCCAGACAGCTGTCCTCATCGAGACACTGAAAATGCTCGGTGCCGATGTGCGTTGGGCGTCATGCAACATATTCTCCACCCAGGACCATGCGGCCGCCGCCATTGCCCAGGGCGGAACCCCGGTCTATGCCTGGAAGGGTGAAAGCCTGGAGGACTACTGGGCGTGTACGCTCGCGGCACTGAGTTTCCCAGGAGAAAAGGGGCCGAATCTGATCGTGGATGATGGGGGAGACGCAACCCTCATGGTACACCGCGGGTACCAGGCCGAAGACCAGCCCTCGCTGCTGGAGGAGCCCGCGAAAAACAGGGAACTCGCCATTATCAACGCGGTTCTCAAGAAGAAGTACGAGGAAGATCCGGGGTTCTGGCACCGGATTGCACGAGATATCCGTGGGGTGTCCGAGGAGACCACTACAGGTGTTCACCGCCTCTACCAGATGATGGAGAAGAAGACACTGCTCTTTCCGGCAATGAACGTGAACGACTCGGTGACCAAGAGCAAATTCGACAATCTCTACGGGTGCAGGGAATCTCTGGCAGACGGCATCAAACGGGCCACCGACGTCATGGTCGCAGGGAAGGTGGTGTGCGTGTGCGGCTACGGGGATGTGGGCAAGGGCTGCGCCCAGGCCATGCGAGGGTTCGGGGCACGTGTCCTTGTCACGGAGATCGACCCCATCTGCGCCCTCCAGGCGGCAATGGAGGGATTTCAGGTCGTTACCGTGGAGGATGCACTTTCAGAGGCGACCATCTACGTGACCGCCACCGGAAACTACCGGGTTATCCGCATCGAGCACATGGAGAAGATGCCCGACCAGTCCATCGTGTGCAACATCGGCCATTTCGACGATGAAATCGAGGTGGACAGGCTCGAGCACTATCCCGGCATTGAGCGCATCACCATCAAGCCCCAGGTGGACAAGTATGTCTTCCCGGACGGGCACTGCATATACCTGCTTGCAGAGGGGAGGCTCGTGAACCTTGGCTGTGCCACAGGCCATCCCTCCTTTGTCATGTCCAACTCGTTCACCAATCAGGTGCTGGCGCAGATAGACCTGTGGACGAACCCCCGGGAGATCAGCGTGAAAACCCTGCCCAAACTCCTCGACGAAGAGGTTGCTCGGCTCCACCTGGGAAAACTGGGTGTCACGCTGACCACGTTGACGCAGGAACAGGCTGACTACATCGGCGTCAATGTCGACGGGCCATTCAAATCAGAGCACTATCGATACTGATCCGGGCCTGCTGTTCGAGACAGATGCGGACAGCCCTTCGCGATCCACAGATGCGAAGGGCTGTTTCTTACAGGTGGGAGTCCAGCCAGGTGTGAAGATCCGCGAGGACCCGTGCCCTGTCGTCTGGTAGTTCGTTGTAGACCTCGTGTCTCAGGCCCTCATAGAGCTTGAAGGTCTTGTCCTGCGAGCCGAAAGCTTCGAAGAGCTCACGCTGACCTGAAAAGGCGGTGTCCTGTGATCCGAGCTGGATGAGCACGGGGAGTGAGAGCGCTCCGACACCAGAAGCACCGATCTCCACATAGGTATTCATTTCCTGGGCGAGACGGGGGGTGATGACATCGTAGACGAGAGGGTCCTCCACGTAGGCCTTCACCACTGCAGGGTCCCTTGATATGAACTCGGGGGGCAGCGGTGATTTCACATGGATGGCTGGCAGGATTCGCGAGAGGATATTCGTCGCAGTCATGAGGATCTTCGGGATCTCGGTGCCTGGGGCCGATCCGGTACCTGAAAGGACAAGCCCCTGGATCCCCTGCTGGTGTTGTTCAACGTAATTCATGGCAATCAGGCTTCCCATGGAGTGGCCCAGGATGAAGTATGCAGTATCGGGAAGCTTTCTCCTGATTACCTCCTGGGAGAACTGGTGTTCATCGTCGATGAATTCCTGGAAGCGGTTCACGTGCCCGCGCTTGCCGTCGCTCCTGCCATGTCCCCGGTGGTCTGTGCCGAAGATCGCATAGCCGTCAGGAACCAGTTCCTCCACCACATTGGTGTACCGGTCTACGTGTTCGGCATAGCCGTGGATGAGGTGAATTAGGGCCTTTGGTTTCTTGTCCGGTATCCAGGCTTTCCAGTACAGGGACACGCCGTCGCGGGTAGTGAGCTTCCCATCAATGGTATTCATAGAGCATCCTCCTTCATTCGCATCATTGCAGGACATCATCGTGGTGTATCACGGGTACGAAACGGAGAGCCCTTTGTCGCATCAAGGGCGACAGGAAGATCCCTCCCCCTGCACACCGTGAATTCTCCGGTCCAGGCCGGAACGGCTCTACGTTCCACTCCCTCATATGACATACAAATCCTCGTACCGACAACCACTATTTTCGCGGGCCTGTCTGTGTGGAGTTCATACCCTTTACCCGAAGGTGCCACTGCATGGATGTGAACGATATGGGGAAGCGTGAATACTGTTGAAGGATTGTATGGAGGGATACAATTTCTGGAAGCAGGCGAAAACATTTCATGAGGCTGGTCTGCTCTCAATGGGATCACAGATTCCGGCGAGAAGTTCTGTTGACATGGGTGGAGCGAGAGGGTATAAGAATGAATGCTCATTCATAAGAGAGTGAACAGACAATTCACGCAAGGAGGGTATTATGGCAAGTCTATGGGTTGACGAGAGGGACATGAGGTTCATCCTGCACGAAGTCTTCAAGATCGGTGATGAAATTCTCGGCAAACCGCCCTTTGATTATCATGATGCAGACATGGTCAACATGGTGATATCCGAGGCGGCGAAACTGACCGAGAACGAGATTGCACCGACATATCCCGATGAGGTGCAGAGAAAGCCGGTCGAAGTTGTCTTCAAGGACGGGAATGTCATTGTTCCCGAGGTATACCACAGGCTCTATCAGTTGTACTGCGAGGGTGGCTGGATGAGCGTATCGGACAGCCCTGATGTGGGGGGACAGGGATTCCCCGCCATCGTGGCCGCAGTGGCGGCAAACTTCTTCCTCGCTGGAAACCAGGCATTCCTCATGTACCCTGGTCTTACCCATGGTGCAGCACGGCTCGTTGAGGACTTCTTCCAGCATCCGCTCCGCGACGTCGTCCTCGAAAAGATGTACTCCGGTGTCTGGGCAGGGACCATGTGCCTCACCGAACCGGGGGCAGGGTCAGATGTCGGCGCGTTGAAGTCCACCGCGAAAAAGAATGCAGACGGCACCTACTCCATCACAGGGACCAAGTGCTTCATCTCTGCAGGTGATCATGACCTGACGGAGAACATCATTCATCCGGTTCTTGCGCGGATCGAGGGAGATCCTGCCGGAACAAAGGGCATCTCCATTTTCCTCGTTCCCAAGATCAGGATCAATGAGGACGGATCCCTGGGAGAACCCAATGACGTGATCACGGGCAACATCGAGAGCAAGATGGGCATCCACGGCAATGCAACCTGTACGTTGAACTTCGGCGAGAACGGCAAGTGCATCGGCTATCTCATGGGCGAGGAGCGCGAGGGCATGAAGATCATGTTCCACATGATGAACGAAGAGCGTCAGGGTGTCGGCACGATGGGTGTTGCCATGTCAACCGCCGCATACCTGCATGCCCTTCAGTATGCCAAGGAGCGGTTTCAGGGTGTCAGCGTCATGGAGATGAAGAATCCGGATGCAAAGCAGGTCACCATCATCAATCACCCCGATATTCGCAGGATGCTCCTCAAGATGAAATCCATCACCGAGGGGATCAGGGCTCTCGCTCTGTACTGCTACTACACCATGGACAAGAAGAGGGTTTCCACGACAGACGAAGAGAAAGACAAGTGGCAGGGCATGATCGAGATGCTCACCCCCATCGTGAAGGCATACTGCACAGACATGGGTGATCTGGTCACCACCATAGCGATCCAGACCTACGGGGGATACGGGTACTGCCGTGAATATCCGGTTGAGCAGATGTTCAGGGACAACAAGATCAACACCATCTACGAAGGCACCAACGGCATCCAGGCACTCGACCTGCTGGGCAGAAAGCTCGGCATGAAAAAAGGTCTCTACTTCATGAATCTTCTGGGTGAGACCCAGGCCCAGGTGGCAAAGGCCAAGGAGAACGAGAACCTGAAGGAAGAGGCGGAGATTGTCGAGAAGGCCCTGAATGCATGTGCCGGGGCTGCCATGGAGTTCAGCCAGCTCATCAAGACCAATCCGTTCATTCCGCTGATAGCAGCGACGGATTATCTCCAGTGCCTGGCCGAGGCCCTGTGCGGATGGTTCCACATCTGGATGGCCAATGCGGCGACAGAAGCCCTTGCCGGAAATCCCATCGACAAGGAAAAGGCCTTCTACACAGGCAAGATCGAGAGCGCGAAGTTCTATATCAACAGGACCACTGCACTCGTTCCTTCAAAGTGCAAGACCTTGACCAAGGACGAGATCAGCTGCGTCAGGATCCCGGACGAGGCATTTGCGGTCTAGATCAGGTTCGAGACACGAACGAGAACTCGGGAGGGGGACCACTGGTCCCCCTTTTTTTCAATTGGTACTTTGGCGTGCTGTACTCCGGCGTGGGTGCACGCATGTGACTGCATGCCTGCACTCGGGGATCACGTGTCCCCGCGGTACCTCCCGGGATACTGGGCTGTAGACAGCGCTTCGCCATGACCCTTCAGCTCACCCCCGGTTATTCTGGCGATGAAGAGCGTGTGATCCCCGGCGTCTATCGCCTTTTCCACTGTACAGTCAAGGTATCCCAGTGCCTGGTTGAGAACGGGATTCCCTGCAGGAGAGAGTGTGTAGTCGATGCCGTCGAACTTGTGCTGCCACTCGGGGATCTTGAACTGTTTGACCAGGGGGAGGGCAGGTGTCGGGAGCAGGTTGAGGGTGAATTTCCCGGTTTGCATGATCTGCGCCTGCGAGAGCCTGTTCTTCCGTATGGCCAGGCTGAGCAGAGGCGGTTCATGCGAGCACTGGGAGACCCAGGATGCGATCATGCCGTTGTAGAGGCCGTCGGCGGCGATACTCACCAGGTAGACCCCGTAGTGGAATTTGTCGAGCACGTCCTGCCATGATTTCTCCATAGCTCCTCCTTGCTGTGGTTCATGCATTTCTTACATAGGGACGCGCCAGGGAAAGATAAAGGGGTGTCAGGAGAACCGGTGGCAAATCGTATCGAGATGGTCTGCCGTATCCCCCGCCTGAGGATCAACTCCCCCTGAGACCGAGTTTCCCCCTTCCCAGCAAATCGTGGAGATGGATCACCCCCGTGAGGGCGTCTGTTCTATCCGTTACGAGGAGCGAGGTTATCTGGAATTTCTCCATCACGTCGAGGGCATCGAGGGCGAGCATATCCCCGGAGATTCTCTTTGGGCTGGGAGACATGATGTCCTTTGCAGTAAGGCCTTTCAAGGACGTCCCATGCCTGAGGAGAACTCTCCGGAGGTCCCCATCGGTGATGATCCCATGGATCTGGGATGTATCCCCCACCAGTGTCAAGCCCAGCGATTTTTCTGTCATTTCCTGCACCACGTCCTCCAGGAGTGAGCCCGGCTTCACCATCGGAATGTTGTCACCCGTAATCATGAGATCGGAGATCCTTGATGTGAGCTGTTTCCCGAGTTCCCCTGCAGGATGGAGAATTTTGAAAGCATCCTGGTCGAATCCTTTGATGTGAGAGAGCACCACGGCGATTGCATCCCCGAGGGCGAGCTGTGCAGTTGTTGATGCAGTGGGCGCAAGACCCAGATTGCATGCCTCTCGCTTCACCGTGCAGGAAAGCGTGATGTCTGCCTGACGAGCAAGGGGCGATCCGGCATCACCGGTGATAGCAATGACAGGAATGGAGAGGCTCTTGAGGGAAGGGAGGAGATCGCAGATCTCTTTGGTCTTCCCGCTGTTGGAAATGATGAGGCATGCATCCTGGGGCATGATCGCCCCCAGATCTCCGTGGAGACCGTCGACGGGGTGCATGAAGATGGCCGGTGTTCCGATGCTCATCATGGTGGACGCGATCTTTTTCGCGATGATTCCAGACTTTCCGATGCCTGTCAGAATCACCTTTCCCTTGAGGGTGGAGATGGTTTCCACTGCCTTCACGAAACTGTCGTCCATCTGGTCGAGGAGAGACTCCAGCCCTTCGATCTCGATGCGGATCGCCTCCCTCCCCAGGGCGAGGATGTCATGCGTGTTCATAGTATCTTCCCTATCAGGTCGTATTCATTCGCGTCCGTAATCTCGAGACAGTGGATAGCACCCCTGTTCACAATCCCCTCGGTTATGATGGTCGCGCCGTCGACATCCGGAGCCTGAAACGCGGTCCTTCCCACGAAGAGAAGATCGGTTTCAGGATGGATGCCTTCCACAAGGACTTGTACCTTTTCCCCTACCAGGTTGTGAAGTCTTTTTTTCGATATTCCCTGCTGGAGTTCCATGATCCTGTTTCTCCGCACCTCGGCAACATCCTGTCCCGGGCGGTTTTTCATGGAAAAGCTCTTCGTTCCCTCCTCGGGAGAGTAGGTGAAGACCCCGAGGTGGGCGATGTGACCGAGTGAAATGAAGTCTTCGAGTTCGGTAAATGCCGCCTCGTCTTCATGGGGATGACCCACCATGAGTGTCGTCCTGATCCAGATATCCGGGAGGGTTGATCTCAGGAGGTCGATGGCCGACCAGACTGCCCGGGAACCACCCCTGCGGCCCATGGCCTTCAGTACCTGGTCCGAACAGTGCTGTACGGGAAGATCGATGTACGGGCAGATCTTTTCCTGGTCCCTCATGGTTTTCACGAGTCTCTCTGTGAGAGATGCCGGGTGTACGTACATGAGCCGGACCCAATCGATGCCCTCTATGCGAACAAGTTCTTCGAGAAGTGTCGGCAGGGAATGTTTCTTCCCGGTCTCTGCGCCGTAGCTCCCGAGGTCCTGAGCTACGAGATTGATTTCCCGGACACCCCGGTCAGCCAGGGCCCTGCACTCTTCGACGACCGCTGCCCCGGCCTTGCTTACGAGCTCTCCCCGGATCGCGGGAATGAGGCAGTAGTTGCAGTGATTCGAACACCCTTCGCTGATCTTGACATAGGCGCTTGTCCCGGTGGTGCACAGAGACCGACTCACTACACCTCCGAATCTCGGAGGCAAATACGAGTTCCCGCGGGTGAGGGCCTCCATGAGCTCTGCATAGCTGCCGGGTCCTGCAAAGAGCTTCACCTCCGGCAGTTCATCGAGCAGTTCCCTGCCGTAGCGGCTGACCATGCACCCGGCACAGACCACCGATTTTTCCCGGGAGATAAACCCCAGGAGGACCTCGATGGATTCCTCCACGGCAGATGTGAGAAATGAACAGGTGTTGACCACCACGATGTCGGCATGATCAGGGTCCTGAACCAGGATTCCCCCTCCTGAGATGATCTGCTCACAGATGTACTCGGAATCAACGAGATTCTTGTGGCATCCGAGGCTGACGATGGAAAAGCGCATGGCAGGAGAGTTCAGCTGAAGGCGGTGTATCTCGGGATGACGACAATGCCCCCTGGGGATATGTCGTAGAGTTTCTGGTCCTGCTCGAGGTCATAGCCGATCTCGGTTCCCGGGGGGACCCGTACGTACTTGTCAATGATGGCGCGGCGTATCTTTGCGTTTCTTCCAACATCGACCCCGTCGAGGAGAATGGAATCTTCCACTTCCGCGTAGCTGTTCACCCGGACATTGGGGGAGATGATCGATCTGATGACCATTCCCCCGGAGATGATTGCACCGTTGCTCACAATGGAGTCGAGGACGGTACCGATGCGCTTGCCGTCCTGACCCCCGGAAAAGACCATCTTGGCAGGCGGATAGGGGCTGTGTACGGTGTGAACGGGCCATTCCGGGTCGTACAGATTGCAGCGCGGGGTGATGGAAACGAGGTCCATATTGGCATCATAGTAGGCATCGAGTGTCCCGATGTCACGCCAGTACTCGTTGTCCATGATGCCTTTGAACTTGAAGGCCATGACCCGGTGCCGCTTCAGCATCCTGGGTATGACATCCTTGCCGAAATCATGGGAGCTTGATTTGAGCTTGGCATCCTCGATGAGCTTCTTGATGAGCATTTCGGTCTTGAAGACGTAGATCCCCATAGATACGAGGATCTGTGAAGGATCACCCGGAAGGGTGAAGGGATTCCTCTTTGGTTTCTCCTGGAATCCTTCCACGATGCCGTCTGGTTGCATCTTCACCACACCGAACTGATGGGCCGTTTCCACGGGCATGGGGACCGCACCCAGGGTGACATCCGCATCCTCCTCGTCGTGGAACCTGATCATATCGATGTAATTCATCTGGTAGACGTGATCGCCAGACAGAATGAGGGTATAGGTCGGCATTTCCTGCTGAAGGGTGTAGATATTTTGGAACACGGCATCTGCAGTGCCTTCATACCAGCTGCTCCCTATCCTCTGCTGTGCGGGAATATTATAGATGAATTCACCCATGGGATAGGAAAAGAACGGCAGCCACCCCCGTTGAATGTGTCTGTCAAGGGAGTGGGATTTGTACTGGGAGAGCACGTAAATTTTTTTCAGGCCTGAATTTACAGTATTGGACAGGGTGAAATCAATGATGCGGTACATTCCACCGAACGGTACGGCTGGCTTTGCTCTGTCTTTGGTCAGCGGGTAGAGCCGTTCTCCCTTTCCCCCGGCCAGGATGATCACTTCAATATCGTGCTCGCGGAACATTATTTCCCTATCAGGTCGTAGATCACGTCCTTGAGTTTCTTGAGGTCGTGAGATTTCACTACAAATGCCTCTGCAGCCATTGCCATGACATCATTCCGGTAACTCGGGTACGCGGTGTGAATGACCACCGGAGTTTCGAGATTTGACTTGATGAGATGCCCCATGGTTTCGAATCCATCCATCTGGGGCATGCGCAGATCGAGTATGATGAGATCTGGTTTCTCATCTCTTTTGAGAAATGATAAGGCCTCTTTGCCGTTTGACACCGTCTCTATGATGTATCCCTCGTCGTTCAGCTCTTCTTTGAGGAGTGCCTGGATGTTTCTGTCATCTTCAACGACCAGTATCCTTTTCACTTGATACATAATAGTAAGGGGAATGATTCATGTCAAATACCGGTGGAACTTTTCTGAAGCACGTAAAATACCATGTAATATCAATTTCTTAAAGGCTTTGTTGCCAGAGATACCCGTGTGTGGCGAGAGGACCTCAATGCATCGAGGACCTCAACGACCCTGAAATACGGGATCTCTCTTGATGCGAGGATGACGATATCACGATCTCGTGGCAGAGCAGAGAGATCCTGTATCGTGGTTGTCTTCCTATCCACCGTGATCCCCTCAGGGGTAATAGCAAGGGCGATGGCCTCCTGTACAAGGCCATCACCGCTCGATGAGCCTGGGAGCCTGATATCGCTCAGCTTGAGGGGTGAGCCTATGGAGAGCATGAAGAAAATAAGCAGCAGGAACACCACATCCACCAGCGGGGTGATATCCATTGCGGAAATATTCTTATCCCGCTTCCTTCTAAACCTCATAGTTTTCGCCCTTGAGATACTCCAGGATCCTCGCAGAGGTCTTTTCCATCTCGAGGAGCAGATAGTCGCTCCTTGCGATGAAAAACCGATAGAAGATATAGACCGGGATCCCGATCGAAAGACCGGTAGCCGTTGTTATGAGGGCCTCTGAAATCCCTGCTGCGAGCATCTGGCTCTCGTTTCCTGTCGCTCCCACAGCCTGGAACGAGGTGATCATCCCGGAGACCGTCCCCAGCAGGCCGAGGAGAGGGGAGATGGTCGCGATGATCCCGAGGATGTCAATGTACCGCTCTATGGAATATGCCTCCGTGGCCCCTGCCTCCTCCATGTAATCCTTGATGATCTCTCTGCGCATGCCCGCGTTCCTGATGGCAACCAGAATGACCGGACAGATTGGAGACGAGCTCCTCTTCAGGAGCTGTTCGATGTCGGTGAGCCTGCCCATTCGAGTCAAGCGTTCGACCTCCTCCACGAGATCCTTCGGGATGATCTTGCGCTGTCTGAGGGAAAACATCCGTTCAATGATGATGGCCAGGGCAATAATGGAACAGGACAGGAGAGGCCACATCATCGGACCTCCCTTCATAAAGAACTCCCAGAACGTCATAGGCCCTCCCCATGTGAATGTGCCACGTGTCATTGTTACGTGTACCACAGATGGAGATCTTTTCCTATTTGGTTTCTTGCCCGGGACGTATCGATGATGCATGTGGAAGGCGGTATCGTCTGACTATCCTTCAGAGTCCGCGGATGAGGATGGATCTGTGCAGAAGGAGGTGTGAAAAGATGTTCTTGATAAATGCAGCGCAAGATTGCTAACATGAAATCGATGGAAGAGACAGACGAGACAGGACGGATAGAGCAGAGCGAACACCATGAGAAGCCAAAAAGGCTGGTGTGCGTTCGATTTCCCACCATTCCAACCCCGTATATTTTTGATGCACAGGACCTTGAACTGGAAGAAGGAGAACTCGTGATCGTGAACACAGAGGCCGGCCTCTCTGCCGCGCGGGTGATCGGGTACACCTCGGAAGAGGATGCCTCCGGCCTCGATGAGATCAAAACCGTGGTGCGAAAGCTCACGGAAGAGGACAAAAGCAAGCTGGAAAGGATACGGGCAAAGGAGAGGGAATGTTTTGCGTTCTGCCAGGCCCGCATTGCGGAGCGGAAGCTTCCCATGAAGCTCACGAGGGTTGAGCAGCTCTTTGATGAGAACAAGATCACGTTCTATTTTGTAGCGGACGGGAGAGTGGATTTTCGGGAGTTGCTGAAGGATCTGGCGGAGAAGTATAGAACAAGGATCGAGCTGAGACAGATCGGCACCAGGCAGGAATCCGCCATGCTCGGTGGTATCGGGAGCTGTGGGAGAGAGCTGTGCTGCTCCACCTTCCTCACCGGGTTTCAGAGGATATCGGTCAAGATGGCGAAATACCAGAACATGACCCTGAACCCCACAAAGATCTCCGGGCTCTGCGGGAAGTTGAAGTGCTGCCTTGCCTACGAGAAGGATTCCTACGCGAATCTTATCGAAAATCTTCCCAAACCGGGGAAGAAGGTCTTCCTGGAGCAGGGTGAGGCGACGGTGGTGAGCATCAACGTCATCAACCAGAGCTTCGTAGCAAAGATGGCGGACAGGCGATTCATCAAGGCAACTGTCCCGGATATCATCACAAAGGAAGATTACCAGCAGTTGATGGACCAGAAACTCGCGGACCAGGACAAAGAGAAAGTCACCCCCCAGGAGACCAGACCGGAAGAATCGACCCAACAGAAGGATTCCGAGAGGACACGATCGAAACGGAGACGGTCACGGACCAGAAATTCAAAGAAGAAGAGGAACAAGCATACATGAGCAAATACTTCTACATCACCACGCCGATCTACTATGTGAATGCAAAACCTCATCTGGGCCATGTCTACACCACGGTGATCGCTGATGTCCTTGCGCGGTATCACAAACTTTTCTCTTACAAGGTATTCTTTCTCACTGGCACTGATGAACACGGGGACAAGATCATGGAGACGGCGAAGAAGCTCGGAACGACCCCAAAACTCCTTGCGGATGAGAACAGCGGGCGGTTCCGAGACCTCTGGCCCGAACTCACCATAGAAAACAACCGGTTCATCAGGACGACGGAGCCGGATCACGTCAAGACCGTCCAGGGTATTCTCCAGGACGTGTATGATAAAGGGGATATCTATTTTGGAGAGTATGGCGGGAACTATTGTGTTGGATGCGAGCGGTTCTACACCGACAGCGAGATTGTCGATGGGAAATGCCCCATCCACCAGACGGAATTCGAGTACCGGCAGGAACAGAACTATTTCTTCAGGATGGAGAAATACCGCCCCTGGCTCGTGGAGCACATCAACACCAACCCGGATTTCATCCGGCCCGAACGGTACAGGAACGAGGTCCTGGGAATGCTCAGGGAGCCTCTGGACGACCTGTGTATATCGAGGCCCAAGACCAGGCTTTCCTGGGGAATAGAACTGCCGTTCGATTCACACTATGTCTGCTACGTCTGGTTCGATGCACTCATCAATTACCTCACCGGAATCGGGTATCCCGACGGGAGCGATTTCCAGGAGTACTGGAGGGAATGTCAGCACCTCGTGGGCAAGGACATCCTCAAGCCCCACGCCGTGTATTGGTCCACCATGCTCAAGGCCACGGGAGTGGACCCCTACAGACACCTCAATGTGCATGGATTCTGGAACATCGATCAGACGAAGATGTCGAAGAGCCTCGGAAACGTGATCGATCCCCTGGATTTGAAGAACCGCTACGGGGTTGATGCATTCCGGTATTTTCTCGTCAGGGAAATGGTCTTTGGTCTGGACTCCAACTTTTCTGAAGAAGCCCTGATTGACCGGTACAACGCCGACCTTGCAAACGATCTCGGCAATCTCGTGAGCAGGAGCACCAGCATGGTGAAGCGGTATTTCGACGGAGTCCTGCCGGAGGTTGCGGGCCAGCTCCTGGATGTGGATACCGAACTCAGGGATGTGACTGAACGGGTTGTCTCGGAATACTCGAAAAAGATGGAAAATCTGGAGATGCACAGCGCACTGATCTCAGTCTGGTCCCTCATTTCAGCTCTCAACAAGTACATCGACAGAACTGCACCGTGGGAACTTGCCAAATCGGACACGGATCGGCTCTCCACTGTCATGTACTACACCATGGAGGCCCTGCGGCACGTTGCCCTCCTCGTATTCCCTGTCATGCCGGGAACCTCGAAAAGGATCCTGGAGATGCTCGGCCTGGAGGAGATACTGACCGGCGAAGGGCTCTCGTCGTTCGGTCAGCTCACCCCGGGGAGAAAGATACTCACCGGAAAAGCCCTCTTCCCCCGCGTAGAGAAACCCGTCAAAGAGGAAGTGAGTACGCCGCGTGATGAGGACAATCTCGTAGACATCGCAGAGTTCTCCCGACTGAGGATACAGGCTGGAGAAATCGTCGACGCTCAGAGGCTTGAGAAATCCGACAAGCTCCTCCTCCTGCAGGTGGATGTGGGCAGAAAGATTCGGATTGTTGCAGGTATCGCGCATGATTACAGACCAGAGGACCTTGTGGGTAGATACATCGCAGTGGTGACGAATCTGAAGCCGGTGAAGCTCAAAGGCATAACCTCCGAGGGCATGCTGCTGGCGACCGACACTCCGGATGGAAGGCTCTCCCTGATCACATTCGACAAGGCCCCTGTGCTCGGTGCACGAGTGCGGTAGGGACGTCGAGGGGACCGATGCAGAAGGTACCGATTCATCTCGCACAGCCTGGCATGATCCTGGCGAAACCCGTGTTCAATGAAAAGGGGATGGCTTTGTGCGCCGAAGGCACCGAACTCAATGCAACCATTCTCGAACGGCTCAAGAAAATGAACGTGTCGAGCCTTATCCTGAAAGGGCATCCTCTTGACCTCGGGGACGAAAAGACCCTCGAGCAGAAGATCGCCGAGATGACGCACAGGTTCTCCCCTGTCGATGGAGACCCCATCATGGATGAACTCAAGGCGGCTGTCAAAAACGCCCTGGAAACCCAGGGCCAAGACGAGGAGACCGAGCCGGGAGTGACGAATGACGGATAGGTCCCAGCAGCTCAAGGCGATCACGAAGAGGATACAGAGCCTTCCAACGCTCCCGCAGGTTGTCGAGAAGCTTACCACCATGGTGGAAAGCCCAGACGTGACGGCCAAGGATGTGGGAAGACTCATCGCTTCCGACCAGGTGCTGGGGGCGAAGGTTCTCAGGCTTGTCAACTCGCCGTTCTATGGGTTTCCGGGACGGATTTCTTCCATCAGCCATGCCATCATCCTCCTGGGATTCAACGTGATCAAGGGCGTTGTCCTGTCGGCTTCGGTATTCGATCTCATGGAAAAATCCATGATCGGTCTCTGGGAGCACTCCCTGGGGTGCGCGATCGTCTCAGGGAGAATCAGCAGGTCCCTCGGGATCAGTGACCCCGAAGAGATATCCACGGCGGCACTGCTCCACGATATCGGGAAGGTCCTCATCCGGGTCTCTCTCCGGGAAGATTATGACAAGATCCAGGGCCTTGTCCAGGAGAGGGGGTATTCGTTCAGGGACGCGGAACTGGAGATCCTGGGCATCGATCATGCACAGATCGGGTCATGGCTTGCACAGGAATGGAATCTTCCGGAGCGCCTCGCAATACCGATCACCTATCACCATGCCCCGGAAGAAGCTCCCAAAATCAGGGACAGGGTCTCAATTGTTCACATCGCGAACAGCATCGTGAGGGCATTCGGTGTCGGGAGCGGCGGTGATCCATGGGTCCCCAGGATTTCTCCTCCTGCATGGGAGGCTGTAGGGCTTTCCAGGCTCGGCCTGCAGGATATCGCCTCGCAGATCCTGGAAGACCTTGAAGAGGTCGATACCCACCATGCGGTGTCGCAGGACTAGCGTATGAAAGCCGTGATCATTGTGAAAGACAGACTCGAGAAGAAGATCGAAACACTCACCCATTCCCTGTTTGAATCTGTCCAGGTGATCATGAGCTCTCAGGACTACGTATCGATCATCTATATGGACCCACCCGATATCATTCTCATCGACAGGCCGTCTCTTTTCTCCGATGAAGGCAGGATTGTCCAGGAATTCAGGGCGAACACGATATTCGGGCATCTGCCCATCGTGGCCATTCTCACCGGGGATGATCTGTCAGATGCGGCATGGCAGGAGATACGGATAGACGATTTCATCAATGCCGATGATGCGGATCAGTCCATCCGTACAAGGCTGGAATTCATTGCGAAGCGCTCTGGGAGGGATCGTGACACCAACCCCCTGACCAGGCTTCCCGGGAATGAGTCCATCATCCGGTGTATTCAGGGTATGTTCGACACAGGCAGTGAAATCGCGATTGCATGGGTGGATATCGATAATTTCAAGCCCTTCAATGACAGGTACGGATTCTCCCGGGGGGATGAGGTCCTCCTTGCAACTGCCAGGATCATCACCAACGCTGTTCGAGAGCTCAACGATCCGGACTGCTTTGTCGGCCATATCGGGGGTGACGATTTCGTGTTCATCTGTCCGGGGAATGAGGTGAGAAGCCTGTGCGAGGAGGTGATCTCGCGGTTCGATCTCGTGATCAGGAACTTCTACAATGACGAGGATCTCGAACAGGGTGGGATATCAGCGAAAAGTCGGGATGGGACAGTGAAGACATTTCCCGTTATGAGCATCTCCATTGCCGTGGTGATGAACCGAGAAAAGCGATACCGCCACTACGGAGAGGCATCACGGGATGCAACGGATATCAAGAAATACATTAAGACCCTGGAAGGGAGCAACTACATGATAGATCGGAGGAGTACCAGGCCGTGATACAACGATATACGAGAAAAGAGCTGCAGCGGATCTGGTCGGATGAGAACCGGTATCGGAAGTGGCTTGATGTAGAGATCGCCGTGTGCGAGGCGTGGGAGAACCTCGGGAAGATCCCGCGGTCGAGCCTGGAGAACATTCGGGAACAGGCATCCTTCACCACTGCGCGGATCGAGGAGATCGAGGAGATCACCCGCCACGATGTCATTGCATTCCTCTCCTGTGTTGCCGAATTCGTGGGGGACGATGCCCGCTATATCCACATGGGGCTGACGTCGTCGGATGTGCTCGATACCGCCTATGCGCTCCAGCTCAAGGAAAGCAGCCTGATCATCATCGAGGACATCAGGGCTCTCATGGACAGCCTGAAACAGAAGGCCTATCAGTACAAGGACACACCGGTCATGGGGAGATCCCACGGGATCCACGCAGAGCCCACAACCTTCGGGTTGAAACTTGCCCTGTGGTACGCGGAGATGGAGCGGAATCTCACACGGATGCAAGATGCCCTGGAGGTAATTTCCTACGGGAAGATATCCGGTGCGGTAGGGACGTTTGCCAACGTCCCCCCTGTAGTGGAAGAATTCGCCTGTGAACGTCTCGGACTGAAGCCGGCACCTATCAGCACGCAGATCCTTCAGCGGGACAGGCATGCCCAGTTCTTCGCCACGTGCGCGATCATCGGTTCCTCGATGGAGAAGATCGCCACCGAGATCAGACACCTCCAGCGTACAGAGGTCCTCGAGGCAATGGAGCCGTTTGGCAAGGGACAGAAAGGGTCTTCGGCCATGCCCCACAAAAAGAACCCCATCCTGTCGGAAAATATCACGGGAATGGCCCGCCTCCTCAGGGGGTACTGCGTTGCTGCCCTTGAGAATGTGGCGCTCTGGCATGAACGGGACATCAGCCATTCCGGTGTCGAACGGGTGATCGGACCCGATGCGACCGCGATTCTCGATTTCTCGCTGGTACGTCTCAAGGGGATTATCGATGGTCTCGTGGTCTACCCGGAGAACATGAAGAGGAACATCGACCTCACAAAGGGCCTCTGGCATTCCCAGAATGTCCTCCTCTCGCTGGTGGAGAGGGGGATGCCCAGGGATGAGGCATACCAGATTGTACAGCGCAGTGCCCTCCAGGTATGGGAGAGGGACAGCGACTTCAAGGAGTTGCTGAAGCAGGACCCTGACATCATGAGGATCCTCAGTGAGGAGGAGTTGGAGAGGCTCTTCGATATCAGACACCACTTGAGCAACGTGGACACGATTTTTGAAAGGGTATTCCATGAGCGCAGTTGAAGAGTTGCTGGACATGGTGAAAAAAGATGCGGTCCGAATCGGCACGTTCACGCTGGCGTCCGGCAAGGTATCGGATCTCTATGTAGACATGAGGAAGGTCACCCTCCACCCCAAGGGGGCATTTCTGATCGGGTCGATCATCGGTGAGATGCTCCAGGACAGGAATGTGGATGCCATCGGAGGAATGAGCCTCGGGGCGGATCCCATTGCCGTGTCCACGAGTGTGCTTGCCTACCAGACAGGGCGGCAGATAACGTCCTTCCTCGTGAGAAAGGCGCAGAAGGACCACGGCACCCGGAATCTTATCGAGGGGCCCTATGTACCGGGCATGAGGGCAGTTGTGGTGGAAGATGTAATCACCACCGGGGGCAGTACACTTGCCGCAATCAAACATGTGCAGGATGCCGGCATGGTCGTGGACATGGTGATCGCGGTCTTCGACCGGTGCGAGGGAGGAAGGGAGTCCATAGAGTCTCTGGGAATTGAGGTTCGTTCTATCCTGAGCAGGAAGGACATCCTTCCTGAATCCGCGTGAACACCTCTGCAGGTGGAAAACCAACCCATGGTCTTTCTCGAGGAACGGTGAACCGGCATGGACTTTTCACAGTACTCCTGCAGGATGAGGCTTCTCGGAACACGCGGCCTCCCGGGATACCGTGTGGGGCCGATTGAGATCGGGGTGCAGGAATGAAGAGGGGCCCGGTCCAGATCATTCTCATGCGTACAACGGACGGGAAAACCCTTGCAACCATAGGCCCCCTGTGGGTGAAGGTGTTTCTTCTCCTGCTTGTGGCCCTCATCGGTGTCATGATCGGTGTTGGCGTCCTCCTGACGCAGGAGTCCCGGGTTCTCGAGGAAAAGGAACGGAAGATTGTGGCCCAGCAGAAGGAAATTCAGGATCTGAGCGTGCAGGTGTGTCGCAAGGAAGAAGAGATCATTTCCCTGAAGAACAAGTTGAGTATGGCGATCACCTATGCCCCCAGCACCACTCTGCTCCCGGCAGCTGTTCCTGATCTGAAGCCACCCATTGCCGAGATCACGGAAGTATCCTTGGGCGAGAGGAGTATCTCCTTCAGGCTCGAGAATATTAAGACCGCCAAGAGGTCCATTGCATCGGGGCATTTGTTTGCGGTGTTTGCCAGCGGGAATGAGATCCAGAGTTATCCTGCATCGCCGGTGGTCAACGGGGTTCCTGAAGACTGGTCAAAGGGGATCGATTTTTCTATCCGGAACTTCAAGCCCATGTCTGTCCAGATCCCACCGGATCTCTCCTCATGGGAGAATCTGACGTTCTACATCTTTGACAGGGAGGGAAATCTGTGCCTTGCCATGCCGTTTACCAAGGAGCAGCTCAAATGAGGTGGGCCGTGCACAGGTCCGCACCTCTTCGCATGGAGTGGGAACGTCGGCGTGCATCATCTGTTTTTTTCATACCGGTGGGGCCGTCGTTCACACACACATCCCCTGGAAGGACCTGAACGTGCATATCCTTGCGATCGAGACATCGTGCGACGAGACCGCTGCCGCAGTTGTTGCGGATTCCCCCGAAGTGCTTTCGAGTATCGTTGCGAGTCAAGTGGCGGATCATGCTGCATTCGGAGGGGTAGTCCCGGAGATCGCCTCACGCAGGCATGTCGAGCTCATCAGACCCGTGGTATCGGAGGCATTGAAACAGGCGGGAATTGACCAGAGAGATATCGGAGGAGTAGCCGTCACCCAGGGGCCTGGCCTGGTGGGAGCGCTCCTCGTTGGTATATCTTTCGCAAAGGCGCTTGCCTATGCGCTCGACATCCCGTTGTGCGGCATCAATCACCTGGAGGGGCACCTCAGCGCAGCGGCAATCGATGCACCACTTCGGTACCCCCATATCGGGTTGGTGGTTTCTGGCGGGCATACATCCCTCTACCGGGTACACTCTGCCCAGGATATCGTTCAGATCGGTCATACCCTTGACGATGCCGCGGGAGAAGCATTCGACAAGGTCGCAAAGCTTCTGTACCTCGGATATCCGGGTGGAGTGATCATCGATCGCCTATCCCGTGGAGTGGTACATGACGAGATAGACCTCCCGCGGCCGAAAATCAACGACGAGAGCTATGACTTCAGCTTCTCGGGGCTGAAGACCGCGGTGCTCAATCTGGTGATCAGATCGGGGATATTCCCCGAGATGGACCTGAGGTTTTCAGGGTTACCTGAACGCAAGGACCCGTCCCCGGGAAAGGAAGATCTCGTGCACAAGATCGCTGCTGCCTTTCAGGCCGCTGTTGTCGATGTGCTCGTCACAAAGGCCCTCAAGGCGGTAAAGGATCACCGCATGGATCTCCTCGTGGTCAGTGGAGGGGTAGCGAGCAATTCGGCCCTTCGAGATGCGCTCAAGGAGAAAACTGCTGCAGAGGGTATCGAGCTCATCATCCCCCACAGGAAGTACTGTACTGATAATGCCGCCATGATCGGGATTGCGAGCATTCGACATTTCAGGGAAGGAAACATCGCTCCCCTGGATATGAATGCAGTTTCCAGGTGGTCATCCATCCGGAAGCCCTGATGGTGCGTCCATGACAGGGTCATTTTCTGACACCCATGGAGAGAATGGACAGTGACGTGTGCGATCAGGCGGGATGAGGATCTCTCCACAGGCACGAAGAGAGGACGGGAATGACCCAGGGGAAAACATGAGGCCGAAGCGATCCCTGGGGCAACATTTTCTGGTGAATTCGTCGATTGTAGACAGGATCGTGGCGTTTGCGGAACTTGCTGCCGAGCCTGTTCTCGAGGTCGGCCCGGGAAAGGGTATACTCACCAGGGGTCTCATCACCAGAGCATCGTCGGTTCTTGCCGTTGAAAAGGACGATGAGCTGTTCGAAAAACTCGGTGAAACATTCAAGGGACAGGAAAATCTCAGGCTCATCCACGGAGATATCCTGGACATGGAACTGGGTGATCTCCTTGTCGACGGTATGAAGATCATTGCAAACCTTCCCTACAATATTGCCTCCCGGTTCATCATCCGGCTTCTGAAAGACGCTTCGAAGCTGGCGGCCGTGGTGGTGATGGTGCAGAGGGAGGTAGCTGAGAGGGTCTGCGCCTGCCCAGGAGACACGGCCTACTCAGCACTGAGCGTTCTTGTCTCTTCCGCTTTTGATTCGCACAGAGGATTCGTTGTGCACCCGGCCAACTTTTCCCCCAGGCCGAAAGTGGATTCACAGGTCCTCAAGCTCATTCCGAGGCCCTGCCCCGTAGCGGTCACGGAATTGGATACCTTCCAGGATGTCGTCTTCTGTGCCTTCCGAAATCGGAGAAAGATGCTCAAGAATTCCCTCGTACATCTGCCTGGCATGAAGCCGGATGTGCTGGAATATCTCGCTCGTGAAACTGGGGTCGATCTGAAAAAGAGGCCCCAGGATATTCCCCAGGAGGTCTACCGGCTTTTCGCAGCGATGTATCGGGAACAGGCCGCCTCCACGGGGTGAGCAGCCCGGCAGCGGGGTGCACTCATGGGATCCTGTCCTGATGAAAAGGTCTTGTGCAGTAAACACCCCCTGAAACCACGAAGACGTTCACGATCATGCCAAAGGCACCTCCATGTAATTCGAGTTACAGGGTTCCTGTAATCCCAAGTACAGAAAAGAAATTCATGTAACCGTCAAAAATTAGCTTATTTGCCCATAAGCGTATGTAGCAGTCTATTTTTATTCATTATTTAAAAATATCCAAAAGCGTCATATAATTGGCATTACCCTTGCCTATCCCCCGGTGATCGTTCTCGATCAGGGGGGTATATGGTGAGATATTCAAGAATTACGCTTTTCGGAATCCTTGGATTGTTCCTCTGGTGTTCCCAGGTGCAGGCATCGGAGTACCGTCACGACGAACTGATTGTCAAGTTCAAGGCGCATCGTCCACATGCAGCATCCATGGTGACCGGGATCGACAGTCGGCCCTGTGTCATTGCGGTGGATGATGTACAGAGTGCCATTGATGCGGTTCAGAGTTGTGAGGATGTGGACTACGTCGAACCGAACTATATCATAGAAGCGGAGATGGTCCCGAATGACTGGCCCTACACTGAAGAGTGGGCAGAGGTTGAACTTGACGGTGCGTGGAACCTGATCGATGAGGCGGGGGTCAGGAAACAGGTCGTCATCGCAGTGGTAGATTCCGGCGTGGATCTCAGCCATCCTGATCTGCGGGATATCATTATCCCCGGGTATGATTTTGCAAACAACGATCCCAACCCCGAAGATGATACCGGGCACGGGACCAAGGTGTGTGGGATTATTGGGGCCATCGGGGACAACGACGAAGGAAGTGCGGGAGTTGCCTGGAATATCGATATTGCAATCATGCCGCTGAAGTTCATGAAAAACAACGACGGCAGAACAACAGGCTCTCTCTCTGACGCGGTTGAGGCCATCTACTATGCCGTTGATATGGGTGTTGACATCATCAATGCCAGCTGGGGATTCTATTCGTATTCACGTTCCCTCGAGGATGCGATTGATTATGCCCGCGCCCACGGAGTCCTGTTTGTCGCGTCTGCCGGGAATTCTGCGCAGAACAACGATGATGAGGATCACTATCCCTCGAACTATCCCTTTGACAACGTGATCGCTGTGGCCGCCATGAGTGCGTACGGTGATCTCGCCGACTTTTCGAACTTCGGCATCGAAACTGTCGACATAGCAGCCCCGGGTGTGGGTCTGGTGGCACCATCGCCCGGCGGAGGGTATGTCTCCTGGGCTTCAGGGACCTCTTTTGCCACGTCCTTTGTAACTGGAATCGCGGCCCTTCTTATTTCCCAGTCACCAGAACTCGATTACAGGTCCGTCCGCGAGATTTTGCTCGTCACGGCTGTTATGGACGAGGAGTACAGCCAGCGCCTTCTGGAAAGCGGCGGATGCATCAACGCGTATGACGCTCTTTTAGCGGAAGGGAGTTATGATACATCGTCGAAAGCCGCTCCAGGCACTGACGAAGATGGTGCAGTATCCTCCCCGGAAGGTGAGTCCGGAGGAGGGGGCGGCTGTCTGTTGAAGAGCGTGAAGAGATCAGGCAACGCCTTTGTCCTGATCGTGTGCATGGTTATAATAGTTCTATTCCAGATCCCTCACATGAAGGATCTGGAATAACCTATACCCCCAGCCCCCCCTTACGGGAAGGGGGGGCGCCTCTTTAATCCAAGCCTGTGTAGTCCGGGAATCAGAGTGCCTCGACGGCCATGGCCATTCCCTGTCCACCGCCGATGCACAGGGATGCAAGACCCAGGGAGACGTCCCGTCTCTTCATCTCGTTGATGAGGGCGATGATGATTCGGGCACCGGTGCACCCGATGGGGTGGCCGATCGAGATTCCAGAACCATTTACGTTGGTGATATCCTCAGGGATAGTGAGCTCCCTGATGCAGGCCAGTGCCTGGGAGGCAAAGGCCTCATTTAGTTCGAAGAGTCCATAATCCTTGATGGTTGTGCCCGTCAGTCTCAGGAGTTTTCTCACTGCTGGAATCGGCCCAAGACCCATATAGGCAGGATCTACACCACCCGACGCGTATCCCGTGATGCGGGCGACTGGTTTGAGGCCGAGTTCTTTGGCCGTGTCCTCGTCCATGACCAGACATGCTGCCGCAGCATCGTTGATGCCCGATGCGTTCCCGGCTGTGACGGTGCCGTCTTTCTTGAAGACCGTGGGGAGCTTGGCCATCTTTTCCAGAGTAGTATCCATAGGGCGTTCATCGGTATCGAAAATGAGAGGTTCCCCTTTTCTCTGGGGGATCTTTACCGGTACGATCTCATCCTTGAGGATTCCGCTGCTGATGGCAGCCCTGGCCCGCTGGTGGCTTTCGAATCCCAGCTTGTCCTGCTCCTCGCGGGAAATTCCGTATTTTTCAGCGATATTTTCCGCTGTTATTCCCATGTGATACCCATAGAAAATTTCGTAGAGACCATCGAAGACCATCAGGTCGGTCGTCTTTCCAAAGGGCATATCCATCCGGTATCCCCAACGGGCCTTTGGCAGTGCGATGGGGGCGTCGCTCATATTCTCCATGCCGCCTGCGATCACGATTTTGTTGTCGCCTGCTCGTATCGAGGAAGCTGCCAGGGCAATGGACTTCATGCCCGACGCGCAGACCTTGTTTACCGAGATGGCGGTCGTTTCCTTCGGGAGACCGGCGCGGATCATCGCCTGTCTGCCCGGGTTCTGGCCCTGACCGGCCCCCAGGACGTTGCCCATGATCACTTCATCGATCCCGATCTTCTGGAGAGTATCCGGCCACTGTGCGTACTGTTCCTCGATGGGAGAAAGACCGACAGTCTTGAATGGATCCGGCGTATCATCCTTTGCGTGAGCGGGAAGGTCAGGCCTGAGGCCGGAACGCAGGAGAACCTCACGAATCACAAGCGCACCCAAGTCCTTCGCAGGAACATCTTTCAACGATCCACCGAACGAGCCTACTGCTGTTCTCACACAATTCACAATTACCACATTCGCCATATTGCCTCCTTCTCTGGATTGTAGTTGTGGTTGAAGTAGCATTGTATATTTCATAACATCGACGTCATGGCAAGGATTGAATGACGATCTTTTCCTTGAGCCAGCGATCCTTGATAAATATGGTCGTTGGGTGTAAGAACCCTGTATGGTTGGCGACTTTGAGTCTCTGCTGAGGCGGTATTCCCTCTACCTCCTCGATCAGAAGGGTCTTTCGCGGGAAACCTATCGTGCATATATCAACGACGTTCAGCACCTGGTATCTTTTCTCAGGGACAGGAACATGGAACACCTCTCCAAGCGGACTGTACGATCGTACATGCTCACGCTCCACACCTCGTACGCACGATCAACCATCAACCGCAAACTGAGCGCATTGAAGGGGTTCTTTGATTACGTCATCAGGCAGGCAGGATCGGGCGTCAACCCGTTCTCCCACGTGAGATCCCTGAAGAGTCGGGAATATCTCCCCGGTTTTTTGAGTCCCGACGAGATATTCGATCTCATCGAGGCAATAACTGATTCCCGGGATCGCGCGGTACTCGAGCTGCTCTACTCAACAGGCGTACGGGTAGGAGAAGTTGAGAGCATGAACTGCTATGATGTCGACATGAAGGCGGGC
>JBNGDS010000002.1:0-71194 GCA_049975365.1 Desulfomonilia bacterium | reverse complement strand
GCTTTATTCTCGTTACAGGAAAGGGCACCAAACAGAGGACCGTCCCTGTGGGGAAGAGGGCGCTTCTGTCCATAGAGCGTTATCTGAAAGAACGGGGGATCGAGGATCCCATCTACTGTAAGGATCCCCTTTTCCTCAACAGCCGGGGAAAGCGGCTCACCTCACGGAGCATCCGGAGAATTGTCTCCACGTGGGCAGAACAGGTGGCCCTCAGCAGACAGGTGAGTCCCCATGTGATTCGGCATTCCTTTGCCACCCACTTGCTCGATGCAGGGGCCGATCTTCGTTCGATCCAGGAGATGCTGGGACATGCAAGCCTCTCCACGACCCAGCGATATACACACTTAACGGTGGACAAACTCATGGATGTGTATGATAAGGCTCATCCAAGGGCAAAGGAGGGATGATGGATATTCGCGGTACAACGATTTTATGCGTCAGGAGGAATGAACGCGTAGTCCTCGCTGGTGACGGTCAGGTCACCATGAATAACATAATCCTGAAATCAAAGGCACGCAAGGTGCGAAAGATCCATGAGAACAAGGTCCTTGCGGGTTTTGCCGGATCTACATCGGATGCCTTTACACTTTTTGAACGGTTTGAGGAAAAACTCAAGGAATACAGGGGAAATCTCACCAGGGCCGCAGTGGAGATGGGGAAGGATTGGAGGACTGACCGCGTGCTCAGGAGGCTCGAGGCCCTCATGATCGTGGCTGATACAACCAAGACATTCCTTCTCTCGGGCACCGGTGATGTGGTGGAGCCAGATGATGATGTGTGCGGTATCGGCTCCGGCGGTCTCTATGCGGTGGCCGCCGCGCAGGCGCTGATCAGGTTCACGGAGTTCTCTGCCCGGGAAATAGCTGAGAAGGCGATGGATATCGCGTCCGATCTCTGTATTTACACGAATAAGGCAATTGTATTCGAGGAGCTGTGATGAGTACCCTAACTCCCAAGGAAATCGTGTTAGAACTCAACAAGTACATTATCGGTCAGGACAAGGCCAAGAAGGCCGTGGCGATCTCCCTGAGAAACCGCTGGAGGAGGAAGATGGTACAGGAGGACATGAGAGATGACATCTACCCGAAGAACATCATCCTCATTGGCCCCACCGGAGTGGGAAAGACCGAGATCGCCCGACGTCTTGCGAAGCTTGCCGGTGCTCCTTTCATCAAGGTGGAGGCGTCGAAGTTCACGGAGGTCGGGTATGTTGGAAGGGACGTGGAATCCATCATTCGGGACCTGATGAGGATGGGTGTGCAGATGGTTCAGAACGAGGAGAGTGAGCGGGTCAAGGAGAAGGCTGTTGAGATTGCAGTAGAACGCGTGCTCGATTGCCTGCTCCCGCCTCAGAAGGATTCCCAGGTTCACCCCGAAAGCAGGGAAAAGTTGCGTCGCATGCTGGAGGACGATCAGCTTGGAGACCGGATGATCGAGGTGGAATCGAGGGAGACCTCCATGCCCACCATCGAGATTTTTTCCGGCCAGGGGCTCGAGGAAATGGGGATAGACTTCAAAGAGATGTTTTCATCGCTCCTGCCCAAGAAGACCCGGCGCAGGAAAATGACGGTCAATGAAGCCTTGGAGTTTCTCGTGGCACAGGAGATCTCCAGGCTGATCGACATGGAAAAGGTCGCCCAGGAAGCACGGGAACGGGTCGAGAGCGAGGGGATCGTGTTCGTCGACGAACTTGACAAGATCGCCGGCAGAGAATCAACCCGGGGACCGGATGTTTCACGCGAGGGCGTCCAGAGGGATCTCCTCCCCATTGTCGAGGGAACCACCGTGAACACCAAGTATGGACCTGTCAACACAGACCACATCCTGTTCATCGGTTCGGGTGCCTTTCACGTGAGCAAGCCCTCGGACCTCATCCCGGAACTCCAGGGCAGGTTTCCCATACGCGAGGAATTGAATCCCCTGTCACAGGAGGACTTCATCCGGATCCTGACTGAACCCAAAAACGCCTTGATCAAACAGTACCAGGCTCTCATGGAGACTGAGGGAATACATCTGAAGATAACGGATGGTGCCATATCCGAGATCGCCCGTATCGCCCAGTTTATCAACGAGCAGACCGAGAATATTGGGGCACGAAGGCTTCATACCGTGATGGAGAAGCTTCTTGAAGAGGTTTCGTACGAATCGTCGGATCTCTCCGGCGAGATCCTCATCAATGAGCAATACGTGAAGGATAGACTCGAACCCATCATGCACCAGGAAGATCTCAGCCGGTATATCCTCTGATCCTTTTTCCACTGCGCACCCCCTCGGGGTGTGGTACAACATGCTTCACGGAGGACCTATGATATCGAAGGGACGACTCGTCAGCGAGATCGGTGACGGGGACAGGATCAAGGCTGTATTTCTGGTCTCTGAAAGGAGACTCCTGACGGCGCGGAACGGCAAGTCGTATGCCAAGCTTCTTCTCACGGACAAGACCGGTGACATCCCCGGAATCATGTGGGAAGATGCGCAGCAGCAGATCTCGGGCATAGAACCTGGCGATGTCGTGGGGGTGAAGGCGAGTGCAGAGTCCTACGACAACAGGCTGCAGCTTCGTATCGAGAGGATGATCCGGCTTTCGGACAATGATGTTGACATGTCGAGCCTGATCCCGACATCCGGGAAAGACATCGACGGGATGATGCAGGAGGTGGAGGCCACACTGGGGACGATCCGAAACCCTTCCCTGAAAAGACTTTTGGAGAATGTCTTCTCCAGGGAGGGAGTCCGGGAAGAATTCAAGAAGGCGCCTGCGGCAAAGGGCATCCACCACAACTATGTCGGGGGACTTCTCGAACACTCCCTTCAGATCCTGAAGGCCATCGACGCCCTCTGCCCCGTGTATGCCCAGGTCGGGCTCAACAGGGATTTGCTGATAGCCGGGGCCCTGCTCCACGATATCGGGAAAATCTACGAGTATTCCTATTCCCGCTTCATCGATATGACCCCGGTGGGGAGACTCCTCGGCCATATCTATCTTTCTGCGCACATAACCGATACAGAGATATCATCCATCCCCGACTTCCCAGAAGAGCTCAAGCTTCAGCTGCTGCACATGATACTTGGACATCACGGTCAGTTGGAATTCGGATCTCCGAAGCTCCCCATGACCAGGGAGGCGATGGTTCTCCACATGCTCGACGACCTCGATGCCAAACTGATCGGGTTCACGTCCATCATTGACGCCACGCCCGAGGAGGAGACATTCTCGGCCTTCTCCAGCGTCTACAACCGATACCTCTATACCAAGACCTATGAGGAAGACGAGGAGTAGGAATGCACCCGTGCTCTCTGCAGCAGGGGAAGGGTGTGATCGGTTTTCCCTGCGAAAAAGGGAACTTCTCGTGAGCTGCTCAGCCCGTTCGTGGGGGGAGAACATACAGACATGAAGCATCCTGCCGGGAGTGAGACAGGAGACTCACCCCCGGCGGGGATTCTCATTCATCGAGGCGGGAATCGTAGTCCTGGATAACCTGATAGAGCTCCTGAGAGGATTTCGTATCCATGAGATCGTGCCTCAGGGAGGGATTTTTCAGGAGCATGGAGGCCCTGGCCAGGGCCTTGAGATGACCGCTCACGGAATTGCTCGGCGCCACGAGCAGAAAGAATATGTGACAGGGCTGTCCATCAAGAGCATCGAACTTGAGCCCTTCGGTATTTATCCCCACAGCGGCGGCGATGGTTTTCAGGCCGGTTATCTTTCCATGGGGTATGGCTATTCCTTCACCGATACCCGTTGACCCGAGTTTTTCTCTGTTCAGCAAGACCGTCACCATCTCTTCCAGGTCCAGATTGTACTGCTGGGCGATCGGACGGGAGAGTTCGGTGAGGATGTCCTTCTTCGTTATCGCCTCAAGGCTCGGTATGACGCATTCGGGCTTTAGGATGTCGGAAATCTTCATATTACAGGCTCTACCAGTCCAAGATCCCCGTCCTGTCTCTTGTAAATGAGGTTGATCTGATTCGATTCTGTGTTCTGAAAAATGATGAAATCTTTCTTCACGATATCAATCTGGAGGACAGCCTCCTCAACGCTCATGGGTTTGACAAAGTATCCCTTTTCGTGGACGATCCTCGGTTTGGTCTTTTTCGGCGAGGAGGCGACTGCCCCGGGAAAAGATTTTGCCTGGCTCTTCTTTCCCTGGAGCTTCTGTTTGTGTTTCTTCACCTGCCGTTCGATTTTATCCATTACCATATCGATAGCTGCGTACATGTCCTCCGTGATCTCGACGGCATTGATGACTGTTCCATCGGCGTTCAGGGTCACATCTGCCTTGTGACGCCTTTTTTCTACGGAAAAAACGACATGTGCCTCAGCGATTCTGTCTATATATTTATCAATCTTCGACAACCGTTTCGTTGCATAATCTTTCAGTGCATCGGAAGAATCCAGATTTTTGAAGGTAATGTCTATCTGCATACATCCTCCTCTCCTGGGATCCAGGTATCAGCCTCAGTAGTGTTTCTTCCTCCGGTTTGACGGAAGAATACCAAGTATTTCCCTGTACTTAGCCACAGTTCGTCTGGCTATTTTCACCCCTTTCACCTTAAGTTTTTGTGCAATGGCTTGATCCGAAAGCGGATGTTTCGAATCTTCTGCCTTGATGATGTTCTCGATTTCGTTCTTCACACTCTGCGAGGCCACGAAGCTCCCATCACTTTTCGAGATACCGCTGTTGAAGAAGTACTTGAGCTCGAACGTGCCCTGGGGGGTATGCACATACTTGTTCGATGTGACCCTGCTTATGGTTGATTCATGCATTCCAACGTCGTCTGCAACATCCCTCAGAACGAGAGGCTTCAGGTGAGTGATCCCAGTATCGAGGAATTCACGTTGAAACTTCACAATGCTCTCGGTTACTTTGCACAGGGTGTTCTGCCTCTGCTGAACACTTTTCATAAGCCACTGGGCTGATTTCAGGCAATCAGTAAGATATTCCCGAGCCATCTTCCCGGTGTCATTCGATCTCATCATGGTCTGGTACTGTTTGTTCAGGGTCAGAATGGGGAGATCTTCTTCGTTGAGAACAACCACGTACTCACCCTCGAACTTGACCACGTAGATATCCGGCACCACGTACTGGGGAGGTTCATCGGAATAGTCCCGTGCGGGCCGAGGCTCCATATTCACGATAATCTGTGCAGCCTGGGCGATCTCTTCCACTGGGGCATCGAGTTCCTGGGCGATCTTGTCATAGTTTTTTGTCTGGAGATCCTCCAAGTGGGAATCGATGATTCTCCATACCAGCGTGTCTTCTAATCCGAGGGTGCGTGCCTGGATGCGGAGACAGTCCTTGAGGTTACGTGCAGCTATGCCCGGTGGATCGAAGCGTTGAATTTTTGTCAGAGTTGATTCCACCAGGGTCTTCTCCTCACCAGTTGCCTCGCTTACGGAATCGAGATCCATGGAGAGGTATCCGTTGTGATCCAGGTTGCCGATGATAAATATCCCCACCCTGCGTTCCCGGTCGCTGAAGTTGTTCATGCGTACCTGCCACAGGAGATAGTCCAGGAGGCCCTCCTCTCTGCAGGTCGTGGACTCGAGGGATGGTCGCTCATCATCCTCGTAGTAGGGGGTGTTGTCCTGGCCGTAGGTTTCGAGATAGGTCTCCCATTTCACCCTGAGCTGGTCCCTGTCAACCTCCTCACCCTGGGGTTTTTCCCGGATGGCCGTTGCATCAACCTCCAGGAGGGGATTTGATTCCAGCTCATTGGAGATGTATTCCTTGAGCTCAAGCCTGGACAGCTGCAGGAGCTTGATGGCCTGCTGGAGCTGCGGTGTCATGATGAGCTGCTGGGAAAGCTTAAGATGCTGTTTGAGCTCGAGTGCCATATCCCCCTTCCCTTACTGGAGAGAAAAATCCTTGCCTACGTATATCTTCTTTACCTGTTCGTTTGCCACTACCTTTTCCGGTATCCCTTCTTCTATCACCACGCCCTGGTGGATGATGTATGCACGATCGCAAATTTTCAGAGTTTCCTTTACATTATGATCGGTAATAATGACACCAATTCCCTTTTTTTTCAAGTTCACGATCATATCCTGTATATCCTTTACCGTAATGGGATCGATTCCTGCGAACGGCTCGTCCAGGAGAAGATACAGGGGGCTCAGAGCCATCGCACGTGCGATTTCAACCCGCCGCCTTTCGCCGCCCGACAGGGAGATCCCTTTGTGTGTTCTCACCTGCTCGAGGCCGAACCCAGCAATGATTTCGTCGAGTTCCTGTTCAAGGGCCTGACCGGTGAGCCCCTTTGCCTCCAGTGGAACGGTGATGTTCTCTTCAACACTCAAACCCCTGAACACCGATGGTTCCTGGGGAAGGTACCCGATTCCCCGCAATGCCCTGCCCGCGAGATCGAGGTGAGTGATCTCCTCTTTGCCCAGAAAGACGGTTCCCCTATCCGGTCGGATGAGGCCGACGATCATGTAGAAGGTCGTGGTCTTCCCAGCCCCGTTCGGCCCCAGCAGGCCGACGATCTCGCCCTGGCTGCACATGATATCGAGTCCCTTGATGACGTGGGATGATCCGAAGCTCTTTTCGAGGCTGACAGCAGTCAGAATCAATTCTCCCATTGTAGAATCCCTGATTCCTGATCCGTGTTGACCAGGATCTTCACCCTCCCTCCCTGTCCTTCCACGGTCTGCGTGTCGGAGGCCATATCTATCGTAACCTTCTGGCCGGAGAGCTTCTCCTGACCCCTTGTTATGAGCACATCCCCCGAGAGCTCCATGGTCTGGGAATCGAGATCATAAACGACCTCCTGGCAGAAAGCCTCCTTGTCCTCCCACAGGATAGTCACCTCTCCCCGGGCAATGAGTCTGCTGACCTTGTTCGTTGTCCGGTTGTAGGTAACGGAGAGGGTGGAGCTCGTGAGGCTGATGGTATCCTTGTGCGCTTTCACATTCCCCTGGAAAAGCGCTTCACCTGTTTGAGTATTCACGTCCAGCCTGTCAGCCTCTATCTCGATCATGTCGGCCTGTGCCGCCGCACCCGTGAGATCCTGTGCGGAGAGCACACCAGGTAGGATGAGACTAAGAACGAAGCATATCAGGAGATATCTTTGCATGTACTCCGCCGCTGAACTGAATCAGGGTAAAATCGTCTTGAAACGTGGCCCTGTTCGCTTGTATGATCCCCTGGGGACCTGTGAGCCTGAGGGGGTTGTCCGTAGAGGCGATATTCGCTTCACGATCCCAGCTCAGGCCGTTGAGTGTTCCCTCCACTCCGTCGGTGGTCTCAACGGACACCAATCCCTCGACCTCGAGAAGAGAACGCTCGAAATTGTACCGGGCGTGCGTGCCCCTGATACGGAGACCGGTTGAACTCGAGATGTCAAAATCTGCCAGGTACGCAGTTTTGTCGCTCTTTTCCATCACCTCCCGGGCGGAAATGGAAATGGAGCGAGATCCATCATCGGCATGCTCGAACAGCACAACATTTGATGCGCGACGGAGTACCGGGGCCTGGTCCGCCGTGGTCGTGGTTTTCTCCGGGCCTGAAAACAGCACAAAGAGAGCCGCGATTGCCGCCGGGATGGTGAGCCACTTATACCACATATCGCTCCATCACCGAGTCGAAGAGATTGAGCTCCTTCAGGATGAATTCCACGACCTCTCTCACTGCCCCGTGGCCTCCCCGCAACGAGGTGACGACATCAACCCTTTCTTTGACCATTTCCACAGCATCTGAGGGTGCAAAGCTCATTCCGCACAGTGCTATGGCAGGGAGATCCACAACATCATCGCCCATGTAGGCCATGTCGGTCGTGGCCACTCCCAGGGTCCGGGAGAGTTCCTGAAGGGCAGCACGCTTGTCTTTGGCCCCCTGCGTGACATGGCGGATACCGAGATCTGCTGCACGGTGACGCAGCGCCTCGGATGTTCTCCCGGTAATGAGCGCCACCTCGATCCCTGCCCTCATGAGAAGCTTCAGCCCGTGGCCGTCCTTGATGTTGAAGGCCTTGATCTCGGATCCCTGGTCCGTGTAGTAGACTCTGGAATCAGTGAGCACGCCATCGACGTCAAGAACCAGTACGGAAATCTTTTTCATGGGACCACCGAATGGATTTCTTTCAGCTGAACGAGGAGTGTCTCCAGATCCTTGAGGGGAAAGGAGTTCGGCCCATCGCTCAATGCGTCATCTGGGTTGTCGTGAACTTCCATGAACAGTGCATCCACACCGAATGCCACGCCTGCCCGGGCGAGTGGGGCAATGAATTCCCGATTCCCATCGGAAGATGATCCCTTCCCGCCGGGGAGTTGAAGACTGTGGGTCACATCGAGAACGACAGGCCTGCCCATGGATCGCATGACTCCCAGGCTTCTCATGTCGCATACGAGATTGTTGTATCCGAAGGAGGTCCCCCGCTCGGTGACGATGATCCCATGGTTCCCCGTGCTTTCGATTTTCTTGATCACGTTTGCCATGTCCCATGGCGCCATGAACTGCCCTTTCTTGATATTGACTGGCAGGCCGGTCTTCCCGGCAGCCAGAAGCATGTCAGTCTGCCTGCACAGGAAAGCGGGTATCTGAATGAGATCCAGGGCCTGTGATGCCGGCCGGGCCTGTTCGGGATCGTGGATATCCGAGGTGACGGGCAGGCCGAATTCCTGCCTGATGCCGGAGAGGATCTCCAGTCCTTTTTCCAGGCCGGGGCCACGGTACGAATCGATGGAGGAGCGGTTCGCCTTGTCGAACGACGCCTTGAAGATAAAGGGGACCCCTGCGCGTGCAGAGATCTCCTGCAGTGTTTCTGCCAGGAATCTCGCGTGGTCCCGTGATTCGATCACGCACGGGCCGGCAATCAGCACGAGATCCCCCCTGCCAATGGATACTGTTGCTACCTGTACAGCCTGCATTGCCTTCCTTTGTACCACGTGTTGACTCATCGTCTCCAATGTATTCTCTAAGCGATGCCCCCAACGATTGGTCGCATCATCTCGCCTTGAGCAGAGCTTTTTCTGTAGCAGATGTACCGTAGGGGTATGAAGGTGTCAAGCAAGTATCCCCGTATCGTACACCTCGTATTCTCCTTCTCTTGAGGTGAACAGGCACACTGTCCCGTTACGGTTCCCTCTTCCGGTCGTGTCCCTGGGAGGGGAGACCACGAAAAAGAGATCTGGATGCTTGACTTGGTATCTCAAAGCAGGGTAGGTCTCATGGAAAGGGAGGAGGGTGCTATGGCAGGTTCCGTAAATAAGGTTTTTCTCATCGGACGGCTGGGGAGAGACCCGGAAATGAGATTTACACCGAACGGCAGGGCGGTAACAAATTTCACTCTGGCTACCAACGAGGTGTGGACGGATCAAAACGGAGAGCGGCAGGAACGGACAGAGTGGCACAGGATAGTGACCTGGGGGAAACTTGCCGAGACATGCGCGAAGCTGCTTTCAAAAGGAAAACTGGTCTACGTCGAAGGACGGCTCCAAACCAGACAGTGGGATGACAGAGACGGCAACAAGCGGTATACCACCGAGATCATCGCAAACCAGATGCAGATTCTCACCGCCATGGACTCCGCTGACAGGGGAGGTGAAGAAGTCCAGGAAGGCCCTGAATTCGGACCCAATGACGGAGTGGGCGGCTCTCAGGAATTTGATGACATCCCATTCTGAGCATGAGCATCAGCCGGAGTTCTATAGGTTTGCAACCACCTTTTTGATGCCGGGGGCAGCGCCTCTGATCACTGCTTCCTCAACACAGTAGGCAAACCGGACATAGCCCCCGCGACCAAAACCCTTTCCAGGTACCGCGAGGATCTTTTCCTGCAGAAGTGCACTGCAGAAGGCAACATCGTCTTCGATAGGGGAACGGACGAACAGGTAAAATGTTCCCTCGGGCTGTGCATAGGTGAGCCCTGCATCATCCAGGATGGACATGAAGAGATCCCTTCGCCTCTGATAGACGGACACATCGACATTGCTGCTGATGCACTGGGCAAAGACCCGTTGCATCAGGGCCGGAGCATTCACGAATCCGAGGATTCGGGTGGCAAGGATCAGGGACCCTAGGAGCGCATCCCTGTCATCAGCCAGGGGGCTCACTGCTATGTATCCAATCCGCTCTCCTGCCAGGGAGAGTTCCTTTGATGCGGACGTGATCACGACGGAGTTCGGGAAGATGGCCGGTATGGACGGAACGGCAATGTCATCATACACAATCGCCCTGTAGGGTTCATCTGAGATCACGAGAATTGACGGGTGCCGCTTCAGCAGATCGCCCATTTCCCGGAGGATCTCCTCGGGATACACCCTCCCGGAGGGATTGTTCGGCGTATTCAGAATGACGGCCTTGGTTCGATGAGTAATCGCTCTCGAGATCGTCTCGGGCGAGGGGAGAAAATGTTCGTCACAGGGGGCATCCACAAGGATTCCACCATGATTTTCCACGTAGAAGCCATACTCGACGAAATATGGAGACAGGACGATCACCTCATCCCCTGGATCCAGGATTGATTTCAGGACAACATTGAGTCCTCCTCCCGCACCGCAGGACATGACGATGTCGTCACCGGAAAAATCGACACCATGAAGAGACGATGCGTGGGATGCTATGGTCTTCCTCACGTCGGGATAGCCTGCATTCGGCATATACCCATGCTGCATGCTCCTGCACAGCGAGGCCATGGTATCGAGGACCTCACTGGGAGGTGAGAGATCAGGATTCCCCAGGCTGAAGTCAAACACATTCTCGCTTCCATGAATGGATTTCAGGTAGGTCCCTTCCTCGAACATTTTTCGGATCCACGAAGCACTTTTCAGATATCCTGTCATTTTTCTCGAAACTGTCATACATGCCCCTTGTTCAGTGATGAACCTCACTATATCAGCCGGGTTGACACTTGTACAGAGGAGCTCATGCCCAGAAACCATACGTCCGAAAGGTGAAATCATGGGATCTGCACGAGGGCCTGAAGGTTGCCGGAAGAATGAGCCTTTGGCAGAGATCGATTCGCTGGTTGTGGCAGTATACATTCAATGGTATTCTCACTCAAGCTCTGAACGCTTGGGCATGTGGGGACTGACAGAACCGGGAAGGCGATGACTCAGTGCCGTTTCCGTGGAAAAGCCGAGGAGAGAGGTATGAGAAAATCCACATCATATGGAATGTTCGTTGCTCTGCTCTGTGTACTTGTCTTCGGAATCTATTTCAATATCCTGGACAACAGCCCCACGAACTGGGATGACCCAGCGCTGTTCAGCAGACAAGCCATTCAGGGAGTGAGCCTCGAAAATCTCGCAGACGTGCTTTCCGTGAGCACGAGATCCACGTTTCAGCCCGTCAGAGACCTGTCCTACATGATAGACTTCGCCCTCTGGGGAGAGCACATTGTTCTCGGGATGCACCTGCACAGTATCCTTCTCTACCTGCTGATGGTGATTGCATGCTGGATTTTCCTTCTGGAGCTCTTCAGGGCGTTCGTGCATGACGAGGCACTGTCTTTTACCTGGGCAGGACTGTCCACGGTGATCTTTGCCGTCCACCCGGTCCATGTGGAGGCTGTGGCCTGGCTCTACGCCCGGAAAGAACCGTTGCTGGGCATTTTCACCTTCTTGAGCCTGTGGGCGTTCATGAAGGCCAGGGCAGGGAAGGGATGGTGTTACCTTCTCAGTGTTGTCCTGCTTCTGCTTGCGGTTCTCTCGAAGCCCACTGCACTGGTAGTTCCTGCCGTGATGGTGATGCTGGACATTGCCCTCCAGGCCAGGCAGAAGGACACAACGTTCTGGAGGAGGAGGGCGTTCATCTACATCCCCATGCTCATCATTGTCGTTCCCATGACTGTCTGGCTTCTGACCATGATGATCTCCATTGGAGGGGTGAAGCCGTACCATGGGGGGTCGTTCTGGACAAACCTCCTTGCAGTGTCCCAGATATTCATCTCCTACATCTCGCTCATCGGATTCACCATCAACTTTTCGGCAGACTATCCCATAGTGCTCCATGCAGATCCGATCTCCTGGCAGGCATGGGTGTTCGTGGCACTCAACGTCATCCTGATCGTGAGCGCGATTGCAGCGTTTTTGAAGAAGCACTACCTCTATGCGGTTTTCGTGGCATGGTACTACATCTTCCTCCTGCCTGTTTCCCATCTCTTCCCCATATCCCAGACCATGGCGGACAGGTATGCATTGCTGCCGTCGCTCTCCTGGTGTGTGTTTCTCGGGTATCCTCTGGCCAGACTCTGGCACTGGAGGCTTGAGCACAGCAGATTTTCACGGGAATTCCCCATGCTCGTCGCAATAGCGCTGTTCTCCGTGATTGTTCTGGCGTATGCATTCATGACCGTGAGACAGAACGACATCTGGCAGAATGCACAGACGCTCTGGGAGGATACCCTGGCAAAGTATCCAAACTCCAGCCCTGCGAATGTCAACCTGTCAGCCATCTATCTCGAGCAGGGGCGCTATGAGGAGGTGCAGAAGCTCTGTCTTACCGCCATAAAGGAGGTCCCGTACGACTACCTTGCCATCAGCAATCTCGCCCTTGCACAGATGATGATGGGGCAGTATGATCATGCCATCTTCAATTACCAGCAGGCTCTCAAACTGAAACCCGATCTGACCAAGGCGGAAATGGGCCTCGCCAGCGCGTACTGGGGGGCAGGCGACCATGAGCAGGCCTACCAGGTCTACCTCGAACTCTTGAGAAGCAACAAGCTCGGAAGCCCTGTTCATCAGGCGGTCAGCTACTACCGGCTTGGATATATGTCCTGGAAACTGGGCGATTTCGTGCAGGCTAGAACCTTCCTCAACAAAGCCGAGGAATATGCGGGCAACAACCAGCAGCTGCTCACGGATCTCGGTGGGGTCTATACAAGCATGGGGAATATCTCCAAGGCCATAGAGATCTATGGACGTCTCTATCCCCTGCTGGAGGATGATGACCTCAAAGAGAAGCTCGAAGATCTCCTCGAGGCTCTCTCAAAGAAACTCTCGGCACAGAGAACGATGTCTTCAGAATGAGATCTTCGGATCGAGTTTGATGAGGGCGTAGGTGGCTTCGCCGAGGAGGCTGCTCACCACGGTCGTGTTCATGCGGGGTTCCAGATTTTCAAGCACGTCTTCGAGAGACCGGGTGCGTATGGCAAGAAAGCTTGACGCCCCCAGGGGAATTGTTTCCCGCCCGATGATGAAGGGGCGGATGCCCTCGAGTCCCAGGTATCCCCTCATGGGGAGGTCGTCCGAATACACCAGCAGGGGGGCGTTCGTCGATATCTGGTGCATATACGCCTTTTTAGCTGAGACCTGAAGCGGATCATGAAGCATCGGGGTTCCCCAGCACAGGAAGAACGCGGCACATACCCCGATCAGAATCCCCGCCCGATACCTCGTTGTGAGAACCGTGATGAAAAAAGCGAGGCCCAGTGCGATGAGCACTCCCCCGAGGGCAGCATCGCTCAGATGGACTCCCCCTGCCCTGATGAGGGTCCACACTCCGGCCGCAAAAGCACCGACGAAGAGAAGGATGCCGGTGAGCACAAGAGCTGCCGGGGTAATCTTCCCGGGCTGCTGAACAGGGAGGCCATGGGCTATCCAGTAGCCGATGATCAGCCCGGAGAACGGAATGCTGAGCAGTGCGAAGGCAGGCTCGCACCGCGCCGAGAAAAGAACGGCCGCTACCCCAACTCCGAACGCAACCTTGACGGGGAGCATATCACGCCAGGTTCCCTTGTCCACGGATTTCTCTGCGAACATCCATGCAGGCACCAAAAGGGGGAGCCATGGCAGGAGATATGTGAAGACTGTTCCAATCCGGGCGGGAAATCCCGTCTCTTCTCCGGGAGACAGGATCCCCGTGAGGATGTTCGGACCTGCTGCGAGGCGATACCCGGCAAGAAAGACTGCTGTGATTCCCGATATGATGAGAATGCCCGAGATGGGATGAATCCCCAGCAGTTTCCCGGGTGATAGGTCCAGGAGGATCAGGAATATGACGGATGCGATGTAAAAGCCCAGAATGATCCACCCCCCCGAGATGGTGGCAATGCCTGCAAGGATATGGGCGATCACATACCACCAGCTCCCCGCCTTTCCGATGTAGGCAAGGGAAAAGATCAGGACAGCGAGAACAGAGAGTGTTTCCGGCATGGCCAGAGGCTTGAGCGCTCCATACATGTCGATGAATCCGAGGCTCGTGATGGTGATGAGGGACGAGAAGAGGGCAGTCATTGTATCGAAGACACGCAGGCCGAACAGGAACACCATGCCTGCCAGTATGCAGCCGAGAACGACGATCTGGAGTCTGAACCAGAAAAGCTCCTGGGACGGGAGCAGGGAGAAAAACAGGATCTGCAGCGGATTCTGTCCGGCAAGGGTTCGCCCGTTCAGGGTTGGTGTGATGCCAGGAGATGCCTGCAGCTCCCTGATGGACTGGTAGATCCAGGCCTCACTGTCTGCCAGCGGTGAAGCACTCGTCAGGGGGAGCAACAAGGCAGCGGTCAAGATGATGACGACACCGAGTAAGGCAAGACCCCTGACTACATTCACACTGCGTATCCTCCAGATAATAATGAGGGTTTACCTGAGACATGCTGAGGGTGTCAAGCGCCGATATTTTTAGAGCAATGCAGTTGACTTCTCTCTTCACAGCCCGTAGAATTGCGCCAGAAAGGGTTACACATGGCGTCCATTGAAGAGCTGTTGAAGAACAAGGGCATCACGAAACCAAAGCTCGTACTCAGATCAGATCACAGAACCCCTGATGAAATCCGTCACGTTGAGATCACCATGGGGTACTGCAAGCATGCACTCGGATCATGTCTCATAGAAATCGGTGATACGAAGGTTATCTGTGCAGCCAACATCGAGAACAAGGTCCCACCGCACCTCAAGAATTCCGGAATGGGGTGGATCACAGCGGAGTATGGGATGTTGCCGGCATCCACCACGGTCAGAACCACCCGTGAAGTCTCCCGTGGCAGGCCCAAAGGCAGAACACAGGAAATTCAACGCCTCATTGGCCGCTGTCTCAGGGCCGCGGCTTCCCTCCAGGATTTAGGAGAAAGGACCATATGGATTGACTGTGATGTAATCCAGGCGGATGGAGGAACCCGTACCGCGTCCATCACCGGTGCCTATGTCGCCCTTGCGGATGCCGTTCAATCATTACTCCAGCAACAGCTGATCGCCAGGAATCCTATCCACGAACAGGTTGCCGCCATCTCGGTTGGCATGATCGACGGAGAACTGATGCTCGACCTCAACTATGAGGAAGATTCACGGGCCGATGTCGACATGAATGTGGCCATGACCACGGGGGGCAGCATTATCGAGGTCCAGGGCACAGCCGAGAAGTCTCCCTTTTCGTTTCAGCAGTTGATGACCATGATGGATCTCGCAAAGAAAGGCATTGGACAACTCATGGAGAAGCAGCTTCAGGCACTGCATCAATGAAGCTGCTCATTGCCACGACGAATCCTGGCAAGATACGGGAAATCTCGGAGATTCTTGCTTCCAGAACGATATCGCTCATTACCCCAGCAGACGTCGGTGTATCCGTGGACGTGGCAGAAGATGGTGCGACTTTTGCCGAAAATGCAACTACGAAGGCCGTAGCCTGGAACAGGGCTACAGGAGTTCCGTGCCTGGCAGATGACTCAGGCTTGAGTGTTGATGCTCTGGGCGGGAGCCCCGGGGTCTTTTCAGCACGCTACGCCGGAGAGAATGCCACGGATGCGGAAAACATGGATCTGCTGCTCAGGAATCTGGCGGGTGTGGAAAACAGGAGTGCACGGTTTTTCTGTGTGGTCGCCGTCGCGTTTTCACCCGAGCACATCCTCACGGCCTCAGGCCAGTGCGAGGGAGTGATCCTTGCCCACCCCCTCGGGGATAAAGGGTTCGGGTACGATCCCGTGTTCTACGATCCATCTGCGGGAAAGACCTTCGCGCAGATGACCCCCGATGAGAAGAACGCGAGGAGCCACAGGCGAAAGGCTCTCATAGCTGTGCGGGAGATGCTCAGATCATCCGGACATATCTGAACAGCCTGCCCCGGGTTCCTGTTCCCGTCTTTTTTACACCCCTCTCGGGCGGATACGGACACACGGGGACCATGACATCTGTCTTTTTCGTGCAGGACGGTCAGGGTACTGTAGCAGCAGGAGGGGGAGGATGCCCTACGTATACATTGATCATACCGCCGATATCGGCGTGAGGATCAGCGCATCGAACATCCGTGAACTCTTCCGGGATGCGGGGTATGCCCTCGTGGATGTCATGAAAGCAGCCAGCGATGATGACCGTGAGCAGGTCGAGATCACCTCGGAGGGGATTGATCGGATCGATCTCCTGGTGAGATGGCTTCAGGAGATTCTGTATGTTATCGAGGTCAAGGATTTCCGGGTGTCCCGGATCGTGATCACGTCCCTGGGAGAGACGGATCTGACGGCCTCCCTCACGGGTATGTTCAGCAAGACCCAGCTCGCCAGAGAAATCAAGGCCGTGACCTATCACAATCTCGACATCCGGGATGTTGACAATCATCTCGAGGCAACCATTATTCTTGATACCTAGAGGGTATGTACCATGGAGAGACTCACACTCAGGCGCATTGATCCATATCGCATCAGGATTGAAAAGGTACCCCCCATGCGGACAAAGGGGCTCGTGTATGCGAACAGCGTCATCGAACGAACCCTGGACCAGGATAATGTCCTCCAGCAGGTGGCCAACGTCGCCTGCCTTCCCGGAATAGTCGGGCCGTCAATGGCGATGCCAGACATTCACTGGGGGTATGGATTCCCCATAGGCGGGGTCGCGGCGTTTTCCACGACGGACGGGGTGATCTCTCCCGGAGGTGTTGGCTATGATATCAACTGCGGAATATCATGTATTGAGACGACGCTGAAACGGGAAGACCTCTCCCCGAAGATACCCGAACTCCTCGCACTTCTCTTCAACACGATCCCCTCAGGTGTGGGTGCCGTAAACCGCAATTTTCAGCTCGGTACGAAGGAGTTTTCCAAGGTGCTCGAAAAAGGTGCTTCCTGGGCCGTCAAAAAGGGATACGCCCCGGAAGATGATCTGGATGCCCATGAGGACAGTGGATGCATAGCAGGTGCAAACCCGGATGTGGTATCGAAGAAGGCTGTCGAGAGAGGGCTTCCACAGCTCGGGACCCTGGGTTCAGGGAATCATTTCCTTGAACTCGATGTAGTCGATGCTGTCGAGGACACGAGTCTTGCGGGGAGATTCGGGCTCTTCGAGGGTCAGGTCCTGATTCTTCTCCATACCGGTTCACGGGGATTCGGCCACCAGATCTGTGACGACTATGTGCACGAGATGCTCAGGACCTCCTCTGCCCACGGTATTGAACTCCCCGACAGGCAGCTTGCCTGTGCACCGGTGAAGTCCAGTCAGGGACGGGACTACCTCCAGGCCATGGCTGCTGCTGCAAATTTTGCCTTTGCCAACCGGGAGATCATTACCTCTCTCGTCAGACAGTCTTTTGAACAGGTATTTGATGCATCCTTCGAAACCCTGGGTATGAAACTGCTCTATGACTGCTGTCATAATATAGCGAAAATAGAAAAGGTGTTCTGGGAAGGGTCTGTGCGGGAGGTCTGTATCCACAGAAAAGGCGCAACCCGTGCCCTGCCGCCGGGCGACCCGAGGCTGCCGGATCGATTCATGCACACCGGTCAACCCATACTCGTTCCGGGTGACATGGGCAGGATGTCCTACATCCTTGCAGGTTCAGATCGTGCGGAAGAGACGTTCTTCAGTGCATGCCATGGTGCCGGGAGGCTTCTTTCCCGAAGACAGGCAAAGAAGATCACACGGAAGAGGTCCATCATCGAGGAACTGCGAAAAAGGGATATTCATGCCATGGCTGCTTCCCGCGCGACTCTTGCGGAAGAGATCCCCGAAGCGTACAAAGATGTATCCGAAGTCGTAGACACCATCACGGGAGCAGGCATCGCGAAAAAAGTGGTGAGGCTGAAACCCGTAGCAATGATCAAGGGATGAATCATTCCTCTTTGGGTTGAGCTTCCTGAACCTCGGGAGCAGCCTCTCCCTCGACCTCTTCGGCCTCAGGGGCCTCCATCTCGATGTAGCGCGAGGGTACGACAGTGGCTATCACCTTGTTCTCGCTCACACCGTGAGCCAGACTGACCCCCTCGGGCAGCTTCAGGTCTGATGCGTGGATCGAATCGTGCTTTTCCTTCAAAACCGACACATCCACGACGATCTCCGAGGGTATGTGTGCTGGTGTACACTTGAGGTGGATACTCATCTCTTCATGGCTGACCCTGCCCTTGCCCTCTTTTTCTGCAGGACACGTGCCTTCGAATATAATGGGTACCTCCACGGTGACATCTCTGGCAAGATCGATTTTCAAGAACTCTATGTGCAGGATGTCCTTGTTCAGTTTGTTTCTCTGGATGGAATGAACAAGCACAGGTACTGTCTTCCCGTCGATCTTCAGGGTGACGATGGACGTTCCATGTGACTTCTTATAGACCTTCTCAAAGGATTTAGAATCCACCTGGACAGGGGTGGACTCGAAATCTTTGCCGTGAACAACACCCGGAATAATGCCGTCCCGTCGAAGCTGATTCACCTTTTTCCTGGACAGTGAACGTTCACTTACCATCAGATTCAGTTTTTCTTTTGATCCCATAGCGTTTCCTCCGCTGTTCAATAGACGCCGTAGTATACTAGAGAAGAATTTCTCGAGTCAATGAAAAGCATCGGTGCGATCTTTCTCCCTGGAGACGAGTCCTCTCATTCCCTGGTACCTGCCGGAAAAAACCCTGGTATCCCTTCCCCATCCCAATCCAGTCTTGACAATCAGGGAGCATCAGGATACAGTACAGATCGATACTGGTAGTGCGCTACCGGTATTTTTTCTTTTTTTCAGGGACATGCCATGAAGAGAAATCCTATCACGAAAGACGGCTATGCGTCTCTCAGGGACGAGTTGGAGAGACTCAAGAAACACGAACGCCCGAAGATTATCGCTGCGATCGAAGAAGCACGCGGGCACGGCGATCTTTCCGAAAATGCCGAGTTCATCTATGCGAAGGAGCGTCAGGCCTTTGTCGAGTCACGGATTCAGGAGATCGAGAATAAGCTCGGAACCTCTGAAATCATCGACACCTCGAACCTTCCTCGTGACCGCATCGTGTTCGGTTCGAAATTTGTTTTATGCAACCTGGATACCGATGAAGAGATCACGTACCAGATCGTCGGGGTGGACGAGTCCGATATCGACCAGGGGAAGATCTCGATAGAGTCTCCCATGGGGAGGGCACTGATCGGGAAGAAGCTCGATGACGAGGTGATCGTTGATACACCCAATGGCAAGAGGGAATACGAAATCCTGGAAATTCTCACCTGACGATCTGTCACCAGCCCCGGAGAACACCACCCTCTTTCCGGGATGTCACGGGAACCAGCATATCCGGGCACATCGAGGCTAGTGTTGTCTCCACTGGTCACCGGGGATGAGAAAAATGTGCGGACGTGACCCCAGGGGATCCGTTCCCACGAGGACACGCGTCTTGTAGACCTGTTCCAGGATGTCCCCGGTAATCACATCGTCCGGCGTGCCCTGGGCATACACCCCTCCGGAACTCATGAGGGCCACTGCGTCACAGTACACACTCGCGATATTGAGATCGTGAAGAATCAGCACGATAGTAAGCCCCTGGGTGTCCCTGAGGCTCTTGAGCATATCGAGCAGGTGCACCTGGTGACCGAGGTCGAGGTGTGATGTGGGTTCGTCCATGAGGAGGAGCTCCGGTCTCTGGGTCAGGCCCTGTGCCAGGAAGACCCTCTGCAGTTCACCCCCCGAGAGGGTGTGGAGGCTCCGTTTCCTATATCTGGAAATTTCCAGCGTGGTGAGAGTTTCTTCAAGGATTTCCACGTCGTTTTTCCCAATAGGAGAAAATCTTCCCCTGTGGGGATACCGTCCCATGAGGACGAATTCTTCCACGGTATATGGGAAGGGAACCCACTGGAACTGAGGAATATAGGCGGCCTTCTGCGCCAACCTCCTTCTCGGGAGTGTCCTGATATCCTCACCGTTGTACAGGACTGAGCCTTTCCATGGTCTCAGGGTACCGCTCAAGCACTTGAAAAGCGTTGTTTTCCCGGCACCGTTCGGACCGATGACCCCGTAGAGGCATGTTCGTGGAATATCCAGGGTAATATCCTGCAGAACGGGGATCTTGCCGTATCCCGCTGTCAGGTTTTGAACATGGAGATGCATCATCTCACCCGACCTCCGGCGGTCTAATGAAAGCGATGTAGAAAAGAAAGAACATCCCCCCGATCATCCCTGTGATGACCCCCACCGGGAGTTCGACAGGCCTGAATATGAATTGGGAGAACGTGTCGCACAGGATCAGGAAACAGCTCCCTGCAAGCATTGATGAGGGGATGAGCAGCCTGTGGTCGGCGCCTGTGATTTTCCTCATGAGGTGTGGAACGAGGAGACCAACAAATCCGATTATCCCCGTCACGGCAACACAGCCCCCGGTTATCAGAGAGGAGATCACCAGGAGAATCCCTTTCATCTGCAGGGCATTTCCCCCGAGGTGATAGGTCTTTTCGTCACCCAGGGAGAGAAGATTCAGGTCCCTGCCGGTGAAGACGAGAACAGCCATCAAGGGGAGTACCATGAACGCCATGATCCGAAGGGAACCTGAGTGGGGGGAACTGAGATCACCCATGAGCCACATGATGGAGGAGTGCACGTCTCGCGAGCTTGCAACAGAGAAGATGAACATGACCAGGGAAGACAGCAGAAAGCTCAGGACCACGCCGCTCAAGATCAGCATGGTGCTGGAAAATTGCCTGAGTGACGCGATTCCCAGAACGATCGAAATGCTCACCATGGCCCCGGCAAAACAGATGAGAACCATGGGAAATCCTGCAATTCCAAGAATGATCGCAATCGTTGCACCCAGTGCGCCTCCTGCGGATACCCCCAGAGTATACGGCTCGGCGAGAGGGTTTCTGAGTATTGCCTGAAAGATCACTCCACTCTGGGCCAGGGCTGCCCCCACGACACAGGCAATCACGATTCTGGGCAGACGAAGATCCCATACCAGTGTGGTGGTGACATCACCGGGACGTGGGTGAAAGAGAGCCCTCGCTATGCTCTCAGGGGGAATCGGAGTTCCACCGGTCAGGAGGGCCAGGGCCATGCTTGAGGCCAGGAGGAGAACCAGGAGGAAAAAGATCACGGGGTGTTTCATGGTAGACCAGGATGAAGAATGGCCAGGACGGCCCTGTATGCCTCAACGAAGGAGACCGGCGTTGGCTGGCACACCAAGTCGGCCGGAAGTGTATGAACTCTCTTGTTTCGGACTGCGGTTACGGTTTCCATGTCTTGCCAGATGGATGCGCTCTCCTGGGTGCTCATGTGGGTCACGATGATGATGACATCAGGGTTTCTCCTGATCACTTCCTCTCTATGCACACGCGGGTACCGGACGTTCAGATCCCCGAAGATATTTATGCACTCCGCACGTCGTATGAACTCACCGGAGAATGTTTCGTCGTTCGCTGTAATAAGTGGATCTGCCCCGATCTGCCAGAATACCTTGAGAGAAGGGTTCTCCTTGATAGAGGATTGAATTCCCGAGAGCTCTGCATTGAGCTCTCTGACCGTGACTTCAGCAATGTCTCGTTTCCCGACAAGTTCTCCCAGCCGGATGAACTCTGCGCACATGCATGAAAAGGACTCGCACCCCTGGAATACAGAAACCTGAAGCCCCAGCCTGGTAAGGCGCTCTATGTCTGTAATCCGGTTGCAGTCCTTGCTGGCCAGCACGAGATCCGGCTGCAAGGCCAGGATTCTTTCAATATTGAGTTTTGTCAGGCTCCCGACGACCTCCTTCGACGCTGCGTCCTCAGGGCGATAGTGTGTTACCCCCACAATGGCCTCCTCTGCGCCGAGGTCATAGAGCTCCCTCGTCAGGGATGGGGCAAGGGAGATGATCCTCTCCGGACCGGAAGCACCACAAGACAGGGCTCCAGCATGCAGAGAACAGAGAGTGATGCATGAGAACAGGATGAGTTTCACGCACCACACCAGGTGTCGATGGTATCTGTGGACCGGGATATACAGACCTGACATAATGGTTTCATCCATACAATCAATTTTCCTGGCAGGCAAGCAGAGGGATGCTCATTCCGACATGGTCCAGAATGACACGGGAACATGAACGGCGCAGTCCGTTCTTCAGGGCACTCCCAATGCGCTTGACACGCCCTCAAACATCTCTTATGGTTCCCCCACATGGAATGGGAGCTCATTCTCCAGAACTTTCCCGATGATGCTGAGTCCATACAGCAGGCCCGCGCCATCTGGCAACGGGTTACAGAACACATGGACAGGCTGCATATCCCGCATCTCGCTGTCCCCCTGAAGGCAGAGAGCACGAGTTCCTGCATCCCGGTGGAGCCCCTTGCCGAAATCTGCAGAGAGGTCTGGGAGGAGATCATCCCGGAGCACCCCCCTGTTGACTTTCACCAGCTCCTGGAATCCTCGAACAGTGACCACGACATGCCCGGGGTCTCCCTCGAATACAGGAATGCTCTCCAGGTACTCCTTCGTGCCGTCATCACAACCTACTTCAGGCTGCTCAGGGAGGTGAATGAGTCTCTCATCGACAGCGAAACCGGTGACGGAAGCTGCCCGTTCTGCCACACCTTCCCGAGGATCGGGTTCGATACGGATTCGTCGAGGATCCTGATCTGCCCGCTGTGTTCCTGCCAGTGGTCATTCCCCCGAATCAGGTGCACCGTCTGTGGGAACAGGGATCATACCACTCTGGGGTATTTCGAATCAGAGGAGCTCAGCGGGGTTCGCGTCTACTATTGCGCGGAGTGTACGCACTACATCAAGATCGTCGATACCAGGGTCAGGCCAGTGCGTGATGCCGAGACCGAAGATGTCCTTACCCTTGTACTGGATGATATGGCGCGTCAGGAAGGATTCCTCGAGTCATAGTCAAGGGGTGTGTTCGTTCCGGAGCTTGAATAGAGCGGTTCCGTGTCCACGATGGTTTCTCCATATCCACCGTACACATTCCCGCCTGTTCGTCTATCCAGCCTGATTTTTCGACTCGGGATCCGATGCCTCGGCTTCGACATCAGCGGTCTCCATCGACTCTTTTTTTCTGACAAAGTGGGTCACCCAGATGCTGATTTCATAGAGACAGAAAAGCGGTATGCCAAGGAGGATCATGCTGAGCACATCAGGGGGAGTGAGAATGGCTGCGCCGAGTGCGACGACGAGAAGTGCATATTTCCTCTGTCGCCTCAACGTGGACGGATGTACCAGCCCCATTTTCGCCAGGAAGAACATCACCACCGGAAGTTCGAAGGTGATGCCAAATGCGAGCAGGAGCCTCATGGCAAACCCGAGATACTCCCTCATGGATGGCAGGGCCGAGATGCGATCCGTGGAAAACCCCAGGAAAAACTGGAACCCCAGTGGGAACACCACGTAGAAGGCAAATGACGCGCCGATGAGGAAGAAGATGGTGGCCACCACCACAAAGGGTGCAACATACCGGCGCTCGTTCTCATAGAGACCCGGCATCACGAACTTCCAGATCTGGTAAATGATTACCGGGGTTGCGAGGACGAGGCCTGCAAAGAATGATACCTTCAGGTAGGTCAGGAAGGCCTCGGGCAGAGAGGTGTAGATGAGCTGGCCATCGGGTGGCATGACCTTGACCAGCGGGGAGACGAGAAAGTCAAAGATCTGTTTCGAGAAGGCATAGGAAGCAAGAAACCCGACCCCGACGGCGATCACGCACTTGATGAGACGCCACCTCATCTCTTCGAGGTGAGAGGTTATCGGGAGCTTTTCTTCTTCCACCTCAGGAACCCTCTATCTCGTCTGGATTGTACTGATGCGGCTTTTCAGGAGAGGTTTCTCGCGAGTCTTCCTCGTCGTGGGAAGATGCGTCTTCCGTGGTGCTCTGTTCAGGTGTTTTTTCTGGATACCGTGGTGAATGCGAGGGGTGAGGGGTGTCCGACATCTGATCGAATTCTTTTCTGAGGTCATTGGAGGCACGCTGGAATTCACCGAGTGCCTTCCCCAGGGTCTTGGCGATATCGGGCAGTTTCTTCGGGCCGAGTACGATCAGTGCAATCAACAGAATGAGAATGAGTTCCTGACCGCCTATGCCGAACATAGTCTGCTTTTATAAGCTGTTTTCCCTGGGGTGTCAAATCGAGAAGCAGGGATGTGGGATGGTGTTCCGGGATGTCAGAAACGGCCTGCCGGCAGTTCACCGGATCCGTCTTGACTTCATGGACAGGTGGTGTATCACCCCAATGGGGTTCCCGTGAACGCATGATCAAAGAAGCCGGCCACGTGCCGGTGATGAACAGGATGCAATACCATTTGACTAATATACCCGGGTTACATAATCTAATTGGCAGCATGGAAAGGAAAACCATCGCTCGTGCACTTCGGATCATGGGAATCGGGCTCCATGGCGGCAGCCCCAGCACGCTCACCCTCATGCCGGGAGGCGAGGGGATCGTCTTTTCCCGGCAGGGGATCAGGATCCCTGCCGTGCTTGATCATGTGCTGGACACGACGCTGAATACGACTCTTGGTGTTGCCGGGGCACGAATATCAACGGTGGAGCACCTTATGGCATGCCTTTTCGGTGCGGGAATAACCGACTGTGAGATAGAGATAGACGGCAATGAGATCCCTGCAGAAGATGGATCGGCTCTCCCGGTATACCGGCTGATCCAGGAGGCTGGGACAGTAGAGATCGAAGGTGAGCTCCGTCCGATCGTGGTCCGTTCGCCCGTTCGGGTGGAATCGGGGGTGAGCTGGATCGAGGCATCCGCCGGACCATTCGGCATCACCTATGAAATTGATTTCCCCGAGCCGTCCATCGGCTACCAGCGATACACGTATGATGGTGATGACTTCGCAGCGAACATAGCCCCGGCACGAACCTTCGGAAGAATGCAGGATGTCGAGAAAATGCGTTCCATGGGGTATGCCCTGGGTGGAGGTCTTCACAATGCAGTAGTCGTGGACGAGCAGAGTGTCCTCAACCCGGAGGGGCTGAGGTTTCCGGACGAATTTGTGAGACACAAGATCCTTGATCTTCTGGGAGACCTGTGGATCCTCGGAAGACCGGTCACGGCGTCTATCCACGCCTACAGGGCGAATCACAGCCTGCACATCGGGCTCGCCAGGAAGATCCTCGAGGCGGATCTGTCCGGTTCATAGGAGAATCAACATGTCCAAAAAAGTCAGGGAGATTATCATCATATCGGTGATCCTGGGCATTCTGGTGCTGCTCAGCATTGCCAGGACCAACATCAGCAGCATCGATGTGGGCCCATCCAGCAATGTCCTGATCTTTACCCTTATCAGCCTGAACGTGGTGTTGCTGATCCTCGTCATATTCCTTGTCACGAGGAATATTGCGAAGCTGCTCCTGGAACGCAAGAGGGGTGTTCTGGGAACAAAGTTGCGGACAAAACTGGTTGCAGCCTTTGTAACACTGACCATCATTCCCACCATGGTGCTGTTCTTCACCAGCATCGTGTTCCTCAACCGGAGCATGGAGGGCTGGCTCTCCTCCGAGGTGGAAAACGCACTTGAAGAGTCAATGAACGTGGCGAACATCTACTACAAGGAGGCCTCAGCGGACGCCATTCACTATGCGAGTTCCATATCCAAGGAGATCACGGAGCGGAGGCTTCTGAAAGAGGGAAACCTCAATATTCTGAGATCACTCCTGGAAGAAAAGATGATGTTGTTCCGCCTCTCGGCGGTCGTGGTGTTCTCATCCCAGGGGGAGGAACTCGTAAAAATCGTTTCTCCGGACATCGAGATGAAGAGCATGCCGAGTCCTGAATCAAGTCTGGTCCAGGCAGCAATGGCCGGGAAGACAATGCCCATCGTGGTACGCACCGGAAAGGCCGATATCATCGAGGGGATCGTGCCCATCAAATCCTCGTTCAATCCCAAGGATATCGTGGGAGTGCTGGTGGCTGACTACTATATCCCGGAGAGCCTTTCAGGACGGATGGGCATCATCAGGTCCTCGTTCAATGACTACATCCAGAGTCTCAGGCTCAAGGGGCCAATCAAGACGAACTATATCATCATCCTCACCTCGGTGACCCTGCTGGTCATCTTTTCCGCGGTATGGTTCGGCCTCAATATCTCAAAGGGGCTCATCAATCCGATCGAAAAGCTCGTGGAAGGAACCCAGAGGATTTCTCGAGGCGAGCTTGGATTTTACATCGACGTTCAGTCAACCGACGAACTGGGCATACTGGTCCAGGATTTCAATGCCATGGTGTACGATTTGACGGAGTCGAGGAAGCACCTGGAGAGCGCCTACAATGAGCTTGCATACAGGAACAGGTACATCGAGACCGTGCTCAATAATATCTCAACCGGGGTCATCTCCATCACTCGGGATGACTGTATCTCCATGATCAACCCGTCTGCCCAGACCATGCTGGCGATCGATTCGGATGCCTCTGTGGGCAAACCATATTCCCAGGTGATCCGTGATGATCTCCAGCCCCTTGTCAGTGACCTTATCGGGGTTCTCAAGAACTCCAAGGGCATGTCAACCCAGAGACAGCTCACTGTCTCTGTGCAGGGCAAGAAGATGACCCTGCTGGCTCAAGCGTCCCTGATGTACGATGACAAGAACGAACACCTGGGCATGGTCATCGTGTTCGATGACCTCACCCAGCTTCAGCGGATGCAGCGTATGGCAGCATGGAGGGAGGTTGCCCGGCGTATCGCCCACGAGGTGAAGAATCCTCTGACCCCCATCCAGCTCTCCGCCCAGAGACTCAGGAGGAGATACCTGGACATGCTCGGTGACGAGGCCCAGATTTTTGACGAGTGCACGCGGGTGATCATCAACGAAGTGGATGAGATGAAGCGCCTCGTGAATGAGTTTTCCGCATTTGCCAAGATGCCCACGTCAATGCCTGTCCCTGACAGCCTGAACAAGGTGGTCTCCGATGCTGCGGCATTGTACCGGCAGGCCCACCATGAGATAGAGTATGTCATAGACGTGGATGAAACATTGCCCAAGGTTGAAATCGACAGCTCCCAGATGAGCAGGGCGGTGGGGAATCTCCTGGAGAATGCTACGACCGCTGTTCTTGAGAACAGGAACTCCCTGAAGAAGATCACGATCAGGACTTCATACGATCCAGATGTACATATCGCGGTCTTGGAAATCATGGACACTGGACCGGGTATCCCTCCAAAGGTCAAGGAACGTCTCTTCGAGCCGTATTTTTCAACCAAGAAGGGCGGAACTGGGCTGGGGCTGGTCATCGTCAACAGGATCATCACGGATCACAACGGGTTCATCCGGGTCAGGGACAACGAACCCACTGGGACCATATTCACCATCGAACTGCCCGTGAAGGAGTAGCGGATGAAACACACCATACTTATTGTGGATGACGAGGAAAATATCAGGTTTTCTCTCAAGGGGGGGCTTGAGGACGAGGGGTATCAAACCCTTCTCGCTGCCACCGGGGAAGAGGCCATGAAGATCATAGAAAAACAGGATGTCGATCTCATGCTCCTCGATATCTGGATGCCGGGAAAGGATGGGCTGCAGATTCTGGAGGAGCTCCAGGGTTTGGGGTACATGCTCCCCGTGATCATCATGACAGGCCACGGATCCATCGATACTGCCATCAGGGCCACGAGGCTGGGGGCCCTGGATTTCATTGAGAAACCCCTGGATCTGAACAAGATCATCATCACCATCAACAATACCCTTCACCTCAAGGCCCTGGAAGCGGAGAACGCGCTTCTGAGAATGAAGACGGAAAAGGATGATGAGATCATTGGAAACTCTCCTGCCATCAGGAAGCTCAAGGAGCAGATCGACATGGCTGCCCCGACGGATGCGTGGATCCTCATCCTAGGCGAGAATGGAACTGGAAAGGAACTCGTTGCCCGCAGGCTCCATAAAAACAGCATGCGCTGTGAGTTTCCCTTCATCGAAGTAAATTGTGCAGCCATCCCCGAAGAACTCATCGAGAGTGAACTCTTCGGGCATGAGAAGGGCGCGTTCACCGGGGCGACGGAACGCAAGAGGGGGAAATTCGACCTCGCCAACAAGGGAACCCTCTTTCTCGATGAGATCGGCGACATGAGTCTTTCAACCCAGGCTAAGATCCTTCGTATTCTCCAGGAACAGCGGTTCGAGCGGGTGGGAGGGTCCCAGACCATCCAGGTGGACGTGCGGGTTTTGACTGCAACGAACAAAAATCTCGAGCAGGAAATCAACGAGGGGAGATTCAGGCAGGATCTGTACTATCGTCTCAATGTCATTCCCATTCAGGTCCCGAGGCTGATCGACCGCAAGGAGGACATCCCTGAGCTTGTGGAACACTTCATCAAGGGGTTCTCTTCGCTGAAGGGAGAGAACAAGACCATCACCGAAGGAGCGGTCAAACGGCTCATTCAGCATGAGTGGCCGGGTAATGTGAGAGAACTCAAGAACATCATTGAGCGGCTGGTGATCATGACACCCGGGGACACCATTACAGCAGACGACATTCCGCCCCTGGGAACCAGACAGGGTACGGAGATTGACCGCCTGATATCCATCCAGGAACTGAAAGATGCCAGGTCTGAGTTTGAAAAGATCTTCATCGAACGCAAGCTCAGGGAGAACGGGAGGAATATTTCCAAGACCGCGGACATCATTGGGGTCGAGCGAAGCAATCTGCATAGAAAGATCAAGAGCCTCGGGATAGATGTTGAATGAGATAGGCGCCATTCTCAAGGATCCTGGAGGAAAACTCAACATCGCACTGATCTACCCGAACACCTACCGGGTGGGAATGTCCAACCTCGGTTTTCAGACCATGTACCGGGTCTTCAACGAGCATCAGGGTATCGTGTGCGAGAGATTCTTCGCCGATTGTGAACGCTCGGTGGAGGCCCACCGTCCACTGAGCGATTTCCCCGTTCTTGCATTCAGTCTGTCCTACGAGCTTGACGCGATCGAGATGATCAGGATTCTGATGAAAAACAGGATCACCCCCCGGGTCGCCCATCGGGGAGGCCGGCCCGTTCTCATCGCCGGCGGGTCAGCCGTCACCCTCAACCCGGAGCCGATTGCTGACGCGGTGGACATCCTCCACCTCGGTGACGGAGAACCCCTGCCGGGCATTCTCCACGATGCGTATACACACAGCAGCAGCTACAGCGAGTTCATCGACGCGCTGGTGGGCACGGATGGAATCTACATTCCCTCCCGTACATACCCACGTGCAGCTGATGATTTCAGTACCGGATTCTCAGGCCCGACCCCGATGATATCTCTGGTCGATCCTCTGGACATTCCGGCCCATTCGACGGTCCTCTCGAAACAGGCGACCTTCGGAGACATGTTCATGGTTGAGACCGCCCGTGGCTGCCCCTACAGGTGCGGCTTCTGTACTGCCCGTGAAATCTATGCCCCGTTCAGGCCTGTTTCCCTGGCCAGGCTGACGGAAATCTTCGACAAGGCACAGCCCTTCAGGCTGAAGGTCGGTCTTGTGAGCACATCCCTGAATAATCACCCTGAAGCCTCCCGGATCTTTCAAGAGATCACCGGGCGGGGAATGAAGATCGCTCCACCATCGCTTCGCCTCGGGATACTCTCCGAGGAACTGCTTGACGCCCTGAGGACCTCGGCGGTCCTCGGCGTCACCCTGGCACCTGAGACAGGTTCCGAGGATCTCAGGTACGCAACGGGCAAGCGTATTTCGAATCAGACTGTCCTCGAGGATATCAGGATGCTCATCGAAGCGGGCATCAGAGACGTCAAGCTCTATTTCATGGTGGGAATTCCCGGAGAACAGTCACACCATATCGATGCTACAATCGATCTCATCAAGCGTATACGGCAGACCTTCATCCGTGTGTCCCGGGGCAACAAGAAACTCGGGACGGTCTCTGTGAGCATCAACACCATGGTTCCGAAGCCTCATACCCGCTTCGAACGGGAACCCATGATCTCGCCCGATGAAGCACGGTCGCGCATCAGGAAGATCGTCAGGGCCATGAAGGGCCAGAGCAACGTCTCCGTGAGCTTCGAGGGCCCGAAGTGGGCCTATCTCCAGGCTCTCTTTTCCAGGGGCGACCGGAGCGTACTCGATCTGATCGAATTGCTCGCTCGCAATGAAAAAACCCCCTGGCAGGAAATTCTCCGCCAGTGGCCGAAAAATTCTGATTTCTATGCACTGAGAGAGAGGACCTCCTCGGAGGTTCTCCCGTGGTCCTTCTACAGACTCGCCTGTGAAGGGACATAACCAGGAGGAGGAACAGACGTGAACGAATCACGTGCTCATTACGAGGGGCACAGGAAACGATTGCGCGATCGGTTGAGGAAATCCGGCAGGCAGGCTCTCCAGGACTATGAACTGCTGGAGATGCTGCTGGCGTACGGGTTGCCGAGGAAGGATACTAAACCCATTGCAAAACGTCTCCTGGTCAGGTTCGGGTCTTTTCGCCAGGTCCTCGATGCACCGAACACTGAGATCGAACAGGAAAACGGGATCGGGGAATACGCATCCACGCTTTTTATCCTGGTGAAGGCCTGCATGAGGAGGTATCTCGAACCGGGAGAAAAAGACGGGAGCGTTCTGAACAGCCCGGAGCGGGTACTGGAATACATGAGGGCAGAGATCGGGAACCGGGAGAAAGAGCACTTCATGCTGCTCTGCCTCAATGCAGCCGGTGCAGTCATTCACAAGGAGATCATAGCCGAGGGAACCGTCGATCTTGCGCACGTCTACCCACGGGAAATCCTCAAGATTGTGCTGGAGAAGAACGCGACGTCGCTGATCCTGGTACACAATCACCCCTCCGGGTCCCTCAATCCTTCACACCACGATGAGAGCCTCACCCGCACCTTGAGCGAACTCTGCGCACAGGTGGGGATCACGGTTCATGATCACCTCATCGTCAGCCGCGGCGGGGCCTACAGCATCAAGCTTGGGGGAACCATTTCCGGGGATTCCTCCGGTTCGTGACGTCTCCCGGCGAAAAACCCGGACACCGCAGGTGAAACACCTTGTCTCAGCCTCCGCCAGGATATATGGTGTGCAGAAATCCAACACATCGAGGGTGAGCACATGGAATACCTTGTGACCGGGGCTGCGTTTCTTCTGGGGTGCATTCTCGGATGGATTCTCGCGAGGGGATACCTGATCTCAGGGACAAAGGCCTCTGAACGGATTATTACCCAACTGCAGGACCAGGGCAGGCTTTTGCGGCAAGAATGTGACGTGCTACGGCAGCAGGCGGAACATGAACGAGTTGCCCGCACTAAGGCTGAGACGAGGCTGGAGGACACCCAGCAGTCCCTTTCACGGCAGAGGGAGCTCATTGATGAGTCTGCACAGAAACTCTCCGATACGTTCAAGGCAATCTCCTCGGATGCCCTCTCACAAAACAACATCTCGTTTCTTCAGCTTGCCCAGAAAACACTCCACTCAACAGCAGCAGAGATGACGGGAGATCTCGAACGCCGGAGACAGGCGATTGATTCTCTCGTGGGGCCATTGCAGGATTCACTCAAGCGGTACGAGACGCAGATCCGGGAGATGGAAAAATCACGTCATGAGGCCTACGGAGATATCTCCCGACACATGGAGGAACTCATCCGTACGCAGGAGCGGCTGCATGATCAGACGAGGCTCTTGAATGCTGCGCTGAGGGAGCCGCAGGTTCGCGGCAGGTGGGGTGAGATCACGTTACGCCGTGCCGTCGAAGTCTCGGGCATGTCCAGCCACTGCGATTTCGTTGAACAGCCCTCAGCTAAAACTGAAAGCGGACTCAAACGCCCGGATCTGATCGTGAAGCTCCCGGAAGGAAGACAGGTCGTCATCGATGCCAAGGTTCCGCTGCGGTCGTACATGGATGCCTTTGAGAGTGTCGACGATGAGGCCCGGAAGGCCTGTTTTAAGAGGCACGCCCAGGCGGTCAGGACACACATGTTCGCCCTTGCATCCAGGGACTACTGGAAACAGTTTACCCCGACCCCTGACTTCGTGATCCTTTTTCTCCCGGGCGAGGCATTCTTCAGTACCGCGCTGGAGTATGATCAGAGTCTTATAGAGGACGGCATCGAGAGGCGAGTCATACTTTCCACACCCACGACCCTGATCGCGCTCCTGCGGACGATAGCAGCCGTGTGGCAGCAGCACTCGATATCGGAAAATGCCCAGGAGATCTGGGAAACAGGCATGGAGCTGTTCGACAGGGTGTCCATCTTTGCACGGCACCTCTCCACGATCGGCGACGGGATACGGAAAACAACGCAGGCGTATAATGCCGCCCTCGGGTCATGGGAGACCAGGGTGCAACCGAGCGCTCACAGGCTCAAGAATCTCGTCTCACCACTTCAGGGAAAGGATCTGCCGCTGCCCGTCCGGGTGGAACTCGATCCGAGGGAAGACCTGGGAACTGATGAGCCTGAAAGTGATTCATCCTGAAGCAGGTGCCGGGTCACTCGTCGGCGTTCAGAAGACTCTCTACCTTGAAGAGGATGACATGGGCTGATGAAGGTTTCTCGAGGTACAGATTCGCACCGGCCTCGTGAGCGATTCTCCTGTTTTCAGCTCCTGATTCGGTACTGAGCATGATGACGGGAAGATCCTCATACTGGGGATCCTGCCTGAGGGTCCCGATGAATTCTATACCGTCCATGTTGGGCATGTTGATATCAGAAATCACCAGCGAGATGTCCGGATTCTGGGCAAGTTTTTCCAGGGCTTCAAAGCCGTCGGATGCCTCGATGCACCGGTAGGCTCTTGTTTTCAGGGTATTGACGAGAAACTTTCTCACGGTGGGTGAGTCGTCAACGATCAGGATCGTAACCATGCCGCTCCCCCTATTCCTTTTTGTAGGCCAGGGCACCCGGGAAGTGGACCAGCTTGAATGCTCGGGATATGTTGTGGAGTGACTCGGAATGGCCGATAAACAGATACCCGCCTGGATTGAGGTTGTCGTAGAGTTGAGAAACAAAGCGTTTTCTCACGTCATCGTCAAAGTAGATGAGGACATTCCTGCAGAAAATGATGTCAAATCCTTTCAGGAGTCTGACACGCCGTTCATCGTTGAAGTTCAGGTACTGGAGTTCAACGAGCACTTTGATGTCGTCCGTGAGGGTGTACATGCCCCCGGCCGGCGTGAAATATCTCTGCTTGATATGGAGCGGGACCGATCTGAGGGTGTATTCATTGTAGACTGCTGCCCGTGCAGAGCTCAGTGCCTTCTCGGAGATGTCGCTCGCGATGATCTTGACGTCCCATGATGAAATCGATTCCTGCAGCACTTCCTTGACGACGATTGCCATGGTGTACGGCTCATCTCCCGTGGAACATCCGGCAGACCAGAGGCGCAGGCTCAGCTCACCGCTGGACTGTTTCGTCCGGATGGTCTCGGGGAGAACCTTTTCCTGTAGGGTCTGAATCTGTGGGGGGCTCCTGAAGAAACTCGTCTCGTTGGTGGTCACGGAGTCGAACAACGCCCTCAATTCCGTGCTTGAGTTGGGGTCGTATTTGAGCAGGTAGTAGTATTTCTCGAACTCGGTGAGGTTGTTCGCCTTCAGCCTCAAGGTCAGCCTGTTTTCCAGCTGTGGCTTCTTGTCATCGGCAAAGAAGATTCCAGACGAGTCGTAGATGAAATCCCTGAGAAGCCTGAATGCCTCGTCGGTCATCGTGATGGGTGCAGGGCTTCCGGCGTCATACATTCCGTCACTCCGGCTGGTTCGAGTCGGTCACTGTGGATATGTACAGGTTGACCTCGTCACGCAATGCTTCCATCTCGAAGGTGATACGCTCGAGATCGAGCTCATTCATCCTGTACCCCCTCTCTACAAGGATATGCCATGACTCCTCGTCGGAGAGGATGAAGGACATCCTGTCCCCTCCGCAGGAAAGCTCCTTGGCTTTTGCCAACAGGTTTGCAAGGGATATGAGCGAAGTGATATCCCGGAAGGTTGCCATTGACGGCTGGTGATGCCACAGGACAATATCCGCAAGGTATGCCGGAAGGTTCCATTTCTGTGCGAGAAAATGTCCTATTTCCATGTGGGTGGTGCCGCAGATCTCCTTTTCGGTTTCGTGAATGGGCCGGTTCTGCTCAAGAGACATGGTGTGTGCCTGCATGAATTCATCGTGGAAGTATTCGTCGAGGATGATTTTCCCAATGTCGTGGAGCAGGCCCCCGACGAACTCCTTGCCCATCGATTTCATGCCGAGTTTTCTGTCGATGTGTCTGGCGATCAGACCAGTCGCCACACTATGATCCCAGAAATGCGCTCGGATGGATTCCTCGGGGCCGTTTCCCTGGGGAAGGATAGTCATGATTGAAATGGAGGTTGTGATATTGATGACTTCGGTGAGTCCCATCAGGATGATTGCGTTGTGGAGGGTATCGATGGTCCGGGGACCCCTCCGGTAGAATGCCGAATTGCCCACCTTGAGCACCTTGGCCGCGAGGGGGGGGTCGCGATAGATAGCCTCCGAGATCTGTTGAATGGAGACATTCGGGGACTGTGCAAGGGAAATGACCTCCATGGCAACGGATGGGAGGGTCGGAAGATCTTCGATATGTCGTATCCGGTTGAATATGTCTTTTCTCATGTCAGAATGACACCCCCTGGAGCCTGTCGAGTGCATCGGTGACTGCCCGAGCGACATCGAGATTTTCATCGTCTGCATAGAGTTCCAGCTCTTCGGCAAGCGACGGATCGCCCCACGTTCCAAGGGTCTTGGCCGCCGAAATCCTCAGAAAGTCAGATCCTTCGGAGAGTATTTTCAGAAGAGATTCTTTGGCATCGTCATCCCTGAATTCCCCCAGGGCCTCCAGGGCATGGGATGCTGCCCACATGTCCCGTGAACCTATGGCGTCATCGAGGTAGGACCTCAGAGCATGGAGTTTTCTCCGCCCGATGATATCGAGAGCCACGTACCTGATTTCATCGGTTTCATCACCCAGGAATATCACGACGAGATCATCCCTGACATCCAGGCTGTTGTCCCTGATCGCTGTTGCAGAAGCCAGGCGGGTTTTTGGGTCGTGATCGTGAGAGAGATACTCCGCAGCCTCCTGCAACCGGGGACTCCGCATTCTCTCCAGTCCCCTGAGGCCCTTGACGGGATTCCCGGGATCCTTCACGCGGATCAGGAACATGAAGGTCTCCTCCGCGACTGGAGACCCGATCTGTGCGATCACTTCCAGTGCTGCAGCCTGAACATCGGGATAGCGGTGGTTGATGAGCGGGGTGATCAGTTCAATGTCCTCTGGTGTGCCCAGACGTCCAAGAGCCTGGAGGGATAGTGAGATCACATGCCCATCGGGATCATGCACCAGGTTCATGAACACCGGTTTCAAGGCAGCGTCTGCACTGTGTGCAAGTGCCTCGGTCATGGCTCGCTTCACATACCCCTGTGCGGAGAGGACCTCATGGGCCAGACATCGGGCTTCTTCTTGCCCCCCGATGCATGCAAGAACCTCGGAGGCGAGTATCTGGAGGGATTCTTCCCCGTTCAACAGCTCCACCATGAGGGACGGATTGTTCAAGGCAATGAGTGTCCTCCTGATGGCATCCCATTGCTCGGCCTGCGCATCACGATCGGTTTTCGATGCGAGGTCGATGAGGACCCTGATACTCTCGTCATCGCCGATGACACTCAGAGCATTCAGCATGGATGCCATGGTCTCGGAGCCAGAATCCGCGAGGAGCTTTTCCACGAATGACTTGATGAGTGCTTTGTGAGGGTCAGACAGGACCTTGACATCTCTGGGGGAGAGGATCGAAAGCACTGTTGAAACGATCGATGCTGCGAGGTGTTCAGGGGCGTCTTCAAGCATATCGACAAGCACGGGCGCGGTTTTTGGAGATCGGACCTTTCCCATGGCATCCAGCAGTGCCATGGTCGTTACGTCATCACCTGATCTCTTCTCGATTTCATCGAGAAGAAAATCCGCGACGCCATCGTGGGGAATTCGTGCCAAGGCTTCGATCACGGAGAACCTGATCCACTCCTCGTCATTCATCATGTTCCTGACAGCGGAGAATGACCTCGGATGACCGATCATGCCCAGAGAGATCACCGCGGCGTTCCTCACGTTGGGATTCGGATCCGCAAGTGCTTCAACGAGGATATCGATGCTCTCGGGATTGGAGATGCTGCCGAGGATATCGCAGACAAACAGTCGAACATTATCACTGTGGTGGGAAGCGAGGGCATGCAGGATGTCCAGCCCGTCATCTCCGATCTTTCTGAGGATGTCGATGGCCGAATTCCTGATGGAAACCTCCTCTCTGGGGAGAAGGGCAGCGAGCTTTTCCACGCAGTAGCTTCCACCAAGTACAGTCAACCCGTTCTGTGCAGCGTCCCTGACCCCGGTGTTGGAATCCTCGAGCAAGACACACAGTCTGTCGATGGCGTTTTCACCGCCATGCCTGGCAAGAGTGAGGGCGGCTTCGCGGCGAAGACTCGGGTCGTGTGAAGCCATCTTTGCGTCAATGACAGAAAAATCCATGATCCTCCCATCCACAGGTTCTTTCTTCGCCTCTGTGATCGCTCATCTCACCGCATGTCGAACTGAATAAAGGCAACATCCCGGATGGAGTACTGCTCCAGGTCGTGTCTGATCATCTCGGCAAGCTCATTTTTTGAATAGATGTCGATATTCTCCGAGAGCCTCGTGTAGATAATGGTCCGCATATCGAATATATTCCTGTATACATTCGGGACCATGTCCGGTTCAGCCTGGAGACTCATCTGTGCGATGAGAATCCCGGTCTGGTGTTCGCTTGTGGGTTCATAGAGAATCATGAAGGGATCGAGGATGACATCCCCCTCGTACACGAAGATCTTCGCGGGAGGGAGGACCCTCGACTCGGGTATGGGTTCAGGCTCCTCTTTAGGGAGCAGCAGAAAGAGAGCAAAGACCCCACCGGCTATCACGACTGCGACCAGAGAAATCAGGAGACCTGTGATCCTCGCCCTTGGATGTTCACGGTTCGGCTCCTCATCGGGATCACCGGTCACGCCCTCGTTTTCGAGGGGGTGATGCTGTTCTCCTCCCTCTTCGAGGCTGATCCCGTCTTTGTCGAGTTCGGCCTTCCCGCCATGCTCAAAGGCAATGCCGTCTTTGTCGAGTTCGGCCTTCTTTCCGGACAACTCAGACACCTGTGCTCCTACTTGGTGAAGATCTGGCTGATCTTCTGACCCAGGGTCTCAGCGGTAAACGGTTTGACGATATAGTTGCTTACCCCTGATTTCACGGCCTCGATGATATTCTCCTGCTGTGCCTCGGCAGTGACCATGAGGAAGGGGATGTGCTTCAGTGCATCATCAGACTTCATGGCCTTGAGGAGTTCAAGTCCGGTCATCTTTGGCATGTTCCAGTCGGATACGACAATATCGATCTTCTCCCTCTGCAGGACATCCAGAGCCGTGGAGCCGTCATCTGCCTCGAGAATATTGGTGAAGTTGAGCTGCCTGAGGATATTCTTCACGATCCTTCTCATGGTTGAAAAATCGTCAACGATCAGGACCTTCATGTTCTTGTCAAGAGCCATAGACTCCTCCAAGGTATTTTTCTTTTCTTCGAATTCCGCTCACCAAATCTTTAGACGACGGAGACCTCCTTAAAGATCTTCTGCATTTTCGAACGTAACCTGAGAATAGCTTTGGTGTGGATCTGCGATACCCTGGACTCGGTGAACTTCAGTACATGTCCGATTTCCTTCATGGTGAGTTCATCGTAGTAGTACAACGAGATGACCATCCGCTCTTTTTCAGGCAGCGAGATGATCGCTTTGGCAACCATGTCGCGGATTTCTGCAAATCGCAGTTTATGTGATGGCCAGTCCTTTTCGTCCTGAATGATGTATTCCAGGAGATTCCTCTTCGAGAGATCCGTGTCGTCTTCGCCCAGATCGTCCAGGCTCAGCAGGGAAACAGATGAGGTTTCGGACAGCAGCTTATAGAACGATTCGAGATCGATGTTCATCTCCTGAGCCACTTCCTCGTCACTGGCCGGTCTTCCCAGGTGAAATTCCAGTCTTGAGTAGGCATCTTCCACTTTCTTCGCCTTCTGCCTGACGGAACGGGGAACCCAGTCCATGGACCTGAGTTCGTCGAGGATGGCACCGCGAATCCTGAATTCTGCATAGGTCTTGAACTTTATCTGTTTGCTCGCATCAAACTTTTCTATGGCATCCATGAGTCCGATGACGCCTACATTAATCAGATCATTGAGATCGATATGGGGGGGGAGTCGGATTGCAATGCGGCTGGCAATGTACTTGATCAGCGGGGAAAACTCATTGATGATCTTTGCCCTGATCTTCGGGTTGAGTTTCTGCGCCTCAGTAAGTTCCGTGTATGCGATGTCCTGCATAATTCGACCCTTTCACGTGATTGACCAGCATTCTTCTCAGGAAGAACTGGAGATTCCCGTTCGTCTGAAGGCGTGAGCTCTTATCCAGGCGCGTCACAATGCGGCCGAGTCTCCTGGACGTTTCCCCGGTCGGGTTGACCCCGACAACTGCCTTCTGCCCTTTGATGCACTCGGTGATGGTGTCGTCATATGGAATCGACCCGAGCATCTCCAGGGCTACATCCCCCAAAAACCTCTCACATACCATAGATAGTTTTTCCGCCACCTGATCTCCCTCCAGCTTTGATCTGACGGTATTTATGATGAGGTCAAACCGTCTCACCCCATATTTCCTTCTGAGAACCTTGATGAGCGCGTATGCGTCCGTGATGGCCGTGGGCTCGGAGTTGACGACCACGATCACACGCTGGGCAGCGGCATTGAAGTACATAACGTTCTTGGATATGCCTGCCCCGGTATCGATGATCATGTAGTCGATATCGGTATCGAAGTAGTCCAGGGAATTCACCAGACAGAGCTGCTGTTCGGGAGTCAGGTCGACGAGTTCCTGGATCCCCGATGATGCCGGGATGATCAGTATGCCCTCGGGGCCTTCCAGGATGATGTCTTCGAGCAGGCACTGACCGTCGAGGACGTGCTTGATGGTGCGTTTCGGGGTCAGGCCCAACATCACGTCGACATTCGCAAGCCCCAGGTCGGCGTCGAGGACCAGGACTTTTTTCCCTTTCCTGGCCATGATGACTGCCATGTTGACCACGATGGTGGTTTTCCCGACTCCGCCTTTTCCGGATGTCACGGACAGGACCTGGGTCTGGATCGGATCTTTTCCCTGCTCGAACAGTTTTCTCAAGGTGTGTGCCTGATCTTTCATGTCATGTCTCCGAGGCACAGCTCAACGATCGTGGAGGCTGTTGCCGGCTCGATATCCTCCGGGACCCGCTGGCCGGTGGTGATGTAGGATATAGGTGTCCGGAAGAGAAGATTGTGTGTGATCATCGACCCGAACGAGCTCGCCTCGTCGGCCTTGGTGAATATCATGCTTCTGATGTCAAGCTTCGAAAAGCTCTTGGTGATGCTGTCCATCTCCCTGTCCCGGGTTGCCACCGGCATGAGGAGAAACCTGCATGCATCGACTCCCTCGAAATACCCCTTGAGCTGCAGGATGTAGTCATCGCAGAATGGTGATCTGCCCATGGTGTCCACCAGGATCCTGTCCATACTCCTCAAGTGGGAGAGTGCATCTTTGAATTCTGATGCAGTGGTCACGGAGATGAACGGGATATTCAGAATCTTGGCGTAGGTGCGAGCCTGGTCCACTGCCCCGATGCGGTAGGTGTCCAGGGTGATGAGGGCAACCCGTTTCCCCTCATTGAGCACAGAGGTTGCAGCGATCTTTGCAATGGACGTCGTCTTGCCCACCCCGGTCGTTCCGAGAAATGCCCAGACTGTATCATCCGGTGCATCCGCGGTACGGATGAGCTGTGTGAGGAGTTCCCTGATGGATGTGACATCAGATTTTTCGCCGAGCTTGCTCAAGAGGAGGTCGACGAGATTTGCCCGGATACCCCGGGAGAGGAGCCGCTCTCTGAGAGGGTTATCATGGTGTCTCTTGGCCCCTGTGTGGGCAATGAGTTCCTTCATCATCTTCTTCAGTTCGATGATCTCGTCTGAGATCCCGCCCGGAGGTGCTCCCCCGGTGGTGGGAGTGGGCATCTCTGCGGAAAGGACCGGTGTCGGTCTGAGAGGTCTGATATGCGTTTTGTAGAGGCCGGCGTCGTAATCGATCGCTGCGACCACTTCAATCATCGGCTTCGTCAATATGCCGTAACTCCCGTCAGAAACCTCTCTGGTAGAGATGATGACGGCATCGCTTCCCAACTCGGTCTTGACCTGAGAGAGGGCATCTTTCATGGAGGCTGCGGTGTAGGTCCTAATTTGCATCGATTCTCACCATCCCCATATTCTTAATGGTCACCTCGGGAGGTATCTCATTGTGCGAGAGCACCACGAGCTCGGGCATGTACCGTTCGGAAAGCCGTTTGACGTATGATCTGCTGACCGGTGATGTGAGCAGGATGGGAACCATTCCTTGCTTGCCCACGCTGTTTACCTCCTTGTTCAATGTCATCAGTATCTTCTGGGATTTGTCCGGATCTAATGCAAGATACGAACCATGCTCCGTGTGCTGGATCGAGTTCGAGATGAGGCCGTCCAGAGAAGGGTCCAGAGCCAGTACGGAGATCGAGCTGTTCTGGATGAACGGTGTGCTGATCACACGCATGAGGGCTTGTCTGACATACTCCGTCAAAATATCCGGATCCTTTGTCATGGGACCGAAATCCGCCAGGGTTTCCATGATAGTCAAAATGTTCTTGATGGAGACCTTTTCCTTGAGGAGATTCCTCAGGACACGGAGTACGACACCTGCGGGAAGTATCCCCGGAATGAGTTCTTCGATTACCTTGGGATGGGTTTTTGACACCGTATCCAGGATGGACTGGAGTTCCTGTCTCCCCAGGAGATCATGGGCATTCTTCTTGATGGCCTCGGTAAGGTGTGTAGCGATCACGGTGGCGCTGTCCACCACGGTCAGACCGGCAAGCTGCGCCCGTTCGCTGTCCGCCTTCTTGATCCAGAGCGCCGGGAGTCCGAAAGCAGGTTCTTTGACAGGGATACCCGGGATATCCGTCTCCACTTCCTCTGGGTTCAGCACCAGGAGCCTGTCGGCCATTGCCTCTGAACGGGCGATCTCTGAGCCCTTGAGCATGAGCTTGTACTCGTTTGGCTTGAGCTCAAGATTATCGCGCACGTGGATGGGGGGTACGATGATCCCCAGTTCAGCGGCCACTGATCTCCTCATCCCTTTGATCCGTGTGAGCAGTTCCCCTCCTTGTGATGCATCGACCAGGGGTATGAGGGCATACCCGACCTCGAACTCGAGGATGTCCACCGGAAGAAGGGCCTCGGGCGATACATCATCTCTCACCTCCGGCTGCTCTTCCTCTTCCTCCTCCTGCTTGAATCTGAGGCTGATCCATCCAACCGTTCCCATGAGGAGGGCAATGGTCAGGAATGCGAAATGCGGCATTCCTGGTACCAGCCCGAAGCTGAATATGATCACCGCAGCGGTGAACAGGGCCATGGGCTGGAACGAGAGCTGTTCGGAGAGCTGTTTCCCGATGGACTTGTCTGCCGCGGACTGGGTCACAACGATGCCGGCTGCAGAGGATATGATGAGCGCCGGGATCTGAGATACGAGACCGTCTCCAATGGTCAGGGTGGTATAGGTGGTCAGTGCGTCTTTGAATGCCATGTCGTTCTGCAGGACCCCGATGACGATCCCGCCGATGATATTGATGAAGGTGATGACGATCCCGGCAATGGCATCTCCCCTGACGAACTTTGTGGCACCGTCCATCGCGCCGTAGAATTCAGCCTCCCGACCGATGTGTTCCCTCCTCCTGCGTGCTTCGTCCTCGGTGATCATCCCGGCATTCAGGTCTGCATCGATCGCCATCTGTTTCCCCGGCATGGCATCGAGGGTGAACCTGGCCGTGACCTCACCGATGCGGGTTGCACCCTTGGTGATGACCACGAAGTTGATCAGTACGAAGATCGAGAAGACGACGAGACCTACAACATAGCTGCCGCCCACCACGAACTGGCCAAAGGTGTTGATGACCCGTCCTGCTGCGAGTTCCCCCTCTGATCCGTGGAGGAGAATGATCCTGGTGGACGCGATATTGAGTGCAAGGCGGTAGAGTGTAACCACGAGAAGGAGAGAAGGGAAAACTGAGAAATTCAACGGGTTGGTGGTGTACATGCTCACCATGAGAATGATGACCCCGATGGTGATGCTGAAGGTCAACAGGATATCGAGGATAAAGGTCGGGAGCGGAACCAGGACAATGAAGAGGACAACGAGAACCCCGCATGCCATGAAGAGGTCGCTGGCGATATGCCGGGAGAAAGACAGTGAGACTGGCAGTTTTTGCTCCATTTAGTGCACTCCTGACTTGAGGCGGTAGACGTATGCGAGGATCTCGGCCACGGCCTTGTACCACTGCTCCGGGATACTCGCCCCGATGTCGACTCCCGCAAAGAGCGCGCGAGCCAGTGGCTTGTTCTCCACAAGGGGTACGGAAGAAGACCGGGCGATATCCTTGATTTTTTCTGCCACGAAACCTGCTCCTTTTGCCACGACAACCGGGGCGATCATCTTGCCCCGTTCGTATTGCAAGGCCACTGCCACATGGGTTGGGTTGGTGATGACCACATCGGCCTTGGGCACCTCCCTCATCATCCGTCTCCTGGCCATGTGAAGCTGAATTGAGCGGATTCTGCTCTTTATGAGGGGGTTTCCCTCGATATGTTTGAATTCATCCTTGATTTCCTGCTTCGTCATCATGAGATCTTGTTTATAGTGCCATTTCTGAAACGTATAGTCCGCGATGGCGATGATGACAAAGATCCACAGGACATCCCACAACAGCGTGAGAATGGAGCGAAAATATGTCAAAACAATGACGCCTACGTCGCAATCGATGAGGGGAGGGAATACCGGCAGCTCCCTTTTGATGGCCCGGTACGAGACCCACACGATGACGAGGAGGATGACAAGCGTTTTGATGAGCATTTCCAGGCCTCTCAGGGAGAAGAACTTGTTCTTGAAGCCCTTGAGAGGGTTCAACTTCGAGAGTTTTGGTTTTATGGGTTCACCGCTGATGACAAACCCGATCTGTATGAAATTTGACGCAAGACCGATGACGAGGAAGACGACCAGGATGGGCAGGACGAGTACGGCGAGTTCGAGAACACCCTTCTGGAAGATGGACACGAGGCCGTCTCTGGACCCATCCCACATCGTGGTGTTGTTCAGGTATGATGTCACGATAGCGCCGAGTTTTGAGGCGACGGAGGGGATGTAGAAGTAGAAGCACAGCAGGCTCCCGAGGAACAGGAGCGAGGTGGAAACCTCGTTGCTCTTACATACCTGCCCCTTTTCTCGCGAGTCCTGGATTCGTTTCCCGGTAGGTTGTTCGGTACGTTCCTGGCCGTTCTCGTTCTCCTTTGCCATGCGGTCTGTTTTGCGAAAATCGTACCAGCTGATACGTGCCCTGGGGGAAAACGTCCCCTAGTGCCTGCCAAAGGACACGTGAAGTATGCAGAACAGCCTGGAAGAGAGCGGGTTTTAGCGGTTTTTTGAACTATACATGACAGGAATTTTGTGTAACATAGTATCAGCAGAGGGTGACACCGGAACAGAATACGGATGCGATGGGAGGTTTTTACGTGAAGACCTTGAGGGAGTTACGCAAATCCAGGCGGTTGACCATGGGAAAACTGGCCTCAATGAGCGGGGTTTCTGCAAAGACCATTTCCCTGTATGAGGCCACTCCACCGAAGAGGCCGAGCAGGAAAGTGATTTCAAAGCTTGCAGGAGCCCTTGATGTGAGTCCGGATGAACTTCTCGGTACGATCGTCCAGGAGACGAGGACCAAGGGTTCAGAAAAAGACATGATTCAGGGCGAGGAGAGCATACAGCTGGATGAGATTCATGTATCCAGGATCCTCTCGCTCATTGATCGTGAGGTCTCGGAACTCCAGCAGCTTATGGTCGACTGTGCAGCGCTGTGCGAGGACAATCCAGCCCTGGCACGGAACATTGACTACATTTCCGCAGACATTGATCTGCTCATGTCGATCAAATCACGATTCTTGTAAGCTCGTGCGGGATGAGGGTTCTCACTGATGACAACTTCCCCGGTGAGAACAGGGCCCTCCTCCTGCTGTATGTATCAGAGATTCCAGATTACAGGGCGCCAGAGGGATCCTGGTGAGTGTTCAGGGAAGCAACCCCTCCTGACATGTGACTGTGGACGGACATGATACTTCTCGAGAACGTAACAAAGGTCTATCACGATACGGTATACGCCCTGAGGGATGTTTCACTGCGTATAGAAAAAGGAGAGTTCTGCTTTGTTCTCGGACCTTCCGGGGCGGGAAAGAGCACCCTTCTCAAGCTGATCTTCGGCATGGAGCAACCGACGCAGGGATCGGTGTATATTCATGACCGGAACATTCAATCCCTTGACAGGCCCAGCCTGCAGGCGATCCGACGACACACGGGATTCATCTTTCAGGATTACCGGCTCATCGATGACTGGACAGTGTACAGCAATGCCGCCATCATTCTCGAGATTCTGGGAAAGTCTCACGTGTATGTCCGCAGCCGTGTCTGGAGACTGCTCAAGTGGGTAGGTCTCCAGCACAAGGTCTATGAACGTGCAGGTGATTTATCCGGGGGAGAGCGACAGCGTCTCGCTTTGGTCAGGGCAATGATTCACGACCCGGATATCCTCCTGGCCGATGAACCGTTCGGAAGCCTGGATGAAGAGTTGACCAGGTACATGATGAACATGTTCTTCAAGCTTCACAAGAAAGGCATGACGATTGTCCTTGCCAGCCACAAGGAAGATCCTCTCCTGGAGTACGCACGGGTCGTACACCTGGACAGGGGGTCCCTTATCGAGGAAGCGGGAGGCGAGGGATGAGGATCATGCATACCTTCTCTCTGATCGGCAGAGGCCTCTCGCTGCGGCCATGGGGGAGCATGCTCACCCTCATTGCATGCTGGTTCGCCCTTACCCAGCTCCTGCTGGTGATCTATGCGATGGACATTGCCAGAAGGACGACCCTCCTTCCAGGGACCACGGGTTCCATGGTCGCGTATCTCGCTGATTCAGTGGAACCGGAAGAAGGTGTCCATATCGGGCAGACGATCAGTGGCATGCCTGAGATTACGAAGGTCACGTATATTCCCCGGGAAGAAGGACTGCAGAGGATTCGTGAATGGCTGGGGACCGGAAGTCCGCTGACCGATGACGTGGAGGCGTCAATACTGCCCAATGCCCTGGAGATCAGAGTCAAACCGCAGGTCGAAGGGGAGATTGACCGGATTGCAACCCGGGTCAAGGAGATCCCCGGAATCAGTGATGTTCACTTTCACAGCGGCATTCTGGGTTCTATTGCAGGGGCATACCGGACCATCTTCTTTTTCGGGGGCTTGACCGCCTGTGTGGTCATCACATGCCTGAGCCTGGTGATCTTCCTCTCCATCCGGGTGGGGATCGTCTCCAGGCACCGGGAGATCGAGGTGCTCACGATTTTGGGGGCCGGGTTCAGCTATCTCTACACACCGTACCTCCTCGAGGCCGGGATGCACGCACTGATAGGATCTGCACTAGCCCTGGGAACGGTATGGCTGTGCATTTCCTCACTGCACACACGGTTCCCCCTCAGCACGGAGCTGATTCCGGCACTCTCGGCGTTTCATGTCATCGCGGTTGTCTGTTTCGCCTCTTTGTGCAGCCTGACCGGGGCTGTTCTCGCAGTGCGCAGGAGCATCTATGCGTAGGGTCATCCGGAATGTCATGGTCATCAGCCTCCTTCCCGTGTTTGCGGCGTGGGCCGATGATTCCACGCTGGTCAAGGATCTCGAAGCAAAGATTCAGGCCGTGGAATCAAAACGCTCTGCGGAGGAGAAGGCGGTACAGGCCATAGACAGGAAGATTTCATCTCTCCAGCACGAGATCAGGAAAGTGAGGGTCGAGATAGAACGGACCACCACCGATATTCGCGCCTATGAGAAAAAAATCGAAGATCTCCAGGAAAGGCTCGCACACTCGCGTCAGCGCATGAATGAGATATGGGTCGGCCTGTACAAGGGGGCATTCATCGATATGGTGAACATCACGCTCTCCCGTTCAGAGTACTCGGGATACGTTCACGCCATCATGAGGTACAATCTCGGTGAACTGGAGAAGGTCAGGGAGATTGAAACCCAACTCCTGGAGGCGAAAGACCGCCTTGACCGCGCGATGAAAACCCACAAGCAGAGCCTCAAGGATCTCGAGGCGAAAATCTACTCACATCATGCCCAGCGGGAGAAAAAAGAACGAATCCTCGCTTCCCTGAGCCGGGAATCGCGGACATATTCTGAAGAGATGAAGAAGCTTCTGGAAAGGCTCAAGGAACGCAGCATGGAACGGACTACCGGAATCTTCTTGAAGAAGGGTGCCCTTCCTTGGCCTGTCAATGGCACGGTTCTCAGGGGCTTCGGCAGATACACGGAAAACGGGTTTGCCCAGATCTCCAACGGGATCGACATCCAGGTAGCCGAAGGTTCACCGGTACTGAGTGTCTACAAGGGGAAGGTCGTCTTCTACAACTGGATCAACAAGTTTGGGAACACCATGATCCTCGATCATGGGGAAGGGTATTATTCCGTGTACGGGCATCTCCAGGAGGCCCTCAGGTCCCCGGGCCAGGACGTGGGAGATGGGGAGGTCATTGGAGTGGTCGGTCAGACGGGAGATGTCACCTCGCCCATGCTGCACTTCGAAATCCGTTTCCACGACAAGCCACAGGACCCCGGAATGTGGCTCCTTCAGGAATAGTTGCAGTTTCATCTGTAAGGTTATCTGTGCTATAGAACGATAAGAATATCCATACAGACTCATTTGAGGGACCAATGAACAAACGCAGGACATACATGACGGCACTAGGGGTCACCGTGTTTTTCATCGCGATCGTATCTCTGAATTACACCAAGGTGCTCACGGCGGACACATCGAGCATATACCCGGAACTCCAGAAGTTTATCGACTGCCTCGATATCATCCAGAAGAACTATGTGGAGGACATCCCTTCCGATACCCTCATCGATGGGGCGATCAAAGGGATGACCACGGCCCTGGATCCACATTCCACGTATCTGAGCAAGGAGGATTATAAAGAGATGCAGATCAGCACCACCGGCTCGTTCGGTGGGCTCGGGATCGAGATTGGCATACGGGACGGGTTCCTGACCGTCATCACTCCCATCGAGGGGACTCCTGCCTTCAAGGCGGGCATCCTCCCGGGTGACCGGATTATCAAGATCAACGATACGACCACCGCGGACATGACGCTGGAGGAGGCGGTCAAGCTCCTCAGAGGGCCCAAGGGCTCTGAGGTGACCATCACCATCATGAGGGAATCCGCTGAAAAGCCCTTTGATGTGACCATTACCAGGGCGATCATCCACATCGAAAGCGTGAAGTCGCAGATGCTCGAGCCGGGGTACGGGTACATCAAGGTCCGAAATTTCCAGGTAGACACCGCGGAAGCTGTCAAGGATACGCTCAGTGACATGGGCAAGATCAAGGGGCTCGTTCTTGATCTCCGCTACAATCCCGGCGGCCTGCTGGAACAGGCCATCGAGGTGAGCGATCTCTTCCTGGACGAGGGGAAGATCGTCTACACCGACGGCAGGACAGAGGAGGAGAGAACCGAATACTTCGCCCACACGGACGGGAGCTTTACAGACTTCCCCATGGTCGTTCTCATCAACGGAGGGACCGCGAGTGCTGCTGAAATAGTCTCCGGGGCGCTTCAGGACAACAGGCGGGCAGTCGTCGTCGGGGTGAAGAGCTTCGGAAAGGCATCCGTTCAGACCATTCGCCCCTTGAGTGACGGTTCGGCCCTGAAGATCACCGTGGCACGGTACTATACTCCCCTCGGGAGATCCATCCAGGCGACTGGCATCTCCCCCGACATATGGATAGAGCAGACCCTCACGTCCAAGGAAGAAACTCCCATGCAGACATTCATCCGGGAGAAGGATCTCAAATTCCATCTCGAACCGGAGGGTGAACAGATGCAGGAACCGGCGGACGCATCAGAAAACGAACTCCTGGAGAAAGACACCCAGCTCAAGTATGGTCTGGATCTGCTCAAGTCATGGGAGGTGTTCCACCGGGTGAAACAGGCGGCATGAGGTATACACGCACCAGAACGATCCTCTTCCTCACGAGTGGTATCCTTGCTGTCCTCGTTGCGGCACTGCTCGTGGGAAAGGTTTTTCACGAACGCAAGCCCTCCGCACAGCCTGTCCAGGAGGGGATCGTGTCTGAAGAGACACTTGTCAAGGGGTGCCTTTTCGACCTGGGCATTGCAAAGGATCAGGCACGCATCACCGAGAGGACCGTCGAGGTGGAGACCTATGCGGAATTCTCGGAGATCGAGATCCTGGAAGCCTTCGGCCCGCTCGGGGAGCAGGCAAGAATCAAGATTCACGATCCTTCCCGTGTCGAGCTGTACCTTCACGGCAACCCGTGGGAGATCATTATCCGGAAGCCACACGAGAAACTCGCCCGGATCGCCATCATCGTCGATGACCTGGGATTGGATGTCAACGTGGCCAGGCAGCTGTGTTCGATCGACGCGGACCTCACCTTTTCAATACTGCCCAAGCAGCCTCATTCAAAGAAGATTGCCAAGTATCTTCACTCCCGGGACAGGGAGATTCTCCTCCACCTTCCCATGGAGGGGAACGGAAAGGATCCGGGACCGGGGGCGGTATTCAAGGGCATGACCCCTGAAGAGGTGGGGACTATCGTTGTCGGGAATTTGAAGGCGGTTCCCTATGTGGTTGGCGCAAACAATCACATGGGGTCTGTCGTTACCCAGGACGAGGTCATCATGGGGGCTGTCTATCAGGAACTCAAGAAGCGGAATCTCTTTTTCATCGACAGCCTCACTACGGGAAGGTCCATCTGCAGCGAGCTGGCCGCACAGGTCGACATCCCCTTCACTTCACGGGACGTATTTCTGGACAATGAGCAGGACTATGTCTATATCAGATCCCAGCTCAAAAAGCTGGTCTCCATCGCCAGGCTCTATTCCAGCGCCATCGGCATCTGTCACCCGTATCCGACCACCATCGAGGTGCTCACGAAGGAACTCCCCAGGCTCAAGCAAGAGGGCGTGTCCATAGAGCGCGCCTCGACATTTGTCGCGGTTCAGCAGTGAATCCCCCTCGAGCTGCCCGTTCCGTCCTGCACCGATTGACTCGGACGCGTGTTTTCGCTATACAGAGAGACCGTGGATGACAGCGTAAAACAGTGGTTCGTGATCCAGACAAACCCCAAGGAGGACTCCCTGGCGTGCCTGGTCCTCTCTCAGCAGGGTGTGCAGACTTACCAGCCCTTCATGGAGAAGTACGTGTTCCATGCGCGGAAGAAGACGCTGAAGAAGTATCCCCTGTTTCCCAATTATCTGTTCGTACGGGTCGTTCCCGTAGAGGAAGAGCTTCACAAGATTCGCTGGTGCAGGGGAGTCAGGAGAATCCTGCTGGACAACTACCAGCCGGTGCCCATTGAGGAGGAATTCATCGTCGGGCTCCACTCCCTGGAGGATGAAGGATCAGGAGTGATCAAGAAACCGGTTGAGTTCTCGCCAGGTGACGTGGTGCGCATTAAATCGGGTCCGCTGAGGGATCTCTACGGGATCTTCGAGGCATGGGGTTCTGACGAGGGACGTGTCCGTATCCTGGTGGACATGGTGAACAACCGTGCCAAGGTCGTCATGCACTCTTCCTTGATTGAAAAAATCTGAGGGCAAGGAGGACTCTCCATACAGAAAGTATACGGACATACCAAGGGTCTCAAGGCATCAACACTACGCGCCGTTGAGCGGCTCTACAGGAGAAAGCTTCCTCCCGATATTCCTTTCACACATGATTTCTGCACGGAACTCACCCGGATATCACGCACTGCCGGCATCCAGATCGGGGTGCTCATTGACCGCGGCGGCGTGATCGAATACGTGATAGCCGGATCAGCCGGATCGATCCCCATTCCAGAACTCAACCGCAGACGAATTCACCCCGGCCGGCTCCAGGGTCTGAGGCTTATCCACACCCATCTCGGGGAAGACGGGCTCACCTTTGAAGATCTCACGGACCTGGCAAAACTCAGGCTCGATATGGTGTACGCCATCACGGTCCGCGAGAACGGAAACCCGGGGCTGGCCCACGGTGCCCATCTCCTGCCCACCAGTGACGGAGCAATGCTGTGGAAGGTGCTCGAACCCGTTCCAACCTACATGATCGCGCTCCCCTTCGATGCGTTCATCCACGAACTGGAGGACGAGATCACCAAGACCCAGACCTCGCTGAGCCCGAGTGCTGGTGAAGACAGGGCGATTCTGGTCGTTGTTCGGCCATCCATCGACGAGAATACCAGGATCGATACCCAGGAATTCCAGTCGCTGGCAGCCGCTGCCGGAATCACGGTGCTGGATACCGTGGTTCAGAAGAGGCCCAAGCCAGACCCCAAGTATGTCGTCGGCAAGGGAAAACTCTCGGACATCTACATCACGGCCCTTGCCATGGATGCAAACCTTCTCGTCTTCGACCACGAACTCACCCCGTCCCAGGCACGCTCCATATCGAGCCTCGTGGACATGCGGGTCATAGACCGGACACAGCTCATCCTTGATATCTTTGCCCGGAGGGCACGCACCAAGGAGGGGAAGATCCAGGTCGAACTGGCACAGCTTAAATATAACATGTCTCGCCTGGTAGGAAAGAACCCGGCACTGTCCAGGCTTGCGGGGGGTATTGGGACGAGGGGGCCTGGAGAAACGAAGCTCGAGATCGATAGAAGGCGCGCAAAAGAGCGCATCGAGCGGCTCGAGAGGGAGACCGCGCAGATCGGGAGGAAGCGAAGGCTCACCAGGACACGGAGAAACAGGTACGAGATCCCTGTCATCTCCATCATCGGCTACACGAACACCGGGAAGTCGACCCTGCTCAACAGCCTGACCAGGAGCAGGGTGTTCACCGCGGACATGCCCTTTGCGACCCTTGACCCGTCCAGCAAGCGCCTCAGATTCCCGAGGGAGTTCGAGGTGATCATCACCGATACCGTGGGGTTCATCAGGGACCTGCCGGATGATCTCAAGGCAGCGTTCATGGCGACGTTGGAAGAGCTTTCCGACGCACGCCTGCTCCTGGAGATCATCGACCTCACGGATCCCCATATGGAATACCGGATGCAGGCGGTCGATGAAATCCTCAAGGGTCTGGATCTCCAGGAGAAACCCAGGCTCAAGGTCTTCAACAAGGCCGACGCATGCGGTCAAGACCTCGCAGAGAGTATGGCTCATCGCTACAACGGGGTCGTGGTATCTGCACTCGACAGGAACAGCCTCATCCCGCTCATCGAGCGGATGCAGGCGTTTTTCCTCGACGAGGCCAACGGCGGCGTCAGTTCTTTTTTCCAGGGATGAACTGCTGAGACTTGTTGAGGATATCCGTGGAGAGCTTGAGGGCGCGCAGGAGGGTTGAAACGAGGGGTCGTTCAAACGTCTTGAGAGGCTCTAGCCTGACGGAGGGGTCATCGATATCCCCCTTCACCTTCAGGAAGACCACGATGAGCTTCTCGTCGTCACCGGTGAGTACCCAGCCGAGCAGCGGGATGATGCTGATGGTCTTGTCGATGCTTTCAAGGGGCTGAATACCCAGAGTCGCATCGATCCGTTTGTCTTTCAGGGAGTAGTCTCCCACCGCCGAAATCTGGAGGGAATTGCTGTCGATGTAGAAATCGTCGAACGTGACAAGCCCATCGGAGATGCTAAATGTCGAGGACATGAAGTTGTAGGGAAAATTCCTGCTGGTGAGCTCGAGATCCCCGGTCTGCACGATCCTGTAGACATTCAGCACCGTGAAGATGCTGTTGAACAGCGCATACCTCCTGATCTTTCCGTCCCGGGCCGTCATGGTGAGAGATCCGTTGATCGAGCCGGTTTCCCCCCAGAGGTGCCCGTCGAGATTCATGTCTCCGGTGATCCAGTCCTGCCCGGGGGACAAGGCGTTCAGGAACCTGCGCATGTTGGCATTTTTCAGTGAAATGACCATGTCATAACTGGACTCGCCCTCCAGATTGAGGCGGACAGATCCCTTGGCTGTTCCCGAGACTCCGTCCAGATGCATCTGGGACAGCGTGAGCACGCCCTGGCTGAGTTCAGCCCGGGCGCTGGCGGTTTCCACCGGAATCCCGTAGAGGTCGAGATGTGTAAGGGTCAGCGAAGCGTCTGCATCGATTTTTTTGAAGAAATTCGATGAGTTCAGCCCCCTCTCCGAGGTGATGGCAAGGCCATCGATCTTCATGGTTCCCCGGAAGCGAGGTATATCTGAGATCAGGAGCGACCCGGCCAGCGTCGTTCTCATGTCACCGAGCATGACCACGAACTCGTTAGTGGTTGCCGTGGTGTTTTTCAGCGCCAGGGAGCCATTCATGGTAACGGGGTTCTCCTGGTAGTACAACGCGACATCGTCAAAGACAACATCCCCGGAGAGAGAACGTGTATCACCCCAGGACAACGACATATCCCCCCTTAGAATGCCGTGCAGCTTCTGGGGGGTCGCGCTGATTTCGGCAGCCAATTCCTCGAGGCGGAGCACCCCCGTGACGCGCGCTGTTCCTGCATGTTCAGTGACCCGGGCGGAAACGTTCACCCTGCTCGATGCAAGACGTACCCCCAGATCTGAGATGCTCACTTCAGGGGAAGGCTCCAGAGCAATCGCTATCTTCCCTGCTGCCTCCAGAGGTGTGGCAAGGGAGATGTAGTGCGTCCCCATCATGGTAAAGCCCTGGGAAGATATCTCAACCGTCCCCTGTATGCGAGGCCCGGTGCCCGAGCCGGTAATGGTGGCCCGTGAGGGCGTGTCGAGCTTCACTCCCGCTATCTCTGGAGGCTCCGCCGTCTTCAGGGTAAACCGGTACACGTTTTCATCAAAGGGTTTTTCCAGGGTGAGTGCAAGTTCATCGATCCTGGTGCCGTCCACGATCCCTGAAAAGACCGCCTGAACCGGAGAGGTGTATTCCTCTGCGGTGATCGATCCGGAGTGGGAGGTCACCGAGTGAGTACCCCACGTGTATGAGCACCCATCGAGCGTGATGATGCCGCGGAGCTGGACCGGGGCGTCGGATGCACTGTCAGAGTACGTGCTCACCTGAGCCCGCACCCTGCCTTCTGTCATAGTGCCCACAGGGTTCAGCAGGGCATAGACAGTCTCAGGGACCAGTGCAGCCCTCCATGCAGGGATGAAATCCTCTGCATCCATGTCGAGATCGACATCCACGCCGACACGCATCGCTTCCGAGAGGACATCGCCAAACAGGATGTTCACCCTGTCCAGGGATGATTCCCCCATCGTACCCGTGAGGTTGTGGAACTCGATATCCTCGGGACCGTAGAGCACCGATCCCGTGATCGCAGTGATCCTGTCGGCGGAATATCCCGCGGAGAAGCTCTGGTTCATGAGATCCTGGACCACTGAGAGGTTTCTGAAAAAGGTCTCCCCCCTGAGAAGGTCCGTGATCGTCCCATCGTAGTGCACCTTTGAGAATCGAGATGTCCCGTCGCGGATCTGGGTGGTGAGGAGTATTCTAAGCCATTCCGGGAAGGATTCCACGGGCAGGAAATTCACCACCTGCTCGTAGTCAAACACGGTTGAGGTAAGATCAAGGGTCAGCCGGGCATCTCCCCGTCCCGATGCTGTCTCCAGGCCGTTCACATTCCCGGTTCCGTGAAATTCCACCAGGGGGGTTTTCAGGGATATCTCCTCCAGTGTCACGGCATCGGGTGCACCTGTGGCACGGATGCGCACGCTCGTCTCATCGAGACGTGTTTCATGCCAGGGGACCTTGAGGGAGGATACGCGGGCGTCCAGTTTTGAGCGCATGGTCGTGCCGTCGAAATTCAGGACCGCCGTGAGATCCGCCGTCCCCGCCACGTCGCTTCTGAGCATTCCCAGGTCGAGGCCTGTTGTTTCCAGGGTGATGGTCGAAGGACTTGGATACACGGCGGACAGCTTGATCTGGGAGCCGAGTGCTTCCATCCTGAGGTCGGCTTTGCGCCTGGAAAGACTGCCGTTGATCCTGCTGAGGTCGAGCTCTGTCTGCCCGAACAGGATTCTCAGTGAACCACCCTCGACGGTGAGGGCAGGGAGACCGCCCATATCCCCGTGCGCCCCAGGGAGAGGGAGGTTCTCCACCCTGATGACGCCGGATGGGTTTTTCACCACAGCGGAGCGGATAGCCACCTTTCCGAAGATCAGTCTCCAGGGAGACAGGTATGCCTCGACGGACTCGGCTGAAAGAAAAAGATCCTCCTGAGAGCCGATCTGTATCCCGCTGAGCACCGCTCGGGGACCCGTGAAGATGTCCAGGCTCATGTGAGCGATGACGACCTCCGCTCCGAGATCCTGTTCCATCCTGTTCTCGACTGATCTGGTAATGGTCTCGGGACATCTCAGCACGCAGGTGTAAAAGACCAGGAGCAGTACGAGTGCACCCAGTGTGACACATCCGGCTATGATGAGGAGTATTCGTGAGGATGATCGCATACAGGTCTTTGCCTGCCACATAATACAGAATCCTTCCCCGTGCAAGTGTTCCTGGTGAGAATGGCCATGCGGCACGTAGGGATATCTTGACGGGGGGTGTCTGAAATGCTAGAGTCCGCGCCATGTTAGACCTCAAATTCATTAGGCAAAATGCGGAAATTGTGCAGAAGTCTTTGCAAGACAGGGGCTCTGATGTTGACCTCGAGACCCTGCTCGTTGAAGATACGCAGAGGAGAGCCCTGATCCAGAAGGCTGATGAACTCAAGGCACTCAGGAACCAGTTTTCAGCCCGCATCGGGAAGGCACGGTCCACAGGTGGAGATCTCGAGACAGAAAAAAGCGAGATGCGACGCATCTCCGATACCATCAAGGCCCTCGATTCCGAGATCAGGGAGCGGGAGACGATCGTTGAATCCCTGGTCCTCGAAATCCCGAACATTCCCCATGAGAGTGTCCCGGTCGGATCTGACGAGCAGGATAACCAGGTCGTCCGTATCTGGGGAGAGAAGCCGGATTTTTCCTTCCTCCCTCGCGATCACTGGGAAGTCGGGGAAGATCTGAGGATCCTCGATTTCAAGCGGGCGGCAAAGATCACCGGCGCGAGGTTCTGTGTCAACTGGGGGCTCGGTGCACTGCTCGAGAGGGCGCTCATCAACTTCATGCTCGATGTCCACGTGCGGGAGCATGGCTACACCGAGGTTCTGCCGCCCTTCCTGGTGAACAGGGACAGCATGACGGCGACCGGACAGCTCCCCAAGTTCGAGGCAGATCTCTTTGCAACAGAGGAATTCTTTCTCATTCCCACAGCCGAAGTGCCTGTGACCAACCTCTACCGGGATGAAATCCTGGAGGAGGACGCACTGCCTGTCAAGCTCGTTGCATATACCCCCTGCTTCCGGAGGGAAGCGGGGTCCTATGGAAAAGATACCAGGGGTCTTATCAGACAGCACCAGTTCAACAAGGTCGAACTCGTCAGGTTTGCCAACCCCGCACACTCGTTTGACGATCTCGAGGAACTCACCAACGACGCTGAAGACATCCTTCGTAAACTTGAACTGCACTACCGTGTCGTGACGCTCTGCACGGGTGATCTCGGCTTCTCATCGGCAAAGACCTACGACCTCGAAGTCTGGATGCCTGCCCAGGGTGTATTCCGTGAGATATCCTCGTGCAGCAACTTCTCGGATTTTCAGGCAAGGAGAGGCCAGATCCGGTACAAGGGAAAGGACACGAAGAAGACCGAGTTCTGCCACACGTTAAACGGGAGTGGTCTCGCGGTCGGCAGAACCGTTGCAGCCATCCTGGAAAACCACCAGCTCTCTGACGGTACAGTGAGGATTCCGAAGGTTCTGCAGCCCTACATGGGCCTTGACCTCATCGGTCCAATCGGATAATGAGAGTGAGTCACGGAGGGATGGCCGAGTGGCTTAAGGCGGCGGTCTTGAAAACCGCTGTACCGTCAGGTACCGTGGGTTCGAATCCTACTCCCTCCGCCAGGCACGGAGAGATGGCCGAGTGGACGAAGGCGTTCGCCTGCTAAGCGAATGTGGGGTCAAAAGCTCCACCGAGGGTTCGAATCCCTCTCTCTCCGCCAGGTATTCCTGCTTCAGACCCTGGAGACAGGGGGTCTCATTCCCGCCACACAATCCTTCTCGACCCGTCGCCTGCTCAGGTGGCTGATGCAGGGGGCCTCAGTGCCTGAACGGGACGATCCCACCTCGAGACATAGGATGGTCCGTGTGTTCATCCCTGTATCTTCAAGAAATCCTCCAGGATCACCGATAGGGAACTATCATGGAGGAAAATATGAGATCAGGGATGACGAAGAGGGAAATCATCAGGGCGCTCATCCTGAGCCCCTGTTACCTCACCTTGAAGCTCAAGGAGAGGGCTCGCCTCATCAGAAGACTCTCATACCAGCGATTCAGGTAACCATACCTAGAGCATGGTGTAGGGGTCGATATCGATCTTGAGCTGCACCCTGGTGGAGAAGCGTATCTGTTCCAGGGCAGCGATCGCTCCGTGAAGCCTGTTCCTGTCATGCGCCCGCACAATGAAGTGCCACCGGTGACGTTTTCTCAACAAGGAGATGGGTGCCGGTGCAGGCCCCAGAATCTCCACTCCCGTCCTTCCCGTAATGCGTGCCGAAAGGTCCAGGGCTGTGTCCCTGACATCCCCGGAGTATTTCGCCGAGACGATGCACCGGGCCATGTGAGTAAAGGGGGGAAATCCGGCCATGCGCCGGGAGGCCTCCTCGGCGGAGATCATGGCCGTGTAGTCATATGCTGCAATCGATCTGATGAGGGGGTGATCGGGCATCAGGGTCTGGATCAGCACGTGTGTGTCGGGCCTGCGTCTCCCCGCCCTGCCGGCAACCTGCACGATCTGCTGGAAGGTTCTTTCCCCCGCCCGGAAGTCAGGCATGTACAGAAGCTGTTCTGCGTGCATCACCCCGACCAGGGTGAGGTCGTCGAAATCGTGCCCCTTCGCGATCATCTGGGTTCCCACGATCACGTCCACACCTTTTTCCCTGATGGCACTCAGTGCCGATGCGAGCTTTGCGCTCGTGGTCATCTCGTCTGAATCCATTTTCAGCGTTCTCAGGTCGGGGAAGTGCGATCGGACTGCCTCCATGATGCGTTCTGTTCCAAGGCCCACCGGACTCATGTCCAGGCACCCGCAGAAGGGGCAGATTTCGGGGAGCGGAAGCGAGTACCCGCAGTAGTGGCACAGACCTACCCCTTTTGCCTTGTGGTAGGTGAGACTCCGGTCGCACCGCGTGCAGGTCAGCACCTTCCCGCATCCCGGGCAGACCATGGCCGAGGCAAACCCCCTCCTGTTGATGAAGAGAAGCACCTGTTCCCCCTTCTCCACGGTGTGGCCGATGGCATCGATCAGTTCCGGGGAGAGGGGATCTTTCGAATCGCGCATATCGATGATATCAATCGCCGGCAAGGTTGCAGGCCCGATCCTGGAAGACATGGTGACGAGCCGTGAGCTCTGCGACAAGGTGCGTACGAAGCTTTCCATGCTCGGTGTTGCAGAGCCCAGGATGACGGGCGCTCGATGGTTCCGCGCCCTGAGGAGCGCAAGATCCCGTGCATTGTACGGTACCCCGTCCTCCTGTTTGTAGCTGCCGTCGTGCTCTTCGTCCACGATGATGAGCCCGATGTCACTCAGCGGTGCAAATATGGCAGATCGCGTCCCCAGGGCGAACCGCGCATGACCGCGGGCAACTTTCGAGAACTCCTCAGCCCTCTGTCTCGGGGACAGGCCAGAATGGAAGAGTGCAACCTCGTGGGAGACCCGGCGCCGCACCATGTCGATGGTCTGGGGAGTCAGGGCGATCTCCGGCACCAGATAGAGGACTGATCGTCCCTGTGCGAGGGTTTTCTGTGCACAGGTCAGGTACACTTCGGTCTTTCCGGAACCGGTTATCCCGTGAAGGACAACGGGTTCAAATCGATGAGATGCCATGATATCCGTGATCTGCCCGATGGCCCTGATCTGGTCATTCGTGTGGGAGAGGGGTGAATCCTGAATCCCGTGAACCGGGGGCTTCTTCTCCACCAGTTCGACATACCCTCTCCTGATGAGACTTTTCAGGGATGGCAGACAGCCGGGGATGAGATCCTTCAGATCTTCGAGCGCCATAGAGGAGCCAGAGAGTGCCTCGATGATCGTTTCCTGCCTGGGGCCGAGCCTCCCGGTAGGAGTTTTCTTAAGACAGACGTGGGTATCGGTTTCACGTGGGAGAGGCAGTGGTTTTCTCAGGGAGGGTGGCACGGCAAGGGACATGCATTCGCCCAGTGGCCGGTGGTAGTACCGGGAGCACCACGTCACCAGGTCGATGATCTCTGCGGTGATGCACGGCTCATCATCCAGAACCGAGGGGATGCTCTTGAGGTCACGGGTTTCAGAGGGAGATTCCGTGATGCGAATGACTACCCCGACTTTCTCGGTCTTCCGCACCGGGGCAACCACCCTGCACCCGGGTTTTACCGATTTCCCTTCGGGAAGGAGGTAGCTCAGGGGTTTGGGGATGGCTGAAAAGAGCACGACATCCACGACTCTCTGTTCCATCGCATCCTAGGCTATCACTGGAGTGAAAAAGGTGAAACCGTTTTCTTTGATTGACTTGACTCTCTGTGGTATAACCATCTATATTTCGAACAGGAGGATGGAGGGGCGATTGAAGGGAATTGGTCTCAACCGGATCTTGGAGGATCTCAAGGACACAGACCCTGAAATCAAGCGACTTGCCGCAAAAGCGATACTCAAAGAGTCTCCATCCCCCGATGCCGTGCTTTCCAATGTCTTGGAGGATGCCGACAAGCCGACCGCGATGGCCATCTACGATGTGCTCTTCGATGCCGAACACGATTTCACCCAGATCTTTTACCAGGCAACCCTCGATTCCGATGCCAGAGTGAGAAGGCAGGCGATCCGCTACCTGTTCCGCAAGGGGATGTTCAAGGCCGAAGACGGGATACGATGGCTCTCAGACAGCGATCCTTATGTGCGAAGGCGTGTGATCAGCTACCTGTTCTGGGTGCACGACAGGTCTTCCATTGATGAGGTGATCCGGGTTTCGGTGCTGGATCCCGACCCCCTCGTCAGAAAGGATGCCTTGCGGCTTGTTTCCATCTGGGGTGAGAAGAAGGATGTCCATCACGTCATCCAGGCGCTGGAAGACCCATCCATAGAGGTCCGGATACAGGCTATTCAGACCCTCAAACGCCTCACAGGGGAGGATTTCGGGGAACCTGTGGGGTCCAATGATGATGAGTTCGAGTGGATCGTCGCGAAATGGCAGGGCTGGTGGGAGATCATGAAGGAGAGGGTATAGAATGGAGCAGCCCTTCTACACAGCGAAAGAGTTCGCGACGCTGATGGGGATATCGAAGTCTACGCTCCTCAAGATGGAAAACGAAGGGAAACTCCCCCATCCCGAGGTGAAAGACGGATCGAGGATGTATCACCCCCATGATATCCCCCGATACCTCCAACTGCTCGGCAAGTCCCCGCTGGTGGAACAGAAGAGGAGGCAGATTTTCCTCAATTTCAAGGGCGGCACCGGGAAGACGAGCATTTCAGCGTTCTACGCATTCCGGCTCGCTCAACTCGGGATGCAGGTGCTGCTCGTCGATCTCGATCCCCAGGGCCACTTGACCCAGTGCCTCGGGATCGACCACGAATCCTTCACATCCACCCTGTACAATGTGCTCATCGAGCGACAAAACATCCAGGATGTGATCGTGGACACCACCATGAAGAACCTCAAGCTCATCCCCGCGAACCTCGACCTTTCCCCGGTCGAACTTGCGCTGACATCCATGAATGCACGGGAGCAGCGCCTGAAAAAGAGCCTCGGGGCCATACAGGACTCGTATGATGTGATCGTCATGGATGCCTCACCATCCATAGGCCTGCTGAACCTCAACGGCATCCTCGCCAGCACAGAGCTCTTCGTGCCGGTTCTTGCGGACTTTCTCTCCTACCACGGATTGAAGATCCTGTTCGAGACCCTTGCGACCATCGAAGAGGATTTTGATTTCATGCTGGATAATATCTACATCTTTCTCAATAATTTCAATGCATCCCACAATATCTGTCAGAGAGCGAAAGATGCACTGGAGAAACACTACAGCTCGTACCTCATGAAGACGATCATTCGCCAGGACATCAAGATCGCTGAAGCAGCGAGCATGGGAATGCCGATACACCAGTACGCACCAAAGAATAGAGGTTCTGCGGATATCAATGCCTTCATCAAGGAGGTCTTCCCCAATCTATCGATTGTGTTTTAGGGAGATTTGTGATTTATGGAAGTGACAAGAGAGAAGCCCCGCACAAGCAGTCCACCCCGAGCGGGACGCGTGAAGAAATGATAGGGTATGAACGGGAAGTGTACGGGTCTACAGTCAGTCTGGGGTGCAGAGCTCCGGGATGGCCCGCACTATCCGGGCAATGAGAACTTCAGTGATGTGTGATCGCCAATGACGTGAGGAGTACGGACAAATGAAAGACGGTTTTGACAAGAGTGTCGCTGAGAAGATGCCCCGGATGCAGAAGAAAAGGGCGAACAGGCCCTGGAATGTTGATCCGGTTCAGCTCAAAACCCAGCAGGTGCATGGCGATGCCCCCCAGGCAGCAGAACCGAAGCCGCCCACAGTTCCCCAGGAAAAGCCGGCAGCTGTACTGAACAGTTCTGTTTTGCATGCCGTGAAGACGATAGAAGACCTCGACACCGATTTCACCCAGATGATCTTCGAGAAGACGGACATTCAGAGAAAGCTCACCGAGAACCATCGGATGATCGAGGAAATCGGCAAAGAGAACCTCGATCTCAAGCAGAACCTGGTCGACCTGAAGAAATCAGAGACAGACAAAATGGAGCTTGACAGAGAGATCACCTTCCTGAACGAACAGCTGGAAGACGCTGATATCTACATAAAGAACATGATGGGCATGCTCGATGAACAGTCGAGTGCCTTTGATTCGGAATGTGCCAGGAGAAAGACCCTGGAAGAGAAGTACGAGAGGATGAGCCGGGATGTCCAGGAGAAGGCCAAGCTGGATGTGCGGGTGTCGATCCTGGAAAAGGACCTCAAGGTCAGAACAGGCCGCATCAGTGAGCTGGAGAGCCTGCTGGAAGAGGAGTACAAGAAAAGGAAACCCCTGGAGGACGAGATCACGGATTTGAAGAATGCCCTGGACAGGGTGTATTCCTCGCTCGCCCACATCCGTCTCAAGGCGAAACGGGAGATGTATGGATCCTGACACCTCCAGGAAGGTCAAAGATCTCCTGACCCTCATGGATGACATCTCTTCGGATATCGATTTAAACAAGGAACTCGACGGGATAAAAGAGAGGATTCAGGCCCTCGAGGAGAAAGTCGGAGAGCTCACCGTTCAATTCAGCAGGATCGAGAAGACCCATCAGGAAAAGCTCAGACAGGTGAAGTCCATCAAAAAAGATCTGGAGACGCTGTTCCCTGTGAAATAACGGCGTTGTCCCCCTCTCTTCTGTATCCGGTGTCCCCGTTATTTCTGAACGGATATACCGTGCTTCTTGATGAGGTCGTGCAGTGTGGGCCTGCTCACGTCCAGATCCTGTGAGGCACGGGAGATGTTCCAGTCATTCCGTGCGAGGGCGCTGGTGATGGCGCTGATTTCAGCCATGTCCCGTGCGTCCTTGAGAGACTGCATCTTCGGTGCAGAGCCCTCCAGCTCAAGATCCTGGGGATGGAGGGTGTCACCCTCCGCCATGACCACGGCCCTGCGGAGCCTGTTCTGCATCTCCCGGATGTTTCCCGGCCAGGGATAGGAGATGATGGCCTCCATGGTGCTCTGGCTGAATCGCTTCCTCCTCCGGCCGATCTCCCGGCTGTAGATGTCCAGGAAGTACTTTGCCAGTACCGGTATGTCCCCCGGCCGATCCTTCAAGGGAGGGACGTTCAGGGGGACGACGTTGAGCCGGTAGTAGAGGTCCTCCCGGAACCGGTCTGCCTCCACGGCATCGGCGAGATTCACGTTCGTGATCGCGATGACCCTGGCGTCGATGGAGATCGGGAGCCTGCCGCCGATAGGCTCGATGGTGCCTTCCTGGAGGAATCTCAGGAGCTTCACCTGGAGCTGCATGGGCAGCTCTCCCACCTCATCGAGCACGACCGTCCCCCTCTGGGCCCGCTCGATCTTCCCGGTCTGACGCGCATGGGCGCCGGTGAACGATCCCTTCTCATGCCCGAACAGTTCGCTCTCGAGAAGATTGTCCGGGATGGATCCGCAGTCGACGATCACCAGGGGCTTCCCGGCCCTGTCGCTCAGGTTGTGGATTGCCCGTGCGAGGCGTTCCTTGCCGGTCCCGCTTTCCCCCTGGATGAGGACGGGGTAGTCTGTCCTGGCAACCTTTTCCGCCTTTTCGAAAAGATCCATCATGGTCCTGGACACCGCCACCATGCCTTCGAACTGATGGTCAACGGGCACGATCTCCCTGAGCTGCGAGATCTGCTGTTCGAGTTTCGAGAGGTACATGGCACGCTTGAGCACGATCTTGAGTTCTTCGAGATCGACCGGTTTCTGGTGGTAATCGTACGCGCCCAGCGAGACAGCCTCGACAGCGGTGTCCTTTTCGGTGTTGCCGGTAATCACGATGACTTTTGCCAGGGGCCAGCCCTCCACGATCTCCTCCAGGATCCGCAGGCCTACCACGGCATCGTCAGGGTGCGGCGGCAGGCCGAGATCCAGCAGAACAGCGGATGGATTTTCGGCGTGCATCCACCTGATAGCCTCGTCTGCATCGGATGCAACGAAGATCTCGTAGGTATCGCTCAACCCCCACTTGAGCTGCTTGGCCATCGAGGCTTCATCTTCGACAATGAGAATGCGATCTGCTGTCATGGGTACTCCTTCTGTGTGCCCGTTTTCCTCGCAGGCTCATGCGCCCGGGCCTCTCCTTACCCCTCGCCTCTGTCCTGGTCGGAAGCGGGGATGCTGAGGTCATGGCCGGGGCGTGATGGGAGCACGATGGTGAACGTTGCCCCCCTGCCTGGACGGTTCTCCACCTCGATTCGGGCCCCGATCTGCTCCGTGAGGTTCTTCACCTGCCAGAGCCCGAGGCCGGAGCCTTTCTTCTTCGTAGTCTGGAACGGCCTGAAGAGTCTTTCTCTCACGAACTCCTCCGGCATGCCGGGTCCGTTGTCCGCCACGGAAATGAAGATTTCCGCCTCGTTCTCTCCAGCGGAAATGGTGATCTCGCCGTCGGAGGGGAGGGCCTCGGTTGCATTGACCACGAGGTTTTCCATGATCTTGTCCAGGACAGCGGGGTCGGTGGTCACCTGCAGCGTCTCTTCGACCTGCCGGGCGCAGCGGATGGTGTTCAGCCTCGGCTGGAGTCGGCCCAGGAGGCTGTCCAGAAATTCGGCCACGGGGATGACCTGGGTGGTGAGCTCCTCTTTGCCGGGGATCGTTGCGAGTTTTCCCGTCACCTTGTCGATGCGGGCCAGGGCTTCTGCAATGGTTCCCAGCATGTCTTCCTGGAACTCTTTTTGAGAGATGAAGCGCGGCGCGTTCTGGAGGATCAGGGAAAGATTGCCTGCCGCGTTCTTCAGGTCGTGGAGCACATAGGCTGAAACGCGGTTGTAGGCATCGATTTCCTTGTTCTCGGCGAGTTTTTTCGCAAACCGGGCGCTCATCAGAGCGGCGCTTGTTTGGGAGGCTATGGCGCTCAGCAGGTCGATGTCGTCCCTTCCATACGGGGTTCCAGGGTTTTCCTTCCCCACGGCAATGAAGCCGATGAGCCTGTTCTCTGCCATCATGGCCACGGCGAGCTCGATCCCGGTTGCACTGATGAGGTCTTTGGAACGGGTGGTGATCTCTTCCCACTCCGGGTCTCCAGGCTCAGGAGGTGTCTTCCTGAGGAAGTATCCGCTGTCCTCGAGATAGGCAAGGAAGGGATCCTCGGCCACAATCGTCTCCACTCTTCGCGGGTGGGGGAACGAGTGGACGCACCTGCAGACCGGCCCTTCTACGAGCCACAGGGAGAGTTCCTGGATGTACATGCTCTCGAGGATCACCTGGGAGGTGACGTGGATGATCTGATTTTCGTTGAATGAAATTGAGAGGTACCTGCTCAGCTCGCCCCACTCCTTGCGGTAGTCATACTTGTTGGAGAAGAAATGCGTGTTGATGAAGAACCTGAGCCTGCTCCTCATCTCAGGAGAAATGATCAGGAACGAGAGGCCGAGAAGCGCGAGGAAGGCAAGAAACCCCGTGGTGACGAAGGAGGGTTCCAAGCCGAGCTTCTGGATGCCGAGGAGGATGATCCCGGCTGCGAGAAGGTACGCACCGATGCTCAGGAACGTGATCGAGTGGTAGACCACGTAGCGTGAGACAAAGATGTCCATCTCGAAGAGTTTGAACCGGATGGAGAAGAAGATGAGGAAGGAGATGCCCACGAGCATGATCAGAGAGCTCAGGATCATGATGTCGTCTGCGACGGCGGAACTGCTGAGGCGGTAGATCGCGGAGAGCAGGAGCGATACCCCGACCGCGATGCTCCCCAGCGCCGGGTATTTCAGGACTCGTTTCTGCGTATCGCTCGAAGACCGCAGCATGTTTTCCACGATCCAGATGAAGATGATGGAGCCCACGAGGATGAGTGCGGACTGCGTACTGCCCACCGGCCCGAGCACGGGGAATCCCTGATCCCCCTGGAAGAGGATGGAGCGCGGCCAGGCCATGACAGGAATCGCATATGCGACACAGATCAGCGCCATGCCCCAGTGGACCCAGGTAAGGAGTGTCTTGTTGCGGGAGATGCGGTGTTCCATGGATATGACCGATGCGATCAGTGAACTGATGGCGCAGAGCTGGAAGAGCGAGGCAAAGCGCAAGGGGGTGACATCCTCCACCAGAAGGGAGAGGAAATAGCACACTTCCATCAGGGCGAGGAAGAGCAGCCCGACGGCGATCACCCTGCCCGAGCGAACCCCGCTCCGGGCAAGGATGATCATGCCCCCGCCCAGGCTCACCAGCGCAGTCAGTGCATACAGGCCCAGTTCCATAGACTGAATACCTACCCCTGTACCAGAATCCTGGTGTGGTGTCGATAAATTTTACAACCCGGTTTGACCATGCTCATTCTATACCTATCGGGAAATATGCAGTGAATTCTTATAGATATGTGCACACACCGTACGGAAAACAGGTGTGTAGCCAAGTTTTCAGGGTTTTCACATGCGTTTTCCGATCGAAATTCGTCGGGATACTTTACACTTTCCACTGAGACAAGGGACAGAATGTTTTCAACATATTGAAATTAATATCTGTTTTTATCTGGCCCGGCGTTTGCATGATATATGTCAGAAAAATGGCATAAAAAGGAGTGCAGCATGAAAAAATATCTTCTGATCGTGGTCGTTTTCCTGCTGGCGTTTTCATCCAGCAGCTTTGCGTCCATCATTCCGTTTGGTGATTCGGTCAACTACTGGCCTGGATGGAATAACACTACTGCCGATGATGGAAAGGATACCATAGGCACCCCGAATATCCTGGGAGGTCAGGTGGTAGTAGAAGGTGGTGTACTTCAGAGCGTTGTGTTCAATTATAACAACATTTATAGCTATTCCTTCATTACCCCCGGAGATCTTTTCATCGACGTAAATTCAGACTCTTACTGGGATTTTGTAGTTCAACCTAGCGGTACAATCTATTATTTCGGATCCGCTATGTTTTCCTTTGAAGATGAATATACTGGAACCGGAGATTACGGAGATTCCGGATATATTTTCTCCGATGATGCATGGGATCCACCTTATGGGACGTGGGATATCAGACAGGGACATCCTGTGTTCTATAATGTTGAAAGAGAACTTCACATGGGAACTTACTCTACGACTGCAACTGTTACTAATCCTTTTGTATACTCAGGATCAGGTCAATCATTCATGTTCTCAGAGCTAAATCTCTGGGTCGGGAGTGACTTTACCCTTGGCTGGACTGTCAGCTGTGCCAACGACGTGATCTACGAGAGGGTTTCAGCCCCTGTGCCAGAGCCGACCACGCTGCTCCTGCTGGGTGCAGGGCTGATCGGCCTTGCAGGGTTCAGGAGGAAGATGCGCTGAGCACACATCGTCACAGGTAAAACCTAGAAGTGTAAAAAAGCCCGACAGTTCACATTCCTGCCGGGCTTTTTCTTTGCACTGAAACTCCCCGATCCCCTGGAAAGATTCTTTGGAGGAGCGCCTTCAGGCGCGATTTCTTATTTCGGATGCGAACGGGTATCCTAGTCCACGGCACGTGACGCGCAGTGTATCTATGCGAAGCGGGGAATGCTTCCCCGTGCGCCATGAGTCCTATGCCGTAAAAATCCGCACTTCGAAATCCGCACTCCGAAATGTCTTTTCCCTACACCGAAAAATTCGAAATCCGCAATCCGAAATGTCTTTTCCTCACGCCGTGAGCTTTTCCCCACACTTACAGCGGCCTCCCCACCTGGAGCAGGAAGATCGGGCCTTCCTCGTCCAGGTAGTCGGGCTGTCTCACGGGCCATGCGATCCCGAGCGTGAAGGACGAGAGGTTTCCCCATGCCACCTCGAAGGAGGTCACGAGCTCGAATCCCGCTCCTACCAGTACGTCATCCCTGTTCATGGAATCCGCGCACGCCCCTGCATCGATGAACGAGCCGAGCCAGAGCCGGTGCAGGAACAGGGGCAGAGTCTTGTAGCCGAGCTGCAGGTTTGCCAGAGGCCAGAAGACTTCGAGCGCTGAGCTCACCGCCTGCCGGGCCTCCAGGACATTGGGGCGGAAGCCGCGGAGCGCAAAGAGCCGCGAGGGCCTCCGGGTGAAGTAGCCCTCACCCGTTTCCCCTCCGACACGGAACGATCCGTGGCCGGAGGTGTATCCGCTCCAGGTCTTGCCCCCCTGGAGATCGAGGGTGCTGTACATCTCCGTGCCCAGGAGAAACCGCACCCCCCCGAAGAGCGATGTCCTCCCCCCTGAGTAGTGTTCCAGCGTCAGCCATGGCCTCACGTACTCGAACTCGTCCTCGAGGTGTAGCCCTGCCCACAGTTCCGAGTCCGAACCTCCGAAATTCTCCAGGGGTTCGTAGTCCAGCCGGTTCAGGGAGAGTTCGGCCCAGTCTTCGTCGTGGTGTCTGAAGTAGACCCTGCATTCCCTCCGGGATTCCTCTGTCTTCACGGTAAGCTCGGGCTCATAGACGAAGGGGTACCGGGATGCCTGCAGGCCGACATCCTTCAGGTGAGCCCCTCCCCTGAGCGAGACATAGTCGTAGTGAAACGAGTACCGAATCCCCCCGTTGAGCGTGTAGTCTCCGGTCACATCCCGGCCCCAGGTCGCAAGGCCGATCTGGACGTCCGAAACCCCTGCGTAGAGGTCCGGCGTGAGGAAGTTGGGCCAGATACTGGGGATCGGGGAGTAGGGACGTGCCTCCAGGTCGGTCTTGGGCTGTTCATCGGGTGGCTCGGATTCCCGGGGGGAGATATCGGCCTCGGGTGCCACATACTCCTCCATTCCCCACCCGGCTTCCGTGAGGCACAGGTATGTCCCATCACGGGGCAGGACCCCTGCATGGGAGCACTGCGTGACGGTCTTCAGGTCTGCGGTGTGGATCTGGAATGTGCCGGTCACATCAGACGAGAACACCAGGGTATCTCCATCCCACCAGGGATCCATCTCCACCGATGAAGAATGCGTGACCCGTTTCCAGGTTGTGTCGTACACCCAGATGTCCCAGTTTCCGCCGATGTTTACTGCCACGGCAATGTGACCGTGCCTGTTCATCACCGGTCCCGACAGCTGCAGGGCTCCCTCAGGAGCGGGAATCCTGGTGCGTGCTGCACAGGTTTTTCCCAGCAGGCTCGATTTCATGCGGAAGCTGATCAGGGAGACGGAGCTTCCTTCCCTGGTCACGACCACACCTCCTTCTCCCGGGTCCCAGAGGTGCTCGGTACTGCACGAAAGCGTGATCCCTCTTTCCGTGTACCCCACGAGCTTTGAGACTCCTTCTGAGTCGTATTCCGAGATCCACAGGATTCCCCGATCGTCCAGCCATCCGTACCTGCTCCTGTGCCTCACCCGCTTGAGTCCGGGATAGACACCTGAATTGTCCCATGTCGTGACAGGATCGGTCACATACCCGTATATCAGTCTCCCGTCATCACGCCTCGGAGGGTGACCGGGCTGGCTGATGAACTCCCTCCACAGTGCCGGCCAGGTCTTCCCGAAGCTCTGCCGTGCCTTGAGATCGATCTCGATGGGGATGATCCCCGCACCGTGGACCTCCAGAAACTCATGGATGCCCGCCCACCCGTAGCCGGCATGAAGCCAGGATATGAAGGGCCTGCCGTAGATCCGGTATCCGAAATACCCGGGCCAGATGCCGGGGTGGTTGCTCACCTTTGCCATGTCGGAGGGGATGGATGCCCGGAGATGAGCCTGGTCGAAAGGATCCGTTCCCACGTGCGGCCGGTACTGGGTGTACAGGAGGAACGACACCCCGTCCAGGAGCCAGGGCGGGTTGATCAGGTTGGGCGATATCACCTCTCCGAACGCGCGGTGCGCATATCCTGGTATTCCCGATCGCATGGCATAGATGCCCTGATGACAGAGGCCGATGAAGAGGAAATACGTCCAGGGGTCCTGTTCCAGGTATCCATCCTCAAGCACCCCAGGTGCCCGAAGGGGTATCCGGATCTTCCGGTGCGGGATCATGTGGACCACAGCCCCCGGCCTGTCCAGGTCGTCATCGAGGATCACCTGGATGGGCATGGTGACGGGAAGGCCTTTCGACTCGAGGAAATCCAGGATGCCGGAGATCTCTTCGATCATCCTGGAAACACGTACGTCCTCCCCTTCGGGGTATGTGAAGGTGACGCCGCCACGCGTCACCGAGACGAGGGGAAATGCCGGAACAGACCAGGAACACAGCAGAATGCAGATCACGACGATTCGCTTCATCCTGGGGCTCCATAGTATCTCAGCACGCACGGATATTCAATGACGAGCGTGCAGCGCGTGCCACAGCAGCTCTTTCACGGCCGTGACCGGGGTGTCCCCCATGAGGTGTGCTGCCGATGTGGACGAGGGTTTTCTTGAGGAGGATGGGCCGGATTTCCCTGGGTGGTCATTCAATGACAAGCGACTCGTTCTTCACGTACGCAAGCCCCTGGAGTGATGCGATGGTATCCTCCGCTTCATCCGTGACCGTGATGGTGTACGTAGCGAGGCGTGGGGTTCTCGACACCTCCCTGGCCTCTGCGAAGAGCACGCGTCCTCTGCCTGCCTTGATGTACGAGATCGAGATGCTGATGGCCACAGCCACGTTTCCCCTGGTGTGGACCGCTGCTGCAAAGGCCTGGTCCGCCAGGGTGAATACTGCCCCTCCATGCACCATGTCCAGGCTGTTGAGGTGGTGATCCTTCACCTGGAGGCGGGTCTTGGCATACCCCGGGCCGGTCTCGACGATCTCGATCCCGCACAGCTCTGCGAACCGGTCACCGGAAAAGTGGCGCTGAATCGTACCAAAGTCTATGTCTTTTTTCTGCATGATCGTCTCTTTTTCCTCGGCGTTCGGGGATCGGTATCCGTGAGGTTCGCGATCCGTTCGGGATGGCTGTACACGCAGAACGAATGTTCCCTGACCCTACAGATCAGTGTCAGCCCTGCTGCTCGAGCCAGGTGGATTCCCTCGTCCGTTGTGGCGGCCTTGCTGATCACGATGGGAATGCCCGCATTGATGGCCTTGGAAACCATGCCAGCCGGCTGCCTCCCGGTGCACCCGAGTATGCATCCGGACAGCTCGATCCCCTCCAGGATCGCGTGGCCGATCACCTTGTCTACGGTGTTGTGCCTCCCGATGTCGCTGCACTTGGCAACGATCCTGTTTTCCGAAAACAGGACAGAACAGTGGGCGCCCCCTGTCTTCTCCCAGAGTTCTGATGCGATCTCTCCGATGACGCGGAAGACATCATCCCGGTCAATGGTGAGTTCCGATGCAATTCTGGTCCTGACGGTCCCGAGGGAGATGCCCCCGCTCGATTCCGTCACAGGACCGCCTGGTTTCCGGGAAGAGGACGAGTACACCAGGATCCGGTCGCCATCCACCTCCACCTTCCCGATATCGTGGGCCAGGCCCTCGCTGATCACGAATCCTGCGCCCAGCTCTTTGAGCTGATGCGGGCTTGCCACCATGCGGCCGATGGATTCGTCATTCAGGACAAGACTGAAGACCTTCTCCACGCAGACCGCTTCGTGCACACTCGCGGATGACCCGTCTCTGTACAGGAGCGCGTCCTTCCGTGTATACGAGTTTTCTATGGGTTCTTTTTTCATGGTGAGATTCGGGTATAGCAGAAAATACCGGTTTGGACAAATCGATCACTTCATTTGGAGGGAAACTCTCCTCGTCCCGGATGTGATGAGCGCCTTCCGTGAGGCGATGTTCGGGATGTCCCCTTCTGTGTCACTTACCCGCTCATGAGCTCATAGAGGGCGATTGCAGCGCTCTGGGCCACGTTGAGGGAATTGAAAGGGCCTTTCATGGGGATTCGCGCCATCACATCGATCTCTCTGGCGACGAGAGGCCTGATGCCGGTGTCTTCCCCCCCCAGGACGAGGAGGGTCTGTGCAAATCTCGGTATGTCCCGTATGCATTCTTTGGCCTGTGTATCGAGGCCTACGATCCAGAACCCGTTCTTTTTCAACTCCTGTGCAGCAACCCGAAGGTTCTTCACCCGTGCGATGTACGCCCTCTCGGTCGCACCAGCTGATGCCTTCACCACTGCCGGGGTGATGGAGGCGGACCTGTTTTCCGGGATTACGATTCCGGCTTCAGCCAGTGCATATGCCGAGCGGACAATGGCACCCAGGTTCTGCGGGTCTTCGATGGAGTCCAACATGACGATGGTCTTCAGCGCCAGGAGGTCTTTCAGTGCTGTATAGGGGTAGGAAGACACCCGGGCAATGACCCCCTGGTGATGAGGGGTACCTGCCATTCTGCCCAGGTCGTTCC
>JBNGDS010000001.1:0-4752 GCA_049975365.1 Desulfomonilia bacterium | reverse complement strand
ATCATTCCTGACATCGTGACCGGAACGAGCATGGGGGCTATTGTCGGGTCCATCTATGCAGACACCCTGGACATCGACCGCACAGAAGAAATCATCAAAGGCTATCTGAATTCAGAAGAATTCATCAGCAAGGCAAAGAACCTCTCGCTGTCATCCGATATCGACAAGGGGTTTCTTGAGACCATCTACGGAAAGGCAAAGAAGGGCTACTTCTTCTACCGATTCCTTTTCAGGAGGTCCGTGATCTCCCCCGAGCTCTTCTTCCTGGAGCTCGATCAGCTCATCCCGGACAAGAAGTTTTCCGAACTAAAAATCCCCTTTGCCTGCATGGTGCTCGACCTGGTCTCGGGCTACCCGGAGATTCTCCATTCAGGGCCGATCCGGCCTGCTGTGCGGGCCTCCAGCGCGGTTCCCGGCATACTGCCGCCCGTGAAGATCGACAACCGGGTCTGTGTGGACGGCGGGTGGGTGGAACGTGTGCCCATCTCTGCTGCCAGGGCTTTGGGTGCGAGTTTCATTCTGGGGGTGGATTCATCGCGGGAGATCACACCGATCGACTATGAGAACGAGATCAAGAACAGCATGGATGTCATGTTCCGGGCAGATGACATCGCCAGATCCCTCATGAATACCTTCAGGACCAGGGAGGCTGATTTCGTGGTCTACCCGAAAGTGGGCGATGCCGACTGGTCTGATTTCGATCACATCGACACCTACATCACGGCAGGCTACACCGCAACGATGGAGTCATTGCCTGCCCTCAGGAAAGCCCTGCGATTCAGGAGGCTCAGCTCACTGTTGTGGAAGAGAAGGTAGACATCACGGTCAGCACCCAGGATGCAGGGAGCCGGCTGGATATCGTCCTTTCACAGCATATCCACATCACCCGGTCCCAGGCTGCCCGGATCATCGAGCAGGGTGATGTGCGTGTTGACGGCAGCCAGAGAAAACCATCGTACAAGCTCAAATCTGGGATGCACATCACCGGGAGGGTTCAACGGGAGCCTGAAATCTCTATTCTCCAGGCCTGGGATATCCCCCTCGACATCCTGTATGAAGACGAGTGGATCCTCGTGGTCAACAAGCCTGCTGGACTGGTGGTTCACCCGGGGGCTGGGAACATGAGCAAAACCCTGGTGAATGGTCTGATCGCTCGCTACCCGGAGATTCGATCTGTGGGAAACCCCGAGCGGCCTGGCATTGTCCACCGCCTGGACAAGCTCACCTCAGGGGTGATGGTGGTGGCCCGAAACAGTGGTGCCCATGACGCGCTCAGTCATGCGTTCAAGGCACACGAGCATACACGGGAGTATCGGGCTCTCTGCTATGGTACGCTTCCCCAGGACAAAGGGGTGATCGAAACCTTCATGGGAAGACACCCCAAAGACAGAAAGAAGATGAGTTCAAAGGTGGAGACAGGGAGGACGGCCAGAACCCGCTGGAACGTGCTCCAGGAGTGGAAGGAAATGTCTTTGCTCCAGCTAAACCTTGAGACCGGCCGGACCCACCAGATTCGGGTGCACCTGAGCGACCTTGGCCACCCGGTCGTGGGTGATCCACAGTACGGGGGCAAGCGGCGGGCACACACAATCGCTGATGTGGTTGTGAGAGCGCAGGTAAAGGCATTGAACCGGCAGATGCTCCATTCCCACCTCCTGGGAATCATCCACCCCGGAACCGGGCAATGGATGGAATTCACCGCCGACCTCCCCGATGACATGCAGCAGCTGATCAAGCTGCTCGATGAGAGGAATGACAGATTGTAGGAGCGGCTGTAGTTCCAAGGAGTAGAGCAGTCATCGCGAGGCGTATCTTCTGATACGCCGTGGCGATCCCAAGAGAAAGGAGGTCTTTGCGAGGAGGTGTCTTGTAGACACCGACGAAGCAATCTCGTTGCACTTGGCAGAGCCCAACAATACATTCGAAATCCGCAATTCGACATACCAATGCTCAGCTCTGCTTGTATAGATCAAGATTGCTTCGCTCCGCTCGCAATGACGAGGTGTAGCGCAGTCGTAGCCTCCTTCGGGGACTTGCAATGATTATGCTATGTGCAGTCATCGCCTCCTTCGGGGACTTGCAATGATTATGCTATGTGCAGTCATCGCGAGGAGGAATCCCGAGGATTCCGACGTGGCGATCCCGTTGCACTTGGCAGAGCCCAACAATACATTCGAAATCCGCAATTCGCAATTCGAAATATCCTTCCCTTACGCCGTATGCCCTATGCCTATCGCCTGTTTTATGAATACCGTTTGACACTGTTTCCCAAATTGCCGATTATGATGGTATGCAGAAATTCGGATCAATTCTTTCTCGCCGATACAAGCCATTCACCAAAATCATGGGAATCCGCTCTGAATGGGCTGATATCGCCGGTGAACTCCTGGCATCCCACACAGAACCGGTCCAGATCAAGGACAAGACCCTTTTCATCTTGTGCGACTCGCCTGCCTGGGTGCAGCAGATCGGCATCCTCTCCTCTGTGTTGTTGCCCCGGATCAAGGAAAAGGCAGGTGTTCGGATCGACAAGGTGGAAGGCAAGTTCGGAAGGCTCGAGAGAAGAGAACAGAAAGAAAGACTGCCGCAGAAACTCGGCACACTGAATATCGATCCAGATGAGGTGCAGAAGATTGAGAATCCTGAGCTGCGGCGTGCAATTGAACATGTGATCAAGGTCCAGGGAGGTCAGGATGGCTGATGAACGCACAAAGATGACCAGGGTGATGTGGGTTTTAGGCGGAGTGTTCCTCGTGCTGAGCATCCTGTGGCTGTTTTCCCTCTTCGGGTTCCTGCCGCTGACCTACACCGTTGCGAAAACCCCGGCCCAGCTCCTCTCATTCCTCGATTCTCCGCGGGATGACATGCGGGGGATCAAGGTGAACAAGCATCTCCTGGAGATCGGGAAGCGGCCATCGCTCCAGATCGTGCAGGGCTACGGCGAGCTCATGTACCTCATGCGGCCCTACCGGCAGATACAGTTCAAAGCCAGGAATCTCACGAAGGCCGAGGTCGTGGATTTCTGCACCAACATCACCGGGGGCGATCTCGACGTGCTCCGAGCTAGAGTTGCTGAAGGGAAGGATGCCCAGGCAGCATGGGAAGGCAGGATTCAGAACCAGGATGTCACTATCGTGAAGGCGACCCAGTTCACCTATGTTGTGTCAGGGCTGATCGACAAGCCCATTCTCATCTCCCAGGTGGAGTTCGCGAAGCGGCTCGGCATGGATGACCCAACTGTGCTCTCCCGGATCATTCCGCCCCAAGAGATGTGGCTCAAGGAGTTTCTCTCCAGTTCCAACGTGGACTCTCCGTATCCTGTACAGCACATCCTGCCCATGGAAGACATGCTCATCGAGTGGGTCAGGGATAAATTCGAGTGAAGGTAACGGAGAGTATTTCGATTTGGTTATTCCGGCCAATCCTTAGGTTGATGGCGATCATCATGTAGTGATAGTCTGAGGAGACAGCCGCATTAGATATCTTCTTGTTCTGACAGGGACATCATATAAATCAAGCAACAGTAGTAGTATTGATATGAAATACATAACAGAAATCAGTTCAGGAGTGATAATCTCAAAAATACGTTTATTCAGTCCCAAAACACCTGCTCCATATTCTGAGTTGAAGAAGTACGCAATACTAATGAGAACATAAGAAATTAACGCACTCGGTTTTCTGGATACTATCCAATAAGAGACTAAAAATATAAAAGAACTGTGTGTATATCGTGAATGCATTTCGGTATTAAAAAAGAAGCAGATCAGAGGGATAATTGATAAGATAAGAAATATTTTACCGATATCAAAATCCATATATTCTAACTTATCACCTGATGCATCACTACTATGCATGGTACCGATATATTTGTGATAGTAATGCTGAATTAACGGGAAGACAGTGATAAAATAGAATGTTGTAAAAGTAAATAAACCAAACTGCTTATAGGTTATCGTATACAAAAAGATTTCAGTATCCATAATCTTTGTCGGATCTTGTTGTAAAATCAGGTACCAGAAATTGAAGGCATGCATTGAGACAACAGGGAGTATGTGTGCATAAGAAACAATACAATTCCACACGAGATCTAAACTATTCCAGAACGGAAGCAAGATGAGAAGTTGAACTATTCCAGAAAAAGAAACCCACATGCACACATTCTTGAGAGAGTAGTTCTTCTTTGCTGTATCGAGAAAAAATAGAAATAATATTGGAATAAAGATTATTATCTGCGGTTTAAAATTAATTGACATCAATAGATAAAATAATGAGGGCAGCATCTCTTTTCTCAAAACATGGAAAACGAGGGCAAAGAGAAAGAAAACCCATACGCCATCAACTTGTCCCCAGATATCAGTGTTGTAAAAATACGAAAAATTTAGTGCGAACAGCAGAGAATAGAATATTGTGTTACGAGTATTTTTATAGTTTGATTTTATGAATAGTATCAAATACAAACAAGTCAACACGTCAAAAATTAAGATAACTGATTTGAACAAATAGAAATTATTTACCAGACTGTTAATATTCTTTTGAGTCAGTGTAAATGCATAGAGCAGATATTGGAAAATCGGCATATAAGTTGACTGATGACTCGGACGTTCAGTCACAAACCACAATTCTCTATATGCGTTCTGAACTCCATCGATAAAAATATGGACAGCCCATATTGTAAACACTCTGAAATCGTACGGATGCCCTTCTTTAACAAGTGATATAATAATAAAATGAAGGAGATATACTCCTAGGAGT